>JBJMIH010000138.1:0-4848 GCA_045806985.1 Mycobacteriales bacterium | reverse complement strand
TGGTGCCCGACGCGGACCCGCTCGCCTTCGTCGGGTGGCCGGTGGCACAGCAGCGGCTGGCGTTCGACGGGTACCCGACCTCGCTGTACACCCGGGCCAGGGACGACGCGGTGGACCGGGTGCACTCGCTGCTCGCCGCCGCCGCCGACCCGGCACACCCCGAGGAGATCAGCGTGTCCCGGCCGTCCGACGCGCTGGTCGCGCGGGCGGCGGCGAAGGCCACGTACACGTCACTGTTCCTCGGCCTCGGCGCGGTCGCGCTGCTGGTCGGCGGGGTGGGTATCGCGAACGTGATGGTGATCGCGGTGCTGGAGCGGCGCTGGGAGATCGGGCTGCGGCGGGCGCTGGGCGCGACCCGGCGGCACGTGGCCGGGCAGTTCCTGGCCGAGTCGCTGCTGCTGTCCGGCCTGGGCGGGGTCACCGGCGTGGTCGCGGGAGCGGTCATCACGCTGGCGTACGCCAACCAGCGGGGCTGGACGGCGGTGGTGCCGCTCACCGCGCTGGCCGGCGCGGCCGGGGTGACGATGCTGGTGGGCGCGATCGCCGGGCTGTACCCGGCGCTGCGGGCCGCCCGCCTGTCGCCGACCGAGGTACTGCACTCGGTGTGAGAACCGCCGGGCGCGCCGCAACCACCCGGCGCGCCCGGCCCGCTACTTCCAGGCCCCGATCAGGTCCTCCGGCCGGTACACCGCCGCCAACCCGTCGACCTCGGCACCGGCCCGGGACACCGCCACCAGCGGCGTGGTCGGCGTCGTACCTGGCACCGCCATCCGGTGTCCGGCCAGCCGCTCGAAGTCGTCCGCGTCGAACGCGGAGTCCTCCCGCCACTTGATCGACCCGACGAAGAGGACCCGCTCCGCGACGCCGGCGCGGTCAGCCCCGACCAGATCCACCTCGGGGTTGTTGGCCCTGTTCCACCATCCGCCGACCTCGCGCACGTCGGGAAACTGGTCGTCCGGCAGCAACCGGTTCAACGCCTCCCGCACCACCGGCTCGATCGCCCGCCCCCGCCACGACCGCCACTCCCGCTCGAACCGTTCCATCGCCAGATCCGGCCGCCCCCGCTCGGCTTCGGGGATCGCCGGCTCGCCGAACCGCAGCCAGAACCTCAGCGCGGGGTCGGAGACCCGGTACCGCGTCTCCTTGGATGGCCGCACCGACAGCGGGGTGTCGGCGGCGACCACCCGCTTGCGCCGGAGCAGGTCGAGCGACCGAAGCAGCGAGCCGGGCGGCAGCCCACCGGCCCGCCGAGCGATGTCGCCGAAGGTCCGCTCGCCGCAACCGATCGTTCGCAGGACGACCGCCGCCTGCGCCTCCGCCGGGAACTCGGCGCTCAGCGTGCGCTCGCCGCCCACCAGGAGGACCGAGATCGCCTGCGCGAACTGCCGGCGAAGAAATCCGGTCACCGACTCGCTGTCGCGCCACTCGATGCACACCACCGGTAGCCCACCGGTGATCAGGTAGGCGTCGAAGGCAGCCGGGGCCGGCAACCCGGTCAGGCCCTGGACATCGGCGGGGTTGAGTTCGCGCAGCACCATCTCCCTGGCGCGCCGGTAGAACGGTCGATCGTAGGAGCCGAGGGCCTCCATCATCGACAGATCGCTGCCGACCAGGAGCAGCAGTACCGGAAGTGGCGAGATCTGGCGATCCCAGATTGCCTGGAGCGCACCCTCGAACCCCGGGTCCTGCGCGACGAGGTACGGCAACTCGTCGATCACGACAATCGAGGGCTGATCGCGCGGCAGCACGTCCGCGAGCAGCTCCAGGGCTTCCAGCCAGCTCCGTGGTGAGCTGTTCCTGGCGATTCGCGCATTCGGGAAGGCGGCGGAGGACAGGAGCCTGACAAACCTGTCCAGTTCCACCGGGACCGAGGGCTGGCCGGTGGCGAGGAAGTAGAAGAAGGGCACACCGGCTCGCTCGCAGAACACCTCGGCCAGCAGCGACTTGCCGACCTGCCGGCGGCCGCGGATGGCGACGGCGCGCCCCGGTCGGGGGCCGCGGCCCTGCCGCACCTCGTCGAGCAGCTCGCCCAGGCTCGCCAACTCCGCGACACGTCCCACGAAGGCTTTCATATAGCGAGACTATCGCAATGAGAAAGTATCTGCGGGGGAGCGTAGTGACGAGCTGGTGTCAGTGGCCCTGCCAGAGGGTTATCGCCATGGCTTCCACGGCGATGCGGGGTTTGACGTTGGCGTCGATGGCGTCCCGGCAGGCCAGGACGGCTTCGAGGCGGCGGAGGGTGGACTCGGGGGTCCAGGCGCGGGCGGCGCGGGCGGAGACGTCGGCGATGTCGGGGTGGACCAGGGGTACCCGGGCGCCGAGCCGGGTGACCAGGACGTCGCGGTAGAAGGCGGCCAGGTCGGTGAGGGCACGGTCGAGCGCGTCGCGCTGGGTACGGGTGGCGCGGGACTTCTGCCGGCGCTCCAGTTCCTTGATCACTCCGGCGGTGCCGCGGGTGGCGGCGGCCGCGCCCTTGCCGGTGCCGCCCGCGCCGAGCGCCTGCTTGAGCGCGGCGGTCTCCTCCTCGTCGCGGTGTTCGGTCAGCGCCACCGCCTCTCCCTCCACCGCCGCGACCAGCTTCTCCGCCGCGTCGTAGCAGGCGCCGAGACCTGTCAGGGTGCGCGGCAGGTCGAGTACGGCGGTCCGCCGGTCCCGCGCCTCGGCGTCGGTCGCCAGCCGGCGCGCCCGCCCGACATGGCCCTGGGACGCCGACGCCGCCCATCGCGCGGTGGCGGCGTCCACGCCGTCCCGGCGGGTGAGCAGGTCGGCCACGGCCTCCGGGTCCGGCGTCCGCAGCGCCACCACCCGGCACCGGGAACGGATCGTCACCGGCACGTCGTCGGGGTGGTCGGACGGCGTGCAGAGCAGCCACACGCTCCGGTCCGCCGGCTCCTCCACGGCCTTGAGCAGGGCGTTCGCCGCCTGCTCGGTGAGCCGGTCGGCGTCCTCGATGACGATCACCTGCCACCGGCCGCGGCTGGGCGAGCTCGCCGCCCGCAGCACCAGCGCGCGCATCTCGCCGACCGGGATCGACAGGCCCTGCGGTACCACCGCGCGGACGTCGGCGTGCGTGCCGGCCAGCACCGTGTGGCACTCCTGGCAGGTGCCGCAGCCGCCGTTCGGGCACTGGAGCGCGGCGGCGAACGCCCGCGCCGCCACCGACCGCCCCGACCCGGGCGGGCCGGTGAACAGCCACGCGTGCGTCATCGCCCCGGGTGCGGCCGGCCGGCCGGCGAGCTGGTCGGCGGCGGCCGCCGCGGCCGCCGTGAGCGTCGCCACCGCCGCCGGCTGCCCGACGACCTGCTCCCACACGCCACCCGGCGCGTCCGTCATGACACCTCCTCCACGGCGGCCGGCACCTGCGGCCGCTCCCGCCGCGGCACCGGCCCCAGCATCCCGGCCAGCCGCGCGCGTACCCGCTCGGCGATCGCGATCGGCTCGTCGGTGGCGTCCACCACCAGGTACCGGCCGTGGTCCTTGTCGGCCAGCGCCAGGAACGCGGCCCTGACCCGGTCGTGGAACTCCAGCGATTCGGCCTCCAGCCGGTCCGCCTCGCTGCGCTGCCCCACCCGGCGCAGCCCCACCCGCGGGTCGATGTCCAGCAGTACCACCAGGTCCGGCCGCAGATCACCGGTCGCCCACCGGGACAGCTTGGCCACCTCGTCCATCGGCAGGTTACGGCCGGCGCCCTGGTAGGCGAGCGAGGAGTCGACGTACCGGTCGGTGAGCACCACCGCCCCGCCGGCCATCGCCGGCTTGATGACGGTGTCCACGTGGTGGGCGCGGTCGGCCGCGTACAGCAGCGCCTCGGCCCTGGCGGAGATGTTCGACCGGCGGTCCAGCACCACGTTGCGGATCCGCGCGCCGATCGGGGTCGCGCCCGGCTCCCGGGTCACCACCACGTCCCGGTGCCGCTCGACGAGCCAGCCGGCCAGCAACTGCACCTGGGTGGACTTGCCGGCGCCCTCGCCGCCCTCGAACGCGACCAGCAGCCCGTCGCCGCGCCCCGGCACCCGCAGCGGCCGGCCGCGCAGCGACCAGACCAGGTCGGCCACCACCGGCACGCCCGGCTTGTCGTCCATCTGGTGGAAGGCCACCACGCCGACCGCGATGCCGATCAGCCCGCCCAGCACCAGCAGCAGCCGGGAGCTGGAGATCGTGAAGTGCATCCCGCCGAGGTGGTACCGGCGGGTGCCGAAGACGCCGACCAGCAGCGACGCCAGCGCCACCGCCAGCATCAGCACGACCTTGACCATCGCCTGGATGAAGCCGAACGTCCGGCCGCGCAGCTCGTCGTCGACCTCGCTGCCGAGCAGCGTCATGCCGGCCAGGTACGCCATGCCCGCGCCGAGACCGACCAGCATGGTGACCATGATCGCCAAGAACAGGTGCGGCATCACCGACAGCAGCGCCACCGCGAAACCGGCCAGCACGATCGACTCGCCGAACCAGCGCCGCCGGGACAGGTCCCTGGCCAGCCGCGGCCCGAGCCCGATACCGAGCGCCAGTCCGACGAACAGGGCGCCGAACAGCAGGCCGAACGCTGCCTCGCCGCCGGACAGGCTCCTGGCGTAGAAGGTTCCGGTGCCGATGACGAAGCCGCCGGAGAAGAACGCGCCGAAGATGCCCACGACCAGGCCGCGGACCAGCGGGGTACCGCGAATGAACCGCCAGCCGTCGCGGACGGCGCTGACGAAGCCGGGCGGCTGGCCGGCGTCGCCGGTGACCCTGCCGCCCATCTCGCGGACGAAGAACACGGCGAACGCCGACACCAGGAACGTCAGCGCGTTGAAGTACAGGGCCAGGTTGACCTGGCTGGTGGCGAGCCTCGGGATGTGCTGGCCGAGC
>JBJMIH010000137.1:0-28926 GCA_045806985.1 Mycobacteriales bacterium | reverse complement strand
GGCGTTCAAGCCAACAGCCAGAATGTCCTGGGGAGGGACCACACGTGAACAAGGCCGAATTGGTCAAGGCGCTCGAGGAGCGCCTGGGAGAGCGCAAGACAGCGCTCAGCGCAGTTGATGGCTTCATCGACGCCGTCGTTCGTGCGGTGGCCAAGGGGGAGAAGGTCTCGATCGCCGGTTTCGGCGTCTTCGAGAAGCGCCGGCGGAGTGCCCGTACCGCGCGTAACCCCGCTACCGGCGCACCGGTGAAGGTGAAGGCGACATCGGTGCCGGCGTTCCGCGCCGGGTCCGGGTTCAAGGACGTCGTGAGCGGCGCCAAGAAGCTGGAGCGGCCGGCCAAGAAGACCGCCGCGAAGAAGACGACCGCCAAGGCGGCGGCGACGAAGTCGACCACCCGGCCGGCCACGAAGTCGACCACCAGGTCGACGGCGGCCAAGTCGTCGACCACCGCGAAGAAGACGGCGGCGGCGAAGAAGACCACCGCCACCAAGAGCACGGCGGCGAAGAAGACCACCGCCAAGAAGGCGCCCGCGACCAAGCGGACGACCGCGACAGCCGCCAAGAAGACGACGGCGAAGAAGACCGCCACCAAGACCACGGCGAAGAAGGCGCCCGCGCGCAAGCGCTGAGTCTTGACCACGCCCGGGCCGGTTCCCTCACGGGGGAACCGGCCCGGGCGCTGTTGCGGCCGGCTCGCCGCCGGTACGTCGGTCAGTGGATGCCGGCCGTTCCCGGGGTCAAGGCGGGCATGTACTCCGATCCGGTGAGGCGGCATTCGCGGTCGAATGAGAGCGCCCAGACGCTGCCCTTGGCGGCGCTCGCGGCGGGCAGTGGAACCTCGTCCTCGGCGGCGATCAAGGCGAGAATGCGGGGAATCGCGCCGCGCTGGGAGCACACCACCGCCGGCGCGCCGAGCGCGGCCAGCTTCCGTATCCAGCCCACCGCGGCGACCGGATCGCCGCCCAGTTCCGGCTCCGAGAAAACCGCCTCGGTCTCGATCTGCCGGCCCAGCCCGCTCGCCAGCGGGGCCGCCGTCTCCACGCAGCGCGCCGGCGGCGCCGACAGCACCCGTTCCGGCCGGTACGCCGGCAACACCGCGGCCAGGGCCGCCGCCTGGTCCCGCCCCGCCGCGGTCAGCGGGCGCGCCGTGTCCGGGCCGGACCAGCTGCCCCGCTCGCCGGCCTCGCCGTGCCGTACCAGCAACACCACCGTGTGCGGGCCGGGCGCGGCGGCGAACGCGGCCAGCACCTCCCGGTCCCGGTCGTAGCTCAGCCGGTCGGCCGCCTCCGGCACCGTCAGCCAGTCCAGCGCGTCCACCTCGCTGTTCGGCGTGAATCCCGGCGGGTCGGTGTCTCCGGCCATGTCTCCGGCCATGGCAACGGTGACGCCCATCGACCAGTAGTGGACGGTCTTCAGGTCCGGCTGGCCCTGCCGCGCCGACCGGTACGCGCTGTTCGGCAGCCGCCGCTCGACCCGCACCGGCAGCCCGGTCTCCTCGATCACCTCGCGGCGGGCGGTCAGCAGCGGGTGCTCGCCCGGCTCCGCCTTGCCCTTCGGCCAGGACCAGTCGTCGTAGCGTGGCCGGTGCACGACGGCCACGCGCGGCGGCCCGCCGCCGTCGGTCCGGTACGGGATGCCGCCGGCCGCCACGATCATGCGTCCTTCACCCACTCCGTGCCCTCGGCGTGCCGCGCGATCAGCCAGCTCTGGTGGTCGCGGAGCTGGCGGGTGCGGGAGGTGCGCCGCCGCCAGGTGCCGTCCGCCCGCAGCTCCCAGCAGGCCAGGTCGTCGGCTGTCACGCTGTCCAGGATCTCCTGGAGCTGCTTGGTGGCGAGCGGGTCCAGCACCCTCGCCATCGCCTCCACCCGGCGGTCCAGGTTGCGGTGCATCAGGTCGGCGCTGCCGATCCAGTACTCCGGGTCGCCGTCGTTGCCGAACGCCAGAATCCGCGAGTGCTCCAGGAACCGCCCGACGATCGAGCGCACCCGGATCCGCTCGCTCAGCCCCGGCACACCCGGCCGCAGGCCGCAGATGCTGCGCACCACCAGGTCGATCCGCACGCCGGCCTGGGAGGCCCGGTACAGCGCGTCGATCACCGCCTCGTCCACCAGCGCGTTGCACTTGATGACGATCCGGCCCTCCCGGCCGGCCCTGGCGTGCTCGGCCTCCCTGCCGATCCGCTCCAGGATGCCGGTGCGGACGCCCTGCGGCGCCACCAGCAGGCCGCGGTAGCCGGGCGGCCGGGCGTACCCGGTGAGCGAGTTGAACAGGTCGGTGAGGTCGGCGCCCACGTCCGGGTCGGCGGTGAACAGGCCGATGTCCTCGTAGATCCGGGCCGTCTTGGGGTTGTAGTTGCCGGTGCCGACGTGGGCGTACCGGCGCAGCTGGTTGCCCTCCCTGCGCACCACCAGCGCCACCTTGGCGTGCGTCTTCAGACCCACCATGCCGTACACCACGTGGCAGCCGGCCCGCTCCAGCGCGCGCGCCCAGCGGATGTTGGCGTGCTCGTCGAAGCGGGCCTTGATCTCGACGATCACCACCACCTGCTTGCCGGCCTCCGCCGCGTCGATGAGCGCGTCCACGACCGGTGAGTCGCCGGAGGTGCGGTACAGGGTCTGCTTGATCGCCAGCACGTGCGGGTCCTCGGCGGCCTGCTCGATGAACCGCTGCACGCTGGTCGCGAACGAGTCGTACGGGTGGTGCACCAGCACGTCGCCCTCGCGCAGGGTGGCGAACACGCTCTTCGGCGTCTCGCCCTCCGCCAGCGCCGGGTGGGTCGCCGGCACCAGCGGATCGTCCTTCAGGTCCGGGCGGTCCAGGTCGTACAGCGCCCACAGCGACGCCAGGTCGAGCAGGCCCGGTACCCGGTAGACGTCCCGGGCCGCCACGTCCAGCTCCCGGCTCAGCAGGTCCAGGACGTGGCCGGCGGTGGAGGAGGCCACCTCCAGCCGTACCGCCGGGCCGAACCGCCGCCGGGCCAGCTCCCGCTCCAGCGCCTGCAGCAGGTCCTCGTGCCGGTCCTCCTCCACCTCCAGGTCGGCGTTGCGGGTGACCCGGAAGACGTGGTGCTCGATGACCTCCATGCCGGTGAACAGCTGCGGCAGGTGCGCGGAGATCACGTCCTCCAGCGGAATGAACGTGCCCTCGTTGACCGGGACGAAACGGGGGACGTTGTCGGGGACCTTGACCCTGGCGAAGCGCTCCCCGTACGTGTCGGGGTCGCGGACGCGCACCGCCAGGTTGAGCGACAGGCCGCTGATGTACGGGAACGGGTGCGCCGGGTCGACGGCCAGCGGCGTGAGCACGGGGAAGACCTGGTCGCGGAAGTAGGCGTGCAGGCGCTTCTGGTCGTTCTCGGCCAGGTCGCTCCAGCGGAGGACGCGGATGCCGGTCTCGGCCAGCGCCGGCAGCACGTCGTCGCGGAAGCACCGGCCGTGCCGGCCGATCAGCACCCTGGCCCGCTCGGCCAGCAGGTCGAGCTGCTCACGGGTGGTCCGCCCGTCCGCCGACCGCACCGACAGCCCGGTCGACTGCCGTCTCTGCAACCCGGCCACCCGGACCATGAAGAACTCGTCGAGGTTGGAGGCGAAGATCGCCAGGAACTTCACCCGTTCCAGCAGGGGCAGGGTCCGGTCCTCGGCGAGGTTCAGCACCCTGGCGTTGAAATCGAGCCAGGACAGCTCGCGGTTCAGGTACCGGTCGTCGGGGAGGGCGTCATCCGCCGGGCTCGGGACAGGTTCGGCGCTCACCCTGCCATCTTCCGACGTAATCCCCACTTCGCCCCAGGCCCGCCAAGATCCACGCAACTTTCTTAACCCCCCGTTCACCGCCGAGTGGCCGCCTACACGCTTGACAGGAGCTGTGGAACCGGGCGAAGATCGTTGCAGCCCAAGGCACTAGCCGCGGGAAGTGAGCCCGGTCCCCGTCCGGACGGTCGGCGGCCGGGTTTCGCGCTGTCCGGGGGCAGTTTCACGGCAGGTGCCGGATCCTCGCGACGGTGGGCGCGATCCGGCGACGCCAGTCGCCGCCGGCCCCGTAGGCCCACGCCAGCGCGTCCGGCCACCAGAGGGCCGGCTCCACCACCGGCCGGAGGTGCCGGTACGGCATCTCGGCCCCGGCCTTGCGCAGCGCCTCGTACAGCACCGTGCGGTCCTCGTCGTCGCGGCCCTCCCGGCTCTCCAGCGTCAGTCGGGTCACGCCGTGCTCGAGCAGGTCCGGCACCAGCGCCGTCAGGCAGTCGGCGCGTGCCCGGGTCTCCTGGTCGCGGGACGTGTAGACCAGGCCGCGGACGCGGTCGGACGAGCCGAGCGCCGACAGGATCGTCTTGCGGCGACGGTCCGATTCGGACTTGAAATGCCAGCGGTGCTGGCCCGGCATCCGCAGCGACAGGGCGAGCGCGCGGACGGTCGCCAGGTCGCCGGTGTCGACGAGGGCCGCGCAGACGAGGTACCGGGAGCGGAGCGATTCGTCCAGATAGGCCATGACGGGCATCCGGTGGACGTTAGGGCGTGGCGCGGGACGAACCGTCCACTTTTCCACAGGCCCTGCGAGAATGCGACCGGTGAAGCCGTGACGGTGGTTAGGGGCGGTGGTAGTCGGCGGCGACGCAGCGGGCGGCGGGGGTGAACGTCAGGGCGTGGACGCTGCCGGTCGCGGTCTCGAGGGTGGGGACGGGGGCGCCGTCGGCGTAGGCGAGGCGGGTCAGCACGCGGGGGATGGTGCCACCCTGGCCGCACAGGACGGCGGCGGTACCGGCGGCGGCGAGTTCGCGCAGCAGCGTGACGGCCGCGTCGGCGTCGCCGCCGTACTCGGGCTCGCCGACCACCGGGCAGTCCTCGACGGCACGGCCGAGCGCCTCGGCGAGCGGGGCGACCGTCTCCCGGCACCGGCGCGGGGTGGCGGTGAGAATGCGGGCGGGCAGGTAGCAGGGGAGTACCAGCCGCAGCCGCTCCGCCTGCTCCCGGCCGCTCGCCCTGAGCGCCCGGTCGGCGTCGGGCTGCGTGTGCTCGGCCTTGGCGTGCCGTACCAGCAGCAGGGTCACGTCCGCGTCCGGCAGCGCGGCGACCTCCTGGACCGGCGCCCGGTCGGTCGGGTAGGAGAGCCGGTCGAGCGCGCCCGGCACCGGCAGCCACTCCAGCGCGTCCACCTCGCCGTTCGCCGTGAACTCGCCGGCCGCCACCCGCATCGCCCAGTACCGCACGATCTTCGGCACCAGCTGGCCGCGCACGCTGACCTGGTACCGGGTGTCCGGCAGCCGGCGAACCGCCCTCGGCAGGTAACCGGTCTCCTCGACGACCTCCCGGCAGGCGGTGAGCAGCGGGTCCTCGCCGGGGTACGCCCTGCCCTTCGGCAGCGACCAGTCGTCCCGCTTCGGGCGGTGTACCAGCGCCACCTCCGGGCCGCCGGCCGCGTCCCGCCAGAGCACCCCGCCGGCCGCGTCGATGCCATTCACGGCATGGTGACCAGGGTGATCCGGCGCACCTCGCCGTCGCTGCCGGACTCCATCCGCACCCGCTGCCCGAGCCGCAGCAGCCGCAGGCCGCCCGCGTCGAACGCCGCCGTGCCGAACACCACCTCCGAGCCGTCGTCGAGCAGCACGTGGCCGCTCCGGCTCTCCGGGTCGAAGTCCTTCACCGTGCCCTGCACGCCGTTCAGCGTAGCCGCCATCAGGGCGGCGGTACGGGGGCCGAGGCCGAGCGCGGCGGCCGCGTACAGGTCGGCGGGGGTGTCCAGGTCACGGCGCAGCGACGGCCACGCACCGGCCAGCGGCACCGCGCCGGACCGCGCGTGCGCGGCGGCCGAGCCCGGCCCGTACTCCGGCCGCAGCGCCGTCCCGGCCCGCGCCGCCAGCAGCGTGGTGCCGGTGCCGGCCGCGTCGGCCACGAACGACCGGGGGTGGGCGAGCGCCTCCTCCAGCGCCGCCGCCAGCTCGCCGGGGCGGAGCGCCGCCAGGTCGGCGGAGAGCGTCGCCACTCCGGCGGCGGTGCCGGCCGCCTGAGCCGCCCCGTACTCCAGGGCCGGGTTCAGGCCCGCGTCCGGCACGTCCGGCACCACCGCCATCCGATCCGAGAGCGCCGTGACCGCCCGCCGGGCGACCGGGTCGTCGCTGACCACCACGATCCGTTCGACCGCGGCGCACGCGCCGGCCGCCGCCAGCGTGTCCAGCGTGATCGCCAGCACCAGCTCGCCGTGCGGAACCCCCGGCACCGCCCCGACCAGCCGGGTCTTGGCACGCTCCAGCCGCTTGACCGGGACGACGACCGCCCAACCCTCCACGGGCCGAGTGTCCCAAACACTCCCGGGCTCGACAGGACGACCCTGGCCAGGCCAGACTCAGCCGTCCGCAGGTCCGGAACGAAGGAGGAGGACGCACGTGCGCAGGGGTTACTGGGGTTTCTGGCTGCGGCTCGCGGTCGTGGTCCTCAAACCGCTGCTCACGCTCTTCACCAAGCGTGACTGGCGCGGGCGCGACAACCTCCCGCGCTCCGGCCCGGCGATCTTCGCGGTCAACCACATCGGCCACATCGACCCGCTGGTGATGTCCCACTTCGTGTACGACTGCCGGCGCCGCCCCCAGTTCCTCGCCAAGGCGTCGATGTGGAAGGTCTTCGGGCTGCGGTGGGTGCTGAACGGCACCGGCCAGATCCCGGTGTACCGCGGTACCGCCGAGGCCTCGGACGCGCTGCGGGACGCGGTGGCCGCGATGGAGCGCGGCGACACCGTGATCGTGTACCCGGAAGGCACCACCACCCGCGACCCGGACATGTGGCCGATGCGGGCGAAGACCGGCGTCGCCCGGCTGGCGCTGACCACCGGCGCGCCGGTGATCCCGATCGCCCAGTGGGGGGCGCAGAACCTGTACCACCCGCAGAAGAAGAAGTGGCGGCTGCGCCCGCGCACGAAGGTGTGGGTGTGGGCCGGCCCGCCGGTCGACCTGTCGCCGTGGGCCGGCAAGCCGCTGACGGCGGACGCGCTCCGCGCCGCGACGACCTTGATCATGACTACCATACGTGACCAGCTGGCGGAGATCAGGGGCGAGCGGCCGCCGGACGACTTTTACGTCCGCCCGGACACCGACGACCCCCAGAAGGACAAGAAGCCTGAGGTCGAGAAGTGATCGCGACGGTCATGGGGGCGGGTTCGTGGGGTACGACGTTCGCCAAGGTGCTCGCCGACGCGGGCGGTACGGACGTCCGGCTGTGGGCCCGCCGGCCGGAGATCGCCGAGGCCGTCGAGCGGAGTCATGAGAACGCCGAGTACCTGCCCGGCGTGAAGCTGCCGGACACGGTACGCGCCACCGCCGACCCCGCCACCGCGCTGGTCGGCGCCGACCTGGTGGTGTTCGCGCTGCCGTCGCAGACCCTGCGCCGCAACCTCGAGGCGGTGCGGGCGGCCGTGCCCACCACCGCGATGCTGCTCAGCCTGGCCAAAGGTGTCGAGCTCGGCACGGCGCTGCGGATGAGCGAGGTGATCCGGGACGTCCTCGGCGCGCCGGAGCAGCGCGTCGCCGTCCTCACCGGACCGAACCTGGCCAGGGAGATCGCCGACGGCCAGCCGACCGCCAGCGTCATCGCCTGCGTCGACCACGACAGGGCCGCCGCCGTGCAGCGGGCCTGCTTCACCCCGTACTTCCGCCCGTACACCAACGCCGACGTGGTGGGCTGCGAGCTCGGCGGCGCCGTCAAGAACGTCATCGCGCTGGCGTGCGGCGTCGCCGAGGGCATGGGCTTCGGCGACAACACCAAGGCCGCGCTGATGACCCGCGGCCTGGCCGAGACCGCCCGGCTGGGCGCGGCGCTCGGCGCCGACCCGCTCACCTTCGCCGGGCTGGCCGGCCTCGGCGACCTGGTCGCCACCTGTTCCTCGCCGCTGTCCCGCAACCACATGGTCGGTACCCGGCTCGGTCGCGGCGAGTCGGTGGAGCAGGCGCAGGCCGAAACCGGGCAGACGGCCGAGGGCGTGAAGTCGTGCCGGTCCATCCTCGACCTCGCCGAGCGGCACGGCGTGCAGATGCCGATCACCGAGGTGATCGTCAAGGTGTGTTACGAAGGAATGAAGCCCGGCGACATGGTGCGCGAGCTCATGGCGCGGGAGATGAAAGCCGAGCGGACCGGCACGGTAGGGTCTCGGGATGGCAGCGGGTCACAGGGAGCCTGAGCAGCGGAAAATCCGGGTCGGCGTCGTGTTCGGCGGCCGGTCGACGGAACACGCCATCTCCTGCGTCAGCGCCGGTTCGGTGCTCAGCGCGCTCGATCGCGACCGGTACGAGGTGGTGCCGATCGGCATCACCCCCGAGGGCCGGTGGGTGCTGACCGCCGACGACCCCACCGCGCTGGAGATCCACGGCCGGGAACTGCCCGAGGTCGCCAAGGGCACCGCCGTGGTACTCGCCGGCGACCCGACACACCGCGACCTGGTGGTCCTCGAACCCGGCCACGGCACCGGCACGCTCGGCGGCGTGGACGTGGTCATCCCCGTGCTGCACGGCGCGTACGGCGAGGACGGCACGATCCAGGGCCTGCTGGAGATGGCCGGCATCCCCTACGTCGGCGCCGGCGTACTGTCCTCCGCCGTCGCGATGGACAAGGAGTACGCGAAGAAGCTGCTGGCCGCCGAGGGGTTGCCGGTCGGCCCGTACGCGGTCGTGCGCGGCGACCGCACGCTCACCCTGGACGAGCGGGAGCGGCTGGGGCTGCCGGTGTTCGTCAAGCCGGCGCGGGCCGGGTCGTCGGCCGGCATCACCAAGGTCACCGACTGGGCCGACCTGGACGCCGCGCTGGAGTTCGCCCGCCGGGTCGACCCGAAGGTGCTGGTCGAAGCCATGATGGTGGGCCGCGAGATCGAGTGCGGGGTGCTGGAGGGTCCGGACGGCCGGCCGGAGGCCAGCCTGCCCGGCGAGGTCGTGCTGTCCGGCGCGCACGACTGGTACGACTTCGAGGCCAAGTACCTGGAGGAGTCGCCGTTCCGGGTGCCTGCTGACCTGCCGGACGGCGTCGTCGCCGAGGTGCGGGAGCTGGCGTGCCGGGCGTTCGAGGCGCTCGACTGCGCCGGACTGGCCCGGGTGGACTTCTTCCTGACCGGCGGGTCACTCATCGTGAACGAGGTCAACACGATGCCCGGGTTCACCCCCACCTCCGCCTTCCCGACCATGTGGGAGGCGACCGGCGTGTCCTACCCCGAACTCCTCGACCGCCTGGTCGAGGCTGCCCTCCGCCGCGGCACGGGCCTACGCTAGCCGGGCCCAGCTTCCCGCTGCCGGCGTTGTCGCGGCCCTTGCGTGCCAAGAACGCACGCGGCGGCCCGCTCCGCCTTGGCAGCGGAAACCTGGATCCCGGCTGGCAAGCTAGCCAATCTTGGGGACGGTAGCGGCGATCACGTTGGACAGGTCGGTGATCGGGCCGCTGCGGCCGTCGTACCGCTTCGGGACCGCCACCTCGATGTAGACGCCGCGGTCGGTGGTCGTCCACACCACGTCGTGCAGGCCGACGACCGGCAGCCAGCTCACCCCGTTGATGTCGAGCAGGTCGGCGGTGGGGGTGAGGTCGACGGGCCTGCCGACGCCGCAGCGCAGCACGATCGCGGGATCGCCCCAGGCGTGCGCGGCGGGCGAGTCCGGGCGTACCGGCCGGGTCGTCATCCGGTCCAGGGCCGCCGGCAGCGCGGGCATGAGCGGCTGGCAGGGCGCGGCGAGCGGGCCGGCGGGGGCGGACACGTCCACCGGCGCGGTACTGGCCGGGCCCGGCGTGCGTGCGGCAACGGTCGAGCTGGACTCGCGGGGCTCGTGGCTGCCGTGCAGCACCCCGACGGCGAGCGCGGTGACGACCGCCACCGGCAGCGCCACCAGGGTCGCCGTCAACGCCGCTTTCCGGGTACCTGAGTCCATCTCACACGTGAATGACCGAACAGGTGAGCGTCCGGGTGATCCCCGGCGTGCTCTGCACCTTGCTGACAACCAGGTCGCCCAGCTCGTCCATGGTCTCGGCCTCGGTGAGGACGATCACGTCGTAGGGTCCGGTGACGGCGTCCACCTGGGCGACACCAGGAATGTCCGAGATCGACTTGGCGACTTGTTTGGCCTTGCCGACCTCGGTCTGGATGAGGATGTACGCCTGGACCACCGTGAGCCCCTTTCGGTGCAGTCCAACGAACGAACCGACAACCTATCGCAAGGGCGTTTTGCACCGCTGAGGAGGTGTGCCATCACCGTCGGTGATCTTGGTGAGTTCGGCCTGATCGCGCGCTCGGTGGGCCGGCTGCCGGTCGGCCGCCAGGTCCTGCTCGGGCCCGGCGACGACGCTGCCGTCGTGGCGGCCCCGGACGGCAGGGTGGTGGCCACCACCGACCTGCTGGTCGAGGGCCGGCACTTCCGCCGGGACTGGAGCAGCGGGTACGACGTCGGGCGCAAGGCCGCCGCGCAGAACCTCGCCGACGTGGCCGCCATGGGCGCGGTACCGACCGCGCTGCTGGTCGGCCTGGGCTGCCCGCCGGACCTGCCGATCGACTGGACCGACCAGCTCACGGCCGGCCTGGCCGACGAGTGCGGGCCGCTCGGGGTCGGCGTGGCCGGCGGGGACACGGTACGCGCCGACCCGATCGTGATCGCGATCACCGCGCTCGGCCACCTGGAGGGGCGCGCGGCGGTACGCCGGTCGGGGGCGCGGCCCGGCGACGTGGTGGCGGTGGCGGGGCGGCTCGGCTGGTCGGCGGCCGGCCTGGAACTGCTCGGCCGCCGGGTGGCCGGTCCCGAGGAGGTGCTGGCCGCGCACCGCCGGCCCACCCCGCCGTACGAGGAGGGCCCGGCCGCCGCCCGGCTCGGCGCGACCGCGCTGATCGACGTGAGCGACGGGCTGCTCGCCGACCTCGGCCACGTGGCGAGGGCCAGCGGGGTGGGCATCGCGCTGGACCGTTCCGCCTTCGAGGTGCCGGCGGCGCTGCGGGTCGCGGCCGACCTGGTCGAGGCCGACCCGTACGACTGGATCCTCACCGGCGGCGAGGACCACGCGCTGGCCGCGACCTTCCCCGCCGGTACCGACCTGCCCCCCACCTGGCGGCCTGTCGGCAACGTGGTGGCTGGCCGGGGCGTTCTCGTAGACGGGAAGCGGTTCGCGCGGGAGGGGTTCGACCATTTCGGCGAGACAACTGGCTAGCGTGGCGCTCGGCGGGTACCTGGTGGTGCTGGCGTTCCTCACCCTGATGCCGCTCCCGCTCGACTACCCGGTGTCGAACAACCTCACGCTGTTCCACACGATCGCCCGCGAGGACACCCGCCAGTTCCTCGGCAACCTGATGCTGCTGGTCCCGCTGGCGGTCCTCCTCCCCGCCATCCACCCCTGGTTCACCCCGCTCCGGGTGACCGCCACCGCCTTCGCCACCTCGGTCGCCATCGAGTACCTCCAGGCCACCACCGTCTCCGCCCGCGCCGGCGACATCGACGACGTCCTCCTCAACACCCTCGGCGTGGCCATCGCCACAGTCGGGGTGGGGGTGGTGAGGGTGGCGGCTCATTAGGGTTGGGGGTTGTGGGTGGGGTGGCGCGGGTACTGACGGTGGCCGGGTCTGATTCCGGTGGAGGAGCCGGGATTCAGGCCGATCTCAAGACCATGCTGGCGCACGGGGTCCATGGGATGAGCGTGGTCGCGGCGGTGACCGCGCAGAACTCGGTCGGCGTACAGGGTTACTGGGAGTTACCGGTCGAGGCCGTGCGGGCGCAGCTGGACAGCGTGCTCGGCGACATCGGGGTGGACGCGGTGAAGACCGGGATGCTGGCGTCGGCCCCGCTGGTGGAGCTGGTGGCGGAGGTGCTCGGCGGCGCGCTCGCCGGTCGGGTGCCGGTGGTCGTTGATCCGGTCAGTGTCAGCAAGCACGGGGACCCGCTGCTGGAGCCGGCGGCGCTGGCGGCGGTGCGGGAGCGGCTGCTGCCGGTGGCCACGCTGATCACGCCCAACCTGTACGAGGCCGAACAGCTGGCTGGCGTGAAGGTGGGCGGCGAGGGCGACCTGCGCCGGGCGGCCGAGGCGCTGCTGGCCCTGGGACCCCTGGCGGTGCTGGTCAAGGGCGGTCACCTGGCCGGTGACGCGGTGGACCTGCTGTACGACGGCGAGCACGAGCGCCGGTACCGGTCGCCGCGGCTGGACAACCGGCACACCCACGGCACCGGCTGCACGCTCGCGTCGGCGATCGCCAGCCAGCTCGCGCTCGGCCAGCCGCTGCCGGCAGCGGTCGGCCTGGCCAAGGAGTACGTCACCGGCGCGATCGCGCACGGCTTCCCGCTCGGCGCCGGCATCGGCCCGGTCGACCACGGCTGGCGGTGGCGCTCGTGACGGAGACCGCGGCGGGCCGGTTCACGCTGGAGCCGGTCCGGTACGACAGCGCCGCCGCGGCCGAGATGGTCGAGGCGGTGCAGCGGGAGTACGAGATCCGGTACGGCGGCCGCGACCACACCCCGGTGGACCCGGACGAGTTCGCCCCGCCGGACGGCCTGTTCCTGGTCGGCTCGCTGGACGGGCTGCCGGTGGCGGCCGGCGGCTTCCGCCGCAACGGCCCGGACGCCGAGATCAAGCGGATGTACGTGGCGGCCGAGGCGCGCGGCCGTGGCCTGGCCCGCCGGCTGCTGGCGGCCCTGGAGGAGCACGCCGCGGCGGCCGGGTACGCGCGGATCATCCTGGAGACCGGCGACCGCCAACCCGAGGCGATCAGCCTGTACCGGTCCGCCGGCTACGTCAGGATCCCCAACTTCGGCATCCACGCCGAGTTCGACGGCTGCCTCTGCTTCGCCAAGGACCTGACCTGCGGTTAACGTTGCAAGTGTGGCGGTCGTCACTATTTCCGCGTCGTACGGCGCGGGCGGGAGCGTGATCGGGCCGCAGGTCGCGGACGCGCTCGGCCTGCCGTTCGTCGATCGCGCGATCCCGGTGAGCGTCGCCGACCGGCTCGGCGTGCCGCCCCGCGCCGCCGAGGGCGCCGAGGAGTCGGCCGAGAACAGCCTGTGGCGGGCGCTGTCCTCGATGGCGCTGGTACCCGACCTGGCCGGCGCGGGCGCGCTCGCCTACGTGCCCGTGCCCGACGAGGACTCCTTCCGCGCCCAGACCGAGCGTGTCCTGCGCGAGGTCGCGGCGACCACCGGCGGGGTGATCCTCGGCAGGGCGGCCGCGCTGGTGCTCGCCGACGTGCCGGGCACGCTGCACGTACGCCTGGACGGGCCGGCCGACGGCCGGGTCGACAACGCGGTGAAGGAGTTCGGCGTCACCCCGGAGCAGGCCAGGGCGATCCAGCGGAAGACCGACGCGGCCCGGCACGGCTACGTCCGCCACTACTACCGCCGCGACCCCACCGACCCTCGCCTCTACCACCTGGTGGTGGACACCACCGCCGTGCCCTGGCCGGCAGCCGTCGAGCTGGTGGTCCGCGCGGCCAGGGCGTGCGGGGTCAGCGCGCTGCCGCGGGCGCGGGGCTGACGGCCGCCGGTTGCGGCGCCGGCCGGGCGGCCAGGCCCAGGCCGACCAGCCCGCACAGGCCGACCGCGACGGCGCAGAACGCGTACACCCCGGTGAACGCGTCCAGCCCCGTCTCGGTCCGCTGCACCAGCGCGAGCGCCGCGATCCCGAACGCACCGCCGACCTGCCGGGCGGCCGTGTTCAGGCCGGTCGCGCCAGCGAACCGGGTCGGCGGCGCGGACAGCGCCGCGGCGGCCGCGGTGCCGGTGGTGACCAGGCCCATGCCAACCCCGAGGACCAGCCCGACCGGCAGCCACCAGATCAGGAAGTGCGGCTCGGTGACCCAGCCCGGGTACCGCAGCGAGACGATGATGCACAGCCCGCAGGCCAGGATCGTCGCCGCGCCGCCGGTCACCACCGGGCGCGGGCCGAACCGGCCGATCAGCCGCCCGCCGGCCACCGCCGACGCGGCGGCGGTGAACGCGCCGGGGCTCATCGCCAGCCCGGCCTTCAGCTCGGAGTACCGCCACACCTCGGTGAGGAACAGCACGCCGATCAGCAGCCACGCGTACAGGGTGGCGCCGTAGAGCAGTGACGCGACGTTGGCGACCGCGAACCCGCGCGACCGCCACAGCGACGTCTCGACGGCCGGGGCCGGGTGCCGGGTGGACCGGGCCAGCGCGTACCCGGTGACCGCCACCCCGCCGAGCAGGCTGGCCAGCGTGCGTGCGCTGGTCCAGTGCCAGCTGTCACCCTCGGTCACGCCGAGTACCACCCCGCCGATGCCGGCGGCGAGCAGCACGGTGCCGAGCAGGTCGGGTCGCGGCCCGCCGCCGGCCTCGCCGGCCGGCAGCAGCCGCGCCGCCGCGACCATGGCCACCCCGAGCGGCAGGTTGACCAGGAACACGGACCGCCAGCCGAACACGTCGACCAGCAGCCCGCCGACGCCGGGACCGATGGCGGCGGCCAGCGCGCCGGCCGCGCTCCACAGCCCGACGGCGGCGGTGCGCCGGGCCGCCGGCACGCCGTGCAGCAGCAGCGCGAGCGAGGCGGGGATCATCGCGGCGGCGCCGGCGCCCTGGACGGCCCGCGCCGCCACCAGCGTCTCGAGGTTGGGCGCGAGCGCGCAGGCCAGCGACATGAGCGTGAACAGGCCGACGCCGGTGACGTAGAGCCGGCGCCGGCCGACGACGTCGGCGAGCCGGCCGGCCGGGGTGAGCACGGCGGCGAACAGCACCGCGTACGCGGTGATCACCCAGGTCAGGTCCGCGACGGCGGGGCCGGTGAAGTCGTGGTGCAGGTCCGGGATGGCCAGGTTGGTGACCGAGGTGTCGAGCATGGCCAGGAAGGTCGCGCCGCCGGCCAGGGGGAGTACGGCACGCATGAGCGGCTCCCATGGTGTACGAACGGTCGTACTATTAACTCGGAGAGTTTGACAGTGCACGACCGGTCGTGCAACTTGGAGCCGAGATGACACAGACCACAGACGGCCGCCTGCTGCGCGGCGAGGCCACCCGGCGGGCCATCCTGCGCCGCGCCGCCGACATCGCCTCGGTGGACGGGCTGGACGGCCTGTCGATCGGCCGGCTCGCCACCGAGCTGGGCGTCAGCAAGAGCGGCGTCTTCGCCCATTTCGGGTCGAAGGAGGAGCTCCAGCTCGCGACGATCGCGGCAGCGCGGGAGATCTACGTCGACACGGTCGTCACGCCGGCGCGCGAGGGCGCCGCGCCCGGGCTCGCCCACCTGCGCAGCCTCTGGGAGCACTGGCTGGACTACGCCGAGCGGCGGATCTTCCCCGGCGGGTGCTTCTTCATCCAGACCGTGGCCGAGTTCGACTCGCGGCCGGGGCGGATCAGGGACGCGCTACGGGAGGCGCGCACCGACTGGATGGCGCTGATCGAGCGCTCGATCGTGAAGGCGCAGCGGCTCGGCGAGCTGGACCCGGACCTCGACCCGGCGCAGCTGGCGTTCGAGCTGGACGCGTACGGGCGCGCCGCAGCGTCGGACGCGGCCCTGTACGACGACCAGGCGGCCATCGCGCGGGCCAGGACCGCGCTCCGGAACCGCCTGGACAGGTTGAGGACCTCGCCGGTCGGTCAGAACTAGGACGAGACGGCGCGGGTCACCTTGCCGGCGCGGATGCACGAGGTGCAGACGTTCATCCGCTTGCGGCGGCCGGGCACGTTGGCGTGCACGGTCTGGATGTTCGGGTTCCACCGGCGGCGGGTACGCCGGTGGGAGTGGGACACGTTGTTGCCGAAGCCCGGCCCCTTGCCACAGACGTCACACACGCTAGCCACGGAACTCTCCCAGGTGATCTACAGACAACACGGGCCCTCCGGAGGGCCCGGTACCGCACAGGGTAGCGAGCCGCGGCGCGGCGCGGCAAACCGGGGCGGGCGGACTGTCGTACCAGGCTACTAATCTGCTGGGTCATGGCCGCTGTGCTCGACGCCACAGCCCTCCGGCACTGGGCGCGGAGCGGGTTGGACGTCCTCCGTGCCCACCAGACGGAGATCGACGACCTGAACGTCTACCCCGTGCCCGACTCCGACACCGGCACCAACCTGGTGCTGACCATGGCCGCCTCGGTGGACGCGCTGGCCGCACTCGCCGACGGCGACGGCGGGCCGAGAGCGGTGCTGGCGGCGCTGGCGTCCGGGGCGCTGCGGGGCGCGCGGGGGAACTCCGGCGTGATCCTCAGCCAGCTGCTGGGCGGCCTGGCGTCCGCCCTGCCGGAGGACCGGGCGGTCACCGGACGTGACCTGGCGACGGCGCTACGGACCGCCGCCGACTCCGCGTACGCGGCCGTCGCCGTCCCCGCCGAGGGAACGGTCCTGTCGGTGGCCACGGCCGCCGCCGAGGCCGCCCGCGCGGCCGCCGACCGTACCGACGACGTGGCCGCGGTCGCCGACGCCGCCGCCGAGGGCGCCGCCACGGCGGTCGCCCGCACCCCCAGCCAGCTTCCGGCGCTGGCCGGCGTGGTGGACGCGGGCGGGCGTGGACTGGCGGTGCTGCTGGACGCCCTGGCCGCGGTGCTGTCGGGCCGGCCCGTGCACTCGGCGCCGCTGCCCCGGACACCGGACCCGGTGGTGGCGCGGGAGAGCGGGCGGTTCGTCGCGGAGCGGGAGTCCGGGTCGGACGCGTACGCCTACGAGGTGCAGTACCTGCTGGACGCCCCACCCGCCGCGGTGGCCGCGCTCAGGGCCGAACTCGCCGTGCTCGGCGACTCGCTGGTGGTGGTCGGCGATGGCTCCGGCGACAGCGCGGTCTGGAACGTGCACGTGCACGTCAACGACGTCGGCGCGGCGATCGAGGCCGGCGTGCGGGCCGGCCGGCCGCACCGGATCGGGGTGACCCGCTTCGCCGACCAGTTCGCCGACCGAGCGGCCGCCGCGACGGTGCGGCGGGCGGTGGTGGCGCTGGTGGCGGGGGACGGGCTTGCCCGGCTGTACGCGGCGGCCGGGGCGACGGCGGTACCGGCGGCCGGGGCGACGGCGGTACCGGCGGCCGGCCGCGACTCCGGCGCGCTGCTGGCCGCGGTGCTGGCGACCGGCGCGGCCGAGGTGCTGCTGCTGCCGGACGGCGCCGGCCGGCACGCGCTGGCCCGCCGGGTCGCCGAGCAGGCGGCCGGGGCCGGAGTGACGGTCGAGGTGGTACCGACGGACGCCGCCGTGCAGGGTCTCGCCGCGCTGGCGGTACACCACCCGGGCCGGCCCCTCGACGCGGACGCGGCCGCGATGGCCGAGGCGGCGACCGCCACCCGCTGGGGCGAGGTGACCGCCGGGCCGACCGACCCGGAGGCGGACTGTGCCGGCCTGGTGGACCGGCTGCTGGCGGACGGCGGGGAACTGGTGACGCTGCTGTGCGGTGCGGACTGCCCGGCCGGGCTCGGCGAGCGGCTCGCGGACCGGGTGGGCCGCGCGTACCCGGCGGTCGAGGTGGCCTGCCATGCCGGCGGCCAGCCCGGGGTGCTGATGGTCGGGGTGGAGTGATGGCGGGACTGGACGAGCCGTTGCGGGAGGTGGTCGGCGACCGTACCGCCACCGTGCTCACCAAGAGCCTCGACCTGCACACGCTCGGCGACCTCGTGTACCACTTCCCGCGCCGGTACGCCGAACGCGGCGAGCTGACCGACCTCCGCACCCTCCAGGTGGGCGAGGACGTGACCGTGCTGGCGCAGGTGGTCCGGGCGCACACCCGGCGGATGCAGCACCGGCGCGGCCAGATGATGGACGTCACGGTCACCGACGGCTCCGGCACCCTGCACCTGACGTTCTTCCGGGTCACCCCGCGCGAGCGGATGCTCCAGCCGGGCCGGGTCGGGCTGTTCGCCGGCAAGGTGGGGGAGTACCGCGGCCAGCGCCAGCTCGCCCACCCCGAGTTCCAGCTGCTCGACCCGTCCCAGGACGAGCAGGCGGCCGGGCTGGTGGAGGAGTTCGCCGGCTCGCTGATCCCGGTGTACCCGGCCGCCGCGAAGATCCCGTCCTGGAAGGTCGCCAACAGCGTGAAGGTCGGGCTGGACGTGCTCGACCCGCTGCCCGACCCGCTGCCGGCCCCGCTGCGCGAGGAGCGCGGGCTGGTCGACCTGGACACCGCCCTGCGCGGCATCCACCAGCCGGTCGACCGGACCGACCTGGGGCGGGCCCGTACCCGGCTGAAATGGGACGAGGCGTTCGTACTCCAGGTGGCGCTGGCGCAGCGGCGGCTGGCCGCGACCGCGCGTACGGCGGTGCCCCGGCCGGTCAAGGACGGCGGGTTGCTGACCGCCTTCGACGCGCGGCTGCCGTTCACGCTCACCGACGGCCAGGTCGACGTCGGCGAGAAGATCGCCGAGGAGCTGTCCACCGCGCACCCGATGCACCGGCTGCTCCAGGGCGAGGTCGGGTCGGGCAAGACGATCTGCGCGCTGCGGGCGATGCTCCAGGTGGTCGACGCGGGCGGCCAGGCCGCGCTGCTGGCGCCGACCGAAGTGCTCGCCGCCCAGCACCACCGGTCACTGCTCGACCTGCTCGGCCCGCTCGCACTGGCCGGCCAGCTCGGCGGCGGCGCGGAGGCCACCAGGGTGGTGCTGCTCACCGGGTCGATGCCGGCCGCGCGGCGGCGGGAGGCGCTGCTGGCGGCCGCGTCCGGCGAGGCCGGGATCGTGGTGGGCACGCACGCGCTGCTGTACGACCGGGTCCAGTTCGCCGACCTCGGCCTGGTGGTGGTCGACGAGCAGCACCGGTTCGGGGTGGAGCAGCGGGAGGCCCTGCGCGCCAAGGGCGGCGAGAACCCGCCGCACGTGCTGGTGATGACCGCCACGCCGATCCCGCGGACGGTCGCGATGACCGTGTACGGCGACCTGGAGACGTCCGCGCTGCGCGAGCTGCCGCGCGGCCGCTCGCCGATCTCCTCGCACGTGGTACCCGCCGCCGAGAAAGCGACCTGGATGAACCGCACCTGGGAGCGGATCCGCGAGGAGGTCGGCAAGGGCCACCAGGCATACGTGGTGTGCCCACGCATCGGCGACGACGCCGATCCCGACGACGTGACCGATCCCGACGACGTGGCCGGCCCGGACGAACCCGGCGACGGCGGCGGCCGGCGCGCGCCGATCGCCGTGCTGGAGCTGGCACCGCTGCTGGCCGACGGCCCGCTGCACGGGCTGCGGCTCGGCGTGCTGCACGGCCGGCTGCCCGCCGACGAGAAGGACAGGGTGATGCGGGCCTTCGCCGCCGCCGAGCTGGATGTACTCGTGTCCACCACGGTAGTCGAGGTCGGCGTCAACGTGCCGAACGCGACCGTGATGGCGGTGATGGACGCCGACCGTTTCGGCGTCAGCCAGCTCCACCAGCTGCGCGGCCGGGTCGGCCGGGGCAGCGCCCCCGGCCTGTGCCTGCTGGTCACCGAGTCGGTGAACGAGAAGGCCCGCGAGCGTCTCAAGGCCGTCGCCGACACCACCGACGGCTTCGAGCTGGCCGAGCTGGACCTGGAGCAGCGCCGCGAGGGCGACGTACTCGGCCAGGCCCAGAGCGGCCGCCGCAGCCAGCTCCGCCTGCTGTCCCTGCTCCGCGACCGCGAGATCATCCAGGAGGCCAGGACCGCCGCCACCGACCTGGTGGCCGCCGACCCCGACCTGGCCCACCACCCCGCCCTCGCCGACGCCGTAGCCCGCGTCCTGGACGAAGAAAAAGCCGGCTACCTCGAAAAAACCTGACCTACCCCTCGTCGGTGCTGCCCGTGGCCAGCTCGAAGGCGTCGTACAGCATCCCGATGCTGGTGCCCTCGGCGAACTTGAGCTGCTCGCTCCCGCCGCCCTCCCCAGCCGTGGACAGGCGTTCGAGTGCGAGCAGTACGAATCCCCATCGCAGCCGGGGTATCGCGATCAGCACCTCCTGCTCGGCCCGCGCCCCGAGCCGGGCCACCAGCTCGGTGACGGGTTCGTCGTCCTCGGCAACGACGACCTCCCGCCCGGCCTTGGCCGCGGCGACTTCCAGGGACAACCGGGTCGCGGGATCGTTCAGGAACCGGCCCAGATCGGGGACGCCACTCACTGCTCCTCCAACCACTGCGCCAACCGCGCCAGCCGCTCGGTCCGGTGGGCGGCCGGCAACCGTTCCAGCGCCTCGTTGGCCTGCGGTAAGGCCCTGTGGCCATCACACCGGACGAGGTCGAGAGCCACCTCAGTACGCGCCCGCAAGGCCCCGGCCGGGTAGCAGCGCAGTGCGGCCTGGAGCGCGAGGCGACCCGCTGGTGCCATGCCCAGTACCGCGAACACCTGCCCCCGGTGGTGGTGGCGCAGGCCCCGCGGGTAGCCCAGCATCGACGCCACCGTGTCGGCCGCCGCCAGCCGCGCATACGCCTGATCGGAGTACTTGAGTGAGGCCAGTGCCTGGCTGGACCGGCCGAGCTCCGCCCAGGCCAGCGCCTGTGTCGCCTGAGCCAGCACCGCGCCGACCGTGTCCGGCGCGATCTGGATCGCCTTGCCGGCCATGATCAGCGCCTCGGTGTACCTGCCACGCTCACACGCCGTGCGCACGGCCAGCGCCCGTACCCAGCACGCCAGCTCCGGGTCACCAGCCGCCTCGGCGGCCTCATCGGCGGCGGCCAGCCAACTGGACGCCCGGTGCGGGCACTCGGCCTCGTTGAACAGCATGACCAGCAACCCCGCCGACCGCGCCATCCCGCCCCACAGCCGCCGCACCTCCGCCGCCTTCCCACCCTCCCGGACCAACGTGTAGGCGTTGACGTACTCGGCCACCACACACGCCGCCAGTCCTCTCGGCGGCATCGACAGGTACGCCAACCCATACCCCCGAACCTGCCGCTCCACCCGCCACACCCTCTCCACCACAGCGCTCCTTCGGCTCGGTAAGGGTGGGGCGGCGGCCCGGCTGCCGGATGAAACCCGAGCCACCGCCCCGGTGCCGTACCTGTGGGCCGGCCGCCGGCGGACTACAGCGGCTTCCACTTCAGACACGGCACGAAAGGGTCGGCCCCCAGCCCCCCGCAGGAACCGGAGAGGGGAGCACCGGTCACGGCGCACGAGGCAACGCCGCACTGAGGGCCGACGCGAGACCCCCTGACCGCCCGTCACCCACAGGGCAGCCAGGAGACGACTACCCCGGCTTGGCTAGCGTGATTCGCATAACTGACATGACCTCAGGTTCGCGCGAGCTGTACGAACAGGGACAGATGTCACCGTGGGGCAGGTGGATGTCACTACCTGTCCCCTGCGACAGGAGAGAGACTCGAGTCCATGGGTGATCCGGTTCGCGATGACGGAAAGCCGGCGTGGGCGCGTCGCATTCATGCGGAGCGGACGGCCCGCGGTTGGTCACAAGCGAAGGCCGTACTCGCGATGCAAGCGCACGCCGACAGGCCGCTCAGCACGGAAAGCCTGCTCCGCAACTGGAAGCGTTGGGAGAGCGGCAAAGTTGAACCGGACGACTTCCACAAGCCCTTGATCGCCAAGACGTTCGGCACGGTCACCGCCGCCATCTTCCCTCGGCCCAGTCGGAGAGATGAAGAGCTCATGGCGGGCATCGGGATGGACACCTTGGAGATCATCACGCGGCTCCGCGCTTCCGACGTGTCGTCGGCCACGATCGACGCTCTCCAGGTCACCGCGGAGCGGCTGGGATGCGAGTACTCCCGGGAGCCGCCCGACCAGCTGTACCGGGAGGGGCAAGCGTGGTTGCGACGGCTGGTGGCCCTGCTGGATCAGCGGCTCTCGCTCACCCAGCATCGGGAGATGTTGGTCATTGCTGGTCAGATCGCGCTGCTGGTGGGTTGCCTGGAGTACGACATGGGGCTGCACCAGCCGGCTGAGGTCACCCGGCGGGCGGCGCTGAGCCTGGGGGTGGAGGCTGATGCCGCCGACATCGTGGGATGGGCACACGAGATGCGGGCCTGGTACGCCTTGACGCAGGGGCAGTACCGCGGTGCGATCGCGGCGACCGAGGCCGGCTTGGAGGCGGTGGGACCGCACCGTGGTGTGGCCGTGCAGCTGCTCGCTCACCGGGCGAAGGCGTGGGCGCGGTTGGGCGATCGCCGTCAGGTCGAGATCGCACTGGACCGTGGCCGGATGCTGCTGGAGGCGCTTCCCTACCCCGACAACGTCGACAACCACCTCGTCGTGGACCCGGAGAAGTGGGATTTCTACACAATGGACGCGTACCGGCACGTCGGTGAGGACCAGCTCGCCGCCACCTATGCCCGTGAGGTCATCCGTACCTCGACGGACCTCGACGGCACGGAGCGTAAGCCGATGCGTACCGCCGAGGCACGCATCACGCTGGGGGTGATAGCCGCCCGCGAGGGAGATCTTGAGCGCGCGGTCGCGTACGGCCGGCAGGCGCTCGCGGGGGACCGGCAGTCCCGCCCCTCGCTGCTCATGGTGTCGCGGGAGCTCGGTACCGAGCTGGCCGAACGCTACGCCGGTCATCCCGAGGCAGCCGCCTATCTCGACGAACTACGCGACCGTGGGTCGAGCGCCAGCTGGTGAGCGGTGGCGGCCTCGAGGGAGACCTGGTCTGTTCGATCGTGGACTGGGAGATGGCGCCGGTGGCGGGGACGATGACCACCGGCGACCGGGAGTTCGACTGGCTACTTCGGGCGGTCGCCGCGCGGCGGGCGTGAGCCGGGGTCGAGGCGGTGGCGGAGGGCGGGGAGGGCGGCTTCGCCGTTGGCGCGCTGGAAGGCGCGGACGGTGGGCAGGCCGGGCGGGGGCGGCTGGTGGGACTGGTACAGCAGGTAGCCGGTGAGGGCCGCCAGCACGGCGGTCACCGCGTCCGGGTCCGGGTCGAAGGCGGCCACGTGCTCGTCGATCACCGGCAGCAGGGCGGGGCCGCCGTTCAGCAGCACGCTGGGGATCATGCCGGCCAGGTCGAACCAGGGCGCGCCGACGGCCGCCCACGGCCAGTCCACGAACACCACCCCGTCGGCGGTGACCAGCATGTTGTCGGCGCGCATGTCGTTGTGCAGGAGCGTGTCGCCGGCGGCGGCCTCGGCCCAGGTGTCCTCCAGCGCGGCCAGCCGGTCCACGTGGTCCCGTGCCCACGGGTCGAGCCAGCTGAGCGTGTCCTCGCCGTCGCGGTACTCCCTCGCCAGCCGCCGCCAGCCCCGGAACTGCTCGTCGATCGCGTCCGCCACCAGGGGCGCCTCGACCGGCGCCGGGGTCAGCGCCGTCGCCAGGTCAGTGGCCGCCGCCAGTACCCGGCGCAGCTCGTCCTCCCGCCACGGCTGGTCGGGATGCCGGCCGGCCACGTCCTCGAAGGCGAGCACCACCCATCCTTCGACGCCGACCGGGTCGAGCGTGCCGAGCAGCCGCGGTACCGGGGCGGACGGCGGCAGCGCGGCGGTGATCCGGGCCTCGGCCCGGTGCAGGCCGGGGGACTCCGGGTTCAGGTGCGGGCCGGTGGCCTTGACGAACGCCCGGCCCCCGCCGGCCAGCCGCAACCGCGCCGCCACCCCGGGCGAGAACCCGCCCGGCTGGGTCACCGCCTCCACCACCCGGTCGCCCAGCAGTTCCTCCACGGCCGACCTGACCTCGGCGGGCATGTCCGCCCACGGCACACGGACTCCCGCCGCGGGTGGCGGGGCCGTGACCACTGACTCGTCGCTCATCGTCAGAGGATCCTGGAACAAAAGGGTCGGCCACCACCGGTTTTCCGCGCTATGGTCGCCGGCAGGGGCATGGTCGCCAGTAGCGGAAGCGCATGGTGGTGGTGTCGGAGTGGTGGACCGGGAGCCCTCGGGAGCGGAACCTCCGGGAGTGCGGACGCCTCCCGAGGTGTCGGCCAGCCTCGTACCCAGCCCGGAGCCGCTGACACCGGCCCAACCCCGGCTGGTCCGCGTCATCCTGGACAACAACACGCCGATGCCGCAGCACGTGCGCCTGCAACTGGGCCACGAGCTGGCGCTCTACAGCCTGCTGGACGCCGAGGAGTTCGTGCTCCCGCCGTTCGGCCACCGGTACGCCACGATCACGGTCACCGTCGGCTACGACCGCCCGCTCGCCAACCCGCACTGCCCGCTGTCGGTGAACGTGCTGTCCGCGGACGGCACCCGCCGCCTGCACCACGACGTGCAGCACTACGCGGTGTGGCCGTACCGGAAGATCGCGGTGGAGCGGTCGCTGTACGGGAGGGCGGACAGCGACGACCGGATCGCGATGGCCATCCTGCCGATCACGGCGGAGGGCAACGCCACCGTCCCGATCCGGCTGGTGCTGGCCAGCTCCAAGCTCCGGCCGGCGCCAGGCTGGCCGGACTCCGCGCAGGTCATCCCGGACGAGCCCGGTGGCATCACGGTGCCGCTCGCGCTGCCCGCCGCTCCGTTCGTCCGCAGCCGCCGGCTGGCCGGCGCCGTCCAGGTGCACCAGCGGGGCGCGCCCCCGCAGGAGATCAGGATCGCCGTCGACCAGGCGCCGCGGCTGGCCCGTTCCAGCGTGCTCACGCTGTCCGCGCTCGCCGTGCTGCTCGTCCTCGGCCTGGCCGGGTCGCTGTGGCTCATCACGCCGAAGACCAGTGACTCCGCCGGTAGCGGCCCGTCCTCGGACAGCCGGTCCACGCCGTCCCGGTCGCCGGTGCCGGCCTTCCCCGGCGAGCTGCGCAAGGGCTCGCCGGACACCGTCGACGTGAAGGTCCTGCAGACCCAGCTCAACCGGATCGGCTGCGACCACGCGCCCGCCGGCGCGCTGGTGGTGGACGGCGTCTTCGGCGCGAAGACGGAGAGCGCGGTGCGCTCGTTCCAGCGCACCGTCAACCTGCCGGAGACCGGCGTGGTGGCCGAGCCGGACTGGACCCGGCTGTACCAGCAGAAACCGATCGCCGATCCGTGGTGCGACACCCAGGGGTGACCGGGCGCCGTCAGGCGGTGGCGGGCACGGTGGCCTGGCCGACGGTGTCGGAGAGCCAGCGGTACGCGGCCCGCTCCAGCACCCGCCACGACACCGGGTTGTGCCCGCCGACCGGCAGCATCGCCACGGTGGTGTGCACCTGGTCGGGGATGAGCGGCACGAACTGGTGGATCTGCCTGACCGCCGCCGCGTCGCCGCCGCTCGCGGCCAGGTAGATCCAGACCTCCGGCGGCTGGTGCCGGACCAGGTAGCGCGGGTCGTTGAGGTCCCGCGCGTGCCGATCCCGCCGGTACAGGTCCCCGGTGGTGCTGTCGGTGATCGGGTGGAAGTACCCGGCCAGGCTGACCGCGGTGAGGAACCGGCGCGGGTGCCGCAGCGCCAGGTTCACCGCGCAGAAGCCGCCGGTGGAGTACCCCATCACCGCCCAGCCGGCCGGATCGGTACGCACCCGGAGCTCGCGGGCGACGACGTCGGGCACGTCCTCGCCCAGGTACGTCCCGGCGCGCGAGCCGCCGCCGACCGCGTCGACGCACTCGGAGTCGCGCGGCGGGTGCGGGTTCTGCGCCGGCAGCACACCCACCGTGGGCGCCATCCGGCCGGCGGCGATCTCCTCGTCGAGGGTCTTCTGCAGCCGCAGCATCCCGGTCCAGCTGCGCGGCGACCCCGGGTACCCGGCGAGGAACTCCACCACCGGGAACCGGGTGCCGGCGAAGGACGGCTGGAAGTACTCGGACGGCAGGTACAGCAGCGCCGGCAGGTCGTACCGGGTGCGCGGGCCGAGGATGCGGGCCCGCACCACCATCGACCCGGCCCTGCCGCGGGTGCCGTGCAGGTGCGCGAGCGAGTGGTCCAGCTTGCCGGGCGGGGCGGTGTCCGGCGGGGTCCCGGCGGAGCTGGCCGGCAGCGGGCTGAGCGGCGAGACGTGCGGCTCGATCCGGCGCAGCAGCTGGCGCGGCAGGCCGACCAGGTTGGCGACGTTCGGACCGGTGACGACCTTGGTGGGGGTGCCGGTGTTGACCAGCTCGTTCCAGGACGTGTAGAAGTCGCCGGCCCTGTTCACCAGCGCGAGGCCGGCCACGAGCGTCAGCAGCTGGCAGAGCAGCAGCATGCCGACCCGCCGTACCAGCTTCAGCCGGGGCAGGTCCCATGTCAGCACGGTGGCGACCGGAGCGCCGAGGGCAAGCGCGATCGCGATCACGATCACCGGCAGCCCGGTCGGGCCCATGCGCTCACCTTCCCCCGGATTCCGACCCACGTCGTGGGACCCCATACCAGGACGACGTCCCCCGGCACAGGGTTGCACCAAACCTCGCCGGCTATGAAGCATCTCGGTCGCAGCGGTTCGGACGTTTCGTCCCGCCTGTCTGCCCTGCCCCGGTAGTGCGTGAAAGAACCGTGAAGTGCGCATGGCATCCTGTCCGCGTGAATCAGCCCACGCCGCCGGCCTCGACCCGCCGGCGTTGGCCATGGTGGTGGCTGGCGGTGCTCGGGGCGGCCGCCCTGGTGGACGCGTTGTTGCTGTTCGGGGGCGCGCCGGGAACGGCGGCGGGGGCGAAGCCGCGGCCGGCGGCGCCCGCCCCGCTGCCCAAGCTGGTGGTGATCGCGCACCGGGGCGCCAGCGGCTACCTGCCGGAGCACACCCTCGCCGGGTACCGGCTCGCCGCCGAGCTGGGCGCCGACTACCTGGAGCCCGACCTGGCGGTCACCAGCGACGGCGTGCTGGTGTGCCGGCACGAGAACGAGCTGTCGGCCACCACCGACGTGGCGTCCCGGCCCGAGTTCGCCGCGCTGCGCCGGCGCAAGGTGCTGGCGGGGCGCCCGGTGACCGGCTGGTTCACCGAGGACTTCACGCTGGCCCAGCTGCGCACGTTGCGGGCGCGGTCCCGGCGCGGCGGCGCGGCGGTCGGCGGCGTCGACGGCCGGATACCCACCCTCCAGGAGGTGGTGGACCTGGCCAGGACCGAGTCGCGCCGGCTGGGGCGGCGGATCGGGATCATGCCGGAGATCAAGAATCCCGCGTACTTCGCCGCCGCCGGCCTGCCGGTGGAGCCGCGGCTGGTGGCGCTGCTGCGCCGCGACAGGCTCACCGCGGCCGCCTCGCCGGTACCGGTGGAGGTCCAGTCGTTCGACCCGGACACCCTGCGGCAGCTGCACAGCGACCTGCCGGTACGGCTGGTGCAGCTGGTGGGCGCCACGCCCCCGACGGTGGCGCAGCTGGCCGCGTTCAGCGGGTACGCCAACGCGGTGGCGGTGGACCGCCCGGCGCTGTCGCCGGATCTGGTGACGGCCGCGCACCAGGCGGGGCTGGCCCTGTACGCGTACACGTTCGGCCCCGCCGACCCGGTGGACCACTACCTGCCCGCCTGGCGTACCGGCGTGGACGGCCTGTTCAGCGACCTGCCGGACCTGGCGGCGGCGGGACGTAACCGGGCCGCCGAGCCGGTCGGGGCGATGGCGGCGGCGGTCGCCGGGCCGTCGGACGCGCCGGCCGCCGGCGCGCAGGAACAGTGACCGGGTCGGTGAACCTGGGCACCACCCGTCTTTGGTACGGTCGCCAGCCGTGAGACGAGCCGTCTGTCCGGGCAGTTTCGACCCGGTGACCAGGGGTCACCTGGACATCATCGGGCGCGCCAGCCGCCTGTACGACGAGGTCGTCGTGGGCGTGCTGGTGAACGAGAAGAAGCGGGGGCTGTTCCCGCTCGCCGAGCGGATGGCGATGATCCGCGAGGTCACCGCCGAGTACGACAACGTGCGGGTGGACTCGTTCGCGGGCCTGCTCGTCGACTACTGCCGCGAGCACGACATCGCCGTCGTGGTCCGTGGCCTCCGCGCGGTCAGCGACTTCGACTACGAGCTCCAGATGGCGCAGATGAACCTGAGCCTGGCCGGAATCGAAACGCTGTTCATGCCCACCAACCCGCTCTACTCTTTCGTGTCGTCAAGCCTTGTCAAAGAGGTGGCGGCCTTCGGCGGCGACGTGTCGCCGCAGGTGCCGGAGCCGGTGCGGCGGCGCCTTGTCGAGCGGCTGGCCGCGGATCGCGGCAATTCCTAGGGAGCTGACGGTGTACGTCCACGAGAAGCTCGACCAGATCGTCGAGTCGGTGAAGGCCGCCAGGTCGATGCCGATGTCCGCGTCCTGCATCGTGAACCGCGCGGAACTGCTGGCCGCGCTGGAGGACCTGCGCGCCGCACTGCCCCCGGAGCTGGACCGCGCCCAGCAGCTGCTGGACGAGCGGGACGACATCGTGGCGCAGGCCACGCTGAAGGCGGAGCGGATCGTCGAGCAGGCCAAGGAGCGCCGGGACCGGCTGGTCGACGAGCACGAGGTGACGATGGCGGCCGAGACCAGGGCGGCGGAGATCCTCACCGACGTCCGCGAGGAGGCCGGCCGGGTGCGTACCGAGGCCGACGACTACATCGACGGCAAGCTGGCCAACTTCGAGGTGCTGCTGCAGAAGACGCTCCAGCAGGTCGAGCGCGGCCGGGACGCGCTGCGCGGCCGCAGCGCGCTCACCCCGCTGTTCGCCGAGGACGAGCAGCAGCAGCCCGCGGCCGACCTGCCGGAGCAGTCCGCCCTCTGAACCGATCCAAACCGGACGATTCGGATACCCAGGTCGGAGTCGGGAATGCGAATCGACGCCGGACCCCCGGGTCGGTTACCCTGAGCGTCCGGCCTCCCAGGGCCGGGTTCAGTCATGCCCGAGAGCAGGAAGGCACAGGTGCACCTCGATCCCCGCAGTCCCCTCGTGATCAAGACCCACGAGTTGGGGCGGCGACCAGGGGCGATGCGCTACCTGAGTCGTCCCGTTCCCGCGCCGGCCGGACTCGTCCTGGAACTTGTCCGGGTTCCCGAGGGGGCGGAGCTCGAACTCGACCTCCGGCTCGAAGCGGTGATGGAAGGCGTGCTGGTCTCCGGCACGGTCACCGCTCCGGTCGAGGGCGAGTGCGCGCGCTGCCTCCGACCGGTCGCCGACGAAGTGCTCGTGGACCTGCAGGAGCTGTACGTCTACGAGGACCAGCCGGTGGCCGACGAGGACACGGAGGAGGCGGCCGGCCGGCTCGAAGGCGACCTGATCGACCTGGAGCCGGTGGTGCGGGACGCGGTGGTTCTCGAACTGCCGTTGTCCCCGCTGTGTCGGGAGGACTGCC
>JBJMIH010000136.1:0-50250 GCA_045806985.1 Mycobacteriales bacterium | reverse complement strand
CGTCATGCCCTGCACCTTGCCGGTGGCAAGGTCCTTGGCGGAGACGTTCACGATGCCGTTGGCGTAGATGTCGAATGTGACCTCGACCTGCGGCATGCCGCGCGGCGCCGGCGGGATGCCGGTCAGCTCGAAGGTGCCGAGCTTCTTGTTGTACGCGGCGATCTCGCGCTCGCCCTGGAACACCTGGATGAGCACGGACGGCTGGTTGTCGTCGGCGGTGGTGAAGATCTCCGACCGCTTGGTGGGGATCGTCGTGTTCCGCTCGATGAGCTTGGTGAAGATGCCGCCCTTGGTCTCGATGCCCAGGCTCAGCGGCGTCACGTCCAGCAGCAGGACGTCCTTGACCTCGCCCTTGAGCACGCCGGCCTGCAGGGCCGCGCCGACGGCGACGACCTCGTCCGGGTTGACGCCCTTGTGCGGCTCCTTGCCGCCGGTCAGCTCGCGGACCAGGTCGGCGACGGCCGGCATGCGGGTGGAGCCGCCGACCAGGATGACGTGGTCGATCTTGCTCACCGCGATGTTGGCGTCCTTGATCACCCGCTGGAACGGGTCCTTGCACCGCTTCAGCAGGTCCTCGGTCATCCGCTGGAACTCGGACCGGCTGACCTGCACGTCCAGGTGCAGCGGGCCGTCCGGGCCGGCGGTGATGTAGGGCAGGTTGACCGTGGTGGACTGGGTGGCGGACAGCTCGATCTTGGCCTTCTCCGCGGCCTCGCGCAGCCGCTGCATGGCCATCTTGTCCTTGGCCAGGTCCACGCCGTACTGGCCCTGGAAGGTCTTGGTCAGGTGCTGGACCAGCCGCTCGTCCCAGTCGTCGCCACCGAGGTGGTTGTCGCCGGAGGTGGCCTTCACCTCGATCACGCCGTCGCCGATCTCCAGCAGCGACACGTCGAAGGTGCCGCCACCGAGGTCGAAGACCAGGATGGTCTGCTCCTTCTCGGCCTTGTCCAGGCCGTACGCCAGCGCGGCCGCGGTCGGCTCGTTGATGATCCGCAGGACGTTCAGCCCGGCGATCTGGCCGGCCTCCTTGGTGGCCTGCCGCTGGTGGTCGGAGAAGTACGCGGGGACGGTGACGACCGCGTCGGTGATCTCCTCGCCCAGGTACGCCTCGGCGTCGCGCTTGAGCTTCATCAGCACTCGCGCGGAGATCTCCTGCGGCGTGTAGAACTTGCCGTCGACCTCGGTCTTCCAGTCCGTGCCCATGTGCCGCTTGACCGAGCGGATGGTGCGGTCAGGGTTCGTGACCGCCTGCCGCTTGGCCACCTCGCCCACCAGCAGCTCGCCGTTCTTGGCGAAGGCTACGATCGACGGCGTCGTCCGCGCACCCTCGGCGTTGGCGATGACGTTCGGCTCACCGCCTTCCAGGACCGCGACGACGGAGTTCGTCGTACCCAGGTCGATACCGACCGCTCGTGCCATTGGGACCTCTCGATGTTGATCTCGGAGCCGGGCGCGCCGGCTCTCGTACGTTCAGTTCTCCACTCCGGGGTAGGCCCCCGAGGTTAGCAACCAAGTTGAGCCGAGTCGACTCAAGGTTGTTCATCCCTCCTAACGCGCCCCGCCACCCCGGCGTTCCCGATGATCTTCCCGAATCTCTGCCAAAATCTGTGCCCCTCTAGCACCAGCGCTAGAGGGGCACATAAAGACCGAGACGGGCCGGTCAGGCGTCCCTCCGTTCCAGCGTGACGGCCGCCGCCACCAGGGCGGTCGCGGCCCAGACGGCGGCCAGGGCGAACGCGGCGACGGGGGCCAGGTGGTAGTCGTCGTGCCGGACGGAAACGAGCTCGGTGGCGGCGTTCTGGAACATCAGCCGGCCGAGGCGGACGCCCCAGGGGTCCGGTAGGGCCCTGACCAGCTGCGGCGCCAGGAACACCACCGCGACCAGCACGGTGATCGCGCCGGCCGTGTGCCGGATCAGGAAGCCCAGGCCGAGCCCGAACAGGGCCACGCAGGCGGTGTAGAAGCCGATGCCGGTGACCACTCGCAGCGAGGTCGGGTCGAACAGTGACCGGCCCAGGTGGCGGCCTGCCAGGAACGCCTGGCCGCCGCTGAAGGTGACCGCCGCGACCGACACCCCGACCAGCAGCGTGAGCGGGCCGACGACGGCCGCCTTGGCCGCCAGCACCGCCCGCCGCCGCGGTACCGCACCGAACGTGAGCCTGATCAGGCCGGTCGAGTACTCCGATCCGGCCACCAGCACGCCCAGCACCCCCACCGCGAGCTGAGCGAACGCGAACCCGGCCAGGTTGTCGGAGACCAGGTCGGTGTGCGCCCGCTCGACCGGCGTCATCCTCGGCCAGTGGCTCGCCATCGCGTGGCAGACCAGCAGCCCGATCGCGATCGCCAGCACGGCCGCGGCCAGCAGGCTCCAGTACGTCGAGCGGACCGAGCGCAGCTTGGTCCACTCGCTCGCCAGCAGCGGCCTCATCGGTTCCCTCCGGTGGTCGTGTACTCGACCGCGTCCGCGGTCAGCTCCATGAACGCCTCCTCCAGCGAGGCCCGCGGGGTCAGCTCGTGCAGCACCACACCGGCCGCGGCCGCCGCCTCCCCCACCCGCGCCGCGTTCAGGCCGGCGACCAGCAGCGCACCGTCCGGCTCGGCGGTCACCCGGGCCTCGCCGCCGAGCGCCGTCGCCAGCCGGTCCGGGTCCGGTGTCCGTACGAGCACCTGGCCGGTGCCGGTGGCCTGGACGAACTCGGTCAGGCTCCGGTCCGCGATCAGCCGGCCCTTCCCGATCACCACCAGGTGGTCCGCGGTCTGCGCCATCTCGCTCATCAGGTGACTGGACACGAACACCGTGCGGCCCTCGGCGGCCAGCGACCGCAGCAGCCCGCGGATCCACCGGATGCCCTCCGGGTCCAGGCCGTTCACCGGCTCGTCCAGCATCAGCACGCCCGGGTCGCCGAGCAGCGCCGCCGCGATCCCCAGCCGCTGCCGCATCCCGAGCGAGAAGCCGCCGACCCGCTGCCCCGCCACCGCCGCCAGCCCAACCAGGTCGAGCACCTCGCCGACCCGGCGCCGGCCGATCCGGTTGCTCTGCGCGAGCGCCAGCAGGTGGTGGTACGCGCTCCGCCCGCCGTGCACCGCGTTGGCGTCCAGCAGCGCGCCGACCTCGTGCAGCGGTCGCGGCAGCCGCCGGTACGGGCGGCCGTTGACGGTCACCGCGCCGGCGGTCGGCAGGTCCAGCCCGAGCGCCATCCGCAGCGTGGTGGACTTGCCGGACCCGTTCGGCCCGAGGAAGCCGGTGACGTGGCCGGGGCGCACGTCGAACGTCAGGCCGTCCACGGCCACCGTTCCCCCGTACCGCTTCGAGAGTTCCTTCGCCTGAATCATGGGCACCACGGTCGCGGCCGGCGGCCGTCGCGTCGTCAGGCCGGGGGCTGACCGCCGACGTACGCCTCCAGGCTGACGCCGGGACCCGCACGGCTGACCTACCGTCGTGTCGTGACCGAGCCGCTCCGCCCACCCCTCACCCGGCGGATGACGCGCGGGCAGTGGATCGCGCTGGACGTGCTGGCCGTGGCGTTCATGGTGCTGCTCGGGCACGGCCAGATGCGGCAGACAGCGCGCACCACGGCGGGCGTGCCGTTCCCGGTGAACATGCCGATGGTCGGGCTGCTGGTCGTGCTCAGCGCGGCGCCGATCGTGCTCCGCCGGGTCTGGCCGGTACCGGTGCTGGCCTGGACGTTGCTGATGACGGTGGCGATTTCGCTGGCACGCGTCCCCGTCGGTCCGTTCCTGCCGATGGCGTTCGCGCTGTACACGGTGGCGGCCACCCGGCCGCGGCGGGTGGCGTTGCGGGCGCTGGTCACCAGCCTGCTGGTCGTGGTGGCGGTCGTGGTCGAGTTCGGGTACCTGCCGACCGGACCGAAGATCATCGCCAACGGGATCGCGAACGTGCTGGTGGTCGGCGCGAGCTGGGCGATCGGGTACTCCGTGCACCGGGCCAGGGAGTACGGCGCCGGGCTGACCCAGCAGGCGATGCAGGCGGAGCGGCTGCGGATCGCCCGCGAGCTGCACGACGTGGTGGCGCACAACATGAGCGTGATCGCCGTGCAGGCCGGCATGGGCCACTTCGTCATCGACAGCGACCCCGCCGAGGCCAAGGCCGCGCTGTCCGCGATCGAGACGACCAGCCGGGCCGCCCTGCGCGAGCTGCGCGGGATGCTCGGCGTGCTGCGCGCGGACGCCGGCGACGTCGCCGCCCGGTACGACCCGGTGCCCGGCCTCGGCGACCTGGACCGGTTGCTGGCCAGGACCGCCGACGCGGGGGTGGCGGTGGACGTGGACGTGCGGGGCGAGCCGCGGCCACTGCCGTCCGGAGTGGACACCTCGGCGTACCGGATCGTCCAGGAGGCGCTCACCAACGTGGTCAGGCACGCGCGCACCGACCGGGCCAGGGTGCACCTCCGCTTCGGCGATGACGACGTGGCGGTGGAGGTGACCGACCGCGGCGCCGGCCGGGGCGCCCCGACCGGGGCGGCCGGGCACGGGCTGATCGGGATGCGGGAGCGGGTGGCGATCTACGGCGGCACGTTCGACGCCGGGCCGCTGCCGGGCGGCGGGTTCCGGGTCGCGGCCAGCCTGCCGGTCGGGGGTGGGCGGTGACCGTACGGGTACTGGTCGCCGACGACCAGGCGCTGGTCAGGGGCGGATTCCGGGTGCTGGTGGACGCGGTGCCGGACCTCACCGTGGTCGGCGAGGCCGCCGACGGCGCCGAGGCGGTCGCGCTGGCCAGGGCCGAGCGGCCGGACGTGGTGCTGATGGACGTGCGGATGCCCGGCATGGACGGCATCGAGGCCACCCGGCACATCTCCGCCGACACCCGGGTGATCATCCTGACCACGTTCGACCTGGACGAGTACGTGTACGGCGCGCTGCGGGCCGGGGCCAGCGGGTTCCTGCTCAAGGACACCCCGCCGACCGAGCTGCTGGCCGCGATCCGGGTGGTGGCGGCCGGTGACGCCCTGCTCGCCCCGTCGGTGACCCGCCGGCTGATCGAGGAGTTCGCCCGCCGGCCCGCGCCGGGGGTGCGGACCGGCATCTCGCTGAAGGGCGTGACCGGGCGGGAACGCGAGGTGCTCGGCCTGGTCGGGCGCGGCCTGTCCAACGGCGAGATCGCCGCGCACCTGTGCGTCTCGGTGGCCACCGCCAAGACCCACGTGGGCCGGCTGCTGATGAAGCTGAACGCCCGCGACCGCGCCCAGCTGGTGATTATCGCGTACGAGACCGGCCTGGCCGGCCGCCGTGCATAGATTCCCCGCCACCCCGTCCGCCCGCCCGGTCGTCGTCGTCAACAGGCGGCCGCGCCGGCAGGTCAGGTGCGGTAGGCGTCGGTCCGGTGGCGGATGGAGCGGATCTCGATGGCGTGCTTGCCCTCGTCGATCTTGTACAGGACGCGGTAGGTGCCGCGCCTCGCCGCGTGTAGCCCGAGGTAGGGCTCGTGGAGGGGCTTCCCGACCCGCCAGGGATCATCGGCCAGGGCTCCGGTGATCAGTTCCCACGCGGCCACGGCGACATCCGGTGGGAGCTGCTCGGCCAGTGCCCGCCTCGCCGGGGGCGTGAGCAGTACGGTGTACCGCCCGGTCACCGTCCATCCCGGCGACCGGCACGGGCGTCCAGGACGGCCGCCATCTCTTCCTCGGTGGTGAGATCGCCACGCGCCACGGCTTCAGCCGACTCGGCGAGGTCGGCGCGAGCCTCCGGATCGGACAGGACCGCGAGGGTCTCCTGCAGTTCATCCCACTCGGCTACGGAGACCACCATGACGTGGGGGCGCCCGTTCCGGGTCACGGTGAAATGGTCGTGCTCGGCAGCGGCGCGGTCGGCGATCTCGGTGAACCGGTTCTTCGCCTCGCTGATCGAGATGGTCTCCATGGCCATAATTCTAGCTACTTGGACCCGCTACTCGGTGGGCTGGGTGCGCAGGAAGTGGCCGAAGTGCGGGACGGTGAAGGCGATCGTGCCGCGTTCGGCGGAGTAGATCAGGCCCTTCTTGATGAGGCTGTCCCGGGCCGGGGAGAGGCTGGAGGGCTTGCGGCCGAGCGCTCTGGCCACGTCGGCGGTGGGCACCGGGCCGTCGCCGAGGGTGGCCATCGCCCGCATGTACTCCCGCTCGGCCGGGGTGGCGCGCTCGTACCGGCTGCCGAAGAAGCCCACGGCCAGCTCGTTCTCGGCCTCCGGGGCGGCCACCTTGACGTCGTCCACGGTGATCGGCGAGTGCGGGGCCACGTCCCAGGTGCTCTTGCCGTACGCCTGCACGAAGTACGGGTAGCCGTCGGCGGCCGCGTACAGCGCGTCGAGGGCGTCCCGGGTGTACTCGACCTCCTCGCGGGCGGCCGGGGCGACGAGCGCCCGGTCGGCGGAGGCGCGGTCGAGCCGGTCGATGCGGCAGTACCGGAACAGCCGCTCCGAGTACGACTTGGAGCTGGACAGCACCGCCGGCAGGTGCGGCAGGCCGGCGCCGACGACGATCAGCGGCGAGGCCTGCTGGGACAGCTCGTGGCAGGCCGCGCACAGGGCCGAGATGTCCGGGGCGGGGATGTCCTGCATCTCGTCCACGAACAGGGCGAGCCCGACGCCGACGTCGGTGGCCACCTCGGCGGCGTCGCAGAACAGCTCGGTGAGGTCGATCTCCAGGTCGCCGGAGTCGGCCCGGCCGCGGGCGGGCGGCACGTCGATGCCCGGGTCCCACTTGCGCGGGCCCTTCGGCTGCTCCGGGTCGCGGAGCGCGAACGCCTTGAGCACGGCGAGGAAGTCGTCGACCCGCTCCGGCGCCCGGTGCCTGGGCGCGACCTCGCGGATCGCCCGGTGCAGCGCGGTGGCGAGCGGGCGGCGGATCGACTGTTCGGGCCGGGCCTCGATCTTGCCGGTACCCCACAGCCTGCCGATGGCGGCGGAGCGGAGGGTGTTCAGTAATACGGTCTTGCCGACGCCGCGCAGGCCGGTGAGGACGAGGCTGCGTTCCGGGCGGCCGGAGGCGACCCGCTCCAGCACCACGTCGAACATGGCGACTTCCCGGTCGCGGCCGGCCAGCTCCGGCGGCCGCTGGCCGGCGCCGGGAGCGTACGGGTTCCGCACCGGATCCACGCATCGGACTGTATTCGCTTGTATTCGGTCCGCCGTAGAGACACGCAGAAGGCGCTACGTTTTCTGGCGATGTCAGGGATGCCCGCTAGCGTGAGCTCCAAGCGGTGACCACCTCCACGCGCACACCCAAGTTACCGACGAGTAGACTCCGGTCAGTTCACGCCGTCCGCCAGGGAGGGACAGTGAGGCTCGCCATCGGCGCGATCATGACGGTGATCGCGTTCGCCGTCGCCGGCCGCCGGCTGTGGTGGCTGTACAGGCTGGTGAAGACCGGCCAGCCCGCCACCGGCCGCACCGACGGCTGGGCCAAGCGACTGTGGGCGGAGACCAGCGAGGTCATCGGCCAGCGCAAGCTGCTCAAGTGGTCGGTGCCCGGGCTGGCGCACGCCTTCACGTTCTGGGGCTTCCTCATCCTCGGCGCGACGATCCTGGAGGCGTACGGTGCGCTGTTCCAGGAGGACTTCCACATCCCGCTCATCGGCAGGTGGCGGGCGCTGGGCTTCCTGGAGGACTTCTTCGCGGTCGCCGTGCTGGTCGCGCTGGTGGTGTTCGCGCTGATCCGCACCCGCCACGACCCGGCTCGCGAGCAGCGCTCGTCCCGCTTCTACGGCTCGCACACCCGGGCGGCCTGGGGCATCCTCGGGATGATCTTCCTGGTCATCGCCACGCTGCTGATCTACCGCGGCGCCCAGTACAACACCGGCCACCTGCCGTTCGGCAGGTCCAAGGCGCCGTTCGCCTCGTACCTGGTCTCGCGGGCGTTCTCCGGGCTGTCCTACGACGCGAACCACGCCATCGAGACCGTCTTCGTGCTCGGCCAGGTCGGCGTCATCCTGGCCTTCCTGTGCCTGGTCGTGTACTCCAAGCACCTGCACATCTTCCTGGCCCCGATCAACGTCGCCACCAAGCGGACGCCGGTCGCGCTCGGCGCCCTCCAGCCGATGGAGTCCGGCGGCAAGCCCATCGACTTCGAGGACCCCGGCGAGGACGACGTGTTCGGCCGGGGCAAGATCGAGGACTTCACCTGGCGCGGGATGCTCGACATGGCCACCTGCACCGAGTGCGGCCGCTGCCAGAGCCAGTGCCCGGCCTGGAACACCGGCAAGCCGCTGTCGCCCAAGCTGGTGATCATGGACCTGCGCGACCACCTGTTCGCGAAGGCCCCGTACCTGCTCGGCAAGCCGGTGCCGGCGGACGTCAACTTCGAGCCGGCCGAGCACAAGCACGGGGTGCCGGAGTCCGGTTTCGGCCGGGTCGACGCGTTCAGCGCGGCGCAGGCGATCCGGCCGCTGGTCGGCACCGCCGAGGAGGGCGGCGTCATCGACCCCGACGTGCTGTGGTCGTGCACCACCTGCGGCGCGTGCGTGGAGCAGTGCCCGGTGGACATCGAGCACGTGGACCACATCGTCGACATGCGCCGGTTCCAGGTGCTGATCGAGTCCTCGTTCCCGTCCGAGGCCGGCGTCATGCTGCGCAACCTGGAGAACAAGGGCAACCCGTGGGGGATGAACGCCTCCGCCCGCGAGGACTGGACCGAGGGCCTGGACTTCGAGATCCCCCGGGTGGAGGGGGAGATCGGCGAGGACATCGAGTACCTGTTCTGGGTGGGCTGCGCCGGCGCGCTCGAGGACAGGGCCAAGAAGACGACCCGGGCGGTGGCCGAGGTGCTGCACGCGGCCGGCGTGAAGTTCGCGATCCTCGGCGCCGGCGAGGCGTGCAGCGGCGACCCGGCCCGGCGGCTCGGCAACGAGTTCGTGTTCCAGATGCTGGCCCAGCAGAACGTCGAGACGCTGAACGAGGCCAAGGTCCGCAAGATCGTCGCCACCTGCCCGCACTGCTTCAACTCGCTGGCCAACGAGTACCCGCAGCTCGGCGGCGACTACGAGGTCGTGCACCACACCCAGCTGCTCGGCCGGCTGATCGAGGAGGGGCGGCTCACCCCGGTACGGCCGGTGGACGGCCTGGTGACCTACCACGACCCGTGCTACCTGGGCCGGCACAACCGGGTGTACACGCCGCCGCGCGAGGTGCTGGCGTCCGTGCCGGGCCTGCGCAGCGAGGAGATGCACCGGTGCCGGGAGCGCGGCTTCTGCTGCGGCGCCGGCGGCGCGCGGATGTGGATGGAGGAGCGGATCGGCAAGCGGGTCAACGAGGAGCGGGTGGACGAGGCGCTCGCCCTCAACCCGGACGCGATCTCCACCGCCTGCCCGTTCTGCCTGGTCATGCTCGGCGACGCGGTCAACGCCAAGAACCGCGAGGGTGTCGAGGTGGTGGACGTCGCCCAGCTCCTCCAGCGCTCGCTGGCCGCCGATTAGGCTCGACCCATGCCGATGATCACCGTCCAGATGTTCCCCGGGCGCACGCCGGAGCAGAAGGCCGAGCTCGTCCAGCGCCTCACCGACGCGTTCCTGGAAACGTGCGGCCGGCCCGGCCAGACCGCCGAGGGCATCTGGGTCGTCATTGACGAGGTACCGCGCGAGCACTGGGCCATCGGCGGCAAGCTCACCACCCCGCCGCCCGCCACTAGCTGAGCCAGCCGCGGGCGGCGGCCTGCGCGCCGAGCTGGTAGCGGGTGACCGCGTGCAGCCGGTCCATCAGGTCGTGCACGCGGCGTTGCAGGGTGCGGTGACTCAGGCCGACGTGGCGGGCGATCGCCTCGTCCGGCAGGCCGGCGTTCATCAGGCTGAGGATGCGCCGCTCCAGCGCGTCCGGCTCCGCCCCCACCGCCGGCGCGTCCTCGCCGGGTGCACCGGGCAGCCGGAACGGCAGCGCCACCTGCCACAGCGTCTCGAACAGGTGGCACAGCGCCTCCAGCAGCGCGGACCGGTGCACGATCACGAAGCTGGGGCTCGGGGTGTCGGTGGTGTCGAGGTGCAGCGGTACGAGGGCGAGCCGGTCGTCCACGATGATCAACTTGGTGGGCAGCGCCGGCAGCACGCGGGCCTGCTCGCCGGCGGACTGGTACAGCTCCAGCATCGGCCGGCGGTCCGGGATCGCGACCGCCGCGGTCTCGTACACGGACCGCGCCCGGCCGCCCCGCTCCAGGAAGTCCAGCTCGGCGCGGTTCGCCAGGCCGTGCCCGCCGTGGTACGGCGGCTTGTCGAAGAACCGCAGGTCACGCTGGGCGGCGCGCTGTATCTGGTCGACGCGGCGGACGATCGTGCCGCGGCCCTTGACCACCTCCACCAGCTCGGCAGGGTCGCGGCCGGCCACCGCCTGCCGGAACTGCTCACTGACCTCCTGCGCCCGTATCCGCGCCTTCCGCAGCTGCTCCTCGTGGTTGCCGAGCAGCACATCCAGCGCGATGCCAGGGTCGAGCGCGACGTAACCCGGCGGGGGGCCGGACGTCCGCGCGACCAGCCCCCTGGCCTCGAGCAGCCGCAGCGCGGCCCGGACCCGCGAGGTGACCAGCCCGGTCGCCGCCACCAGTTCCTTCACGGCGGCGGGTCGCCCGGTGAGCAGGCCCTCGTAGACCCGAGCGGCCTCGGCGTCCAGGCCGATGACCTCCCACATGGGCGCATCCTGGACGCCGGCCACCGCTCCGGTCAACGTCGCCTCAACGGCGGCCGGCCGCGAGACCGTACGCGTCCGGGACCGTCTGCTCGACCCTGTCGCCTGCGGTGTCCCAGGCCTCGGTGCGGAGGCTGACCGTGCCGGTCGACCCCGGCAGCACCGGCCCGAACACGAACACCTGGTACCGGCCGCCGCCGAGCGGCACCGCCGGCAGCCCGGTCCAGTGCTGGCCGCCGTCGAAGCTCACCGACACCCGCAGCCCGGCCAGCGGCGGCAGCGCCGTCGCCGACGGCTGCCGGTACGCGGTCACCGTGAGCACCTGCAGGCCGGGGACCACCGACCGGTTGTCCAACCCCAGCCCGGCGTCGTACCGCAGGAAGATCAGCGGCTCCACCCGGCAGCTCTGCGCGCACACGCCGAGCGCGTCGTACCCGGCCGGGATGTCCTTCCCGGACGCGGCCTGCGAGGTGAACGTCCAGGTGGTGTCGGCCCTGGTCCCGTACCCGCCGCGGGTCGCCCAGTCCTGGAAGTGCTCGGTCATCCGGTAGGTCGCCCGACCGGCCGGCAGCACGAAGTACGGGAACAGCCCCGGCTTGCCGACCAGGCTCTGCTGCGGCAGCTCGGCGCCGCCCGAGTACAGGTGCCACTCGTCCACCCCGGTGCGCTCCGGGTCGAGGGAGTAGTTCGAGTACCCGGTCGCCTCGCCGGCCCGGCCGTCCTGGTCCACGCTGGTGGTGAAAATCGGCAGGATGTCGCCACCGGGCAGCACGCCGCCGAAGCGGCAGACCGCGCACTCCGGCCCGTTGCCGCCCAGCTTGGCCGCCACCGCGGGGGGCGGGATCGCCATCCCTGGCACGGTCGGCGTCGCGCCCCAGGTCTCCGTGCGGGTGAACGCCCTGTCCACCACGTCGGCGGTCTCGGTGTGGCCGAGGAACTGCTCGATGTCGTGCCCGAGGTCAAGGTCGAGGAACTGCTGGAGGTCGTCGGTGTCCAGCTCGCGCCCCCACAGCCGGCCCGCCGACACCGGGCCGAGGTGTTCGGTGCGGGTCAGCGGACCGGGCACGTCGATCAGCGTGAGCGAGGAGTACATGGCGGACAAGCCGTCCAGGTCCAGCACGCCCGGGTACCGCACGCCCCACGACTGGGTCACCGTGACCGGCCGGTCGCCGTGGAAGGACTGGTGCAGGGTGGCGAGGTCGCGGTCGGCGACCCGGCGGGCCAGCGACGCCGGGATGCCGCCCCGCTCCAGCCAGGCCAGGCTGTACAGCTGCGGGATGGTCGGCTGCGAGTCGATCCGCACGGTCGCGGGCCGGCGGGCCACCCGCGCGTGCAGCGCCTGGCCCTCGCCGGCCGGGATGCCGAGCACCGGCAGCGGGAACTGCGACCGGAACCCGACCAACTGGCTGCCCATCACCGGCCGGCCCGACTTCGGGTAGGCCAGCACGGCGGCCGCTCCGGCCTTGGCCGCGTTCTGGAGCTCCTGGGCCGCGAAGCCGCGCCCGACCGTGTCGTCCAGCACCTTGTCGCCGAGGTCGATCAGGGCGACCTTGCCGCGCACGTCGATCCCGGCGAAGGCGGCGGCGCTGCCGTCACCGGCGTCCACCACCCGCAGGTCGCTGCGGCCGTCCAGCTTGGGGATCTTCGCCGACCAGTGCTGGTAGCGGGGATGCAGGGTGAAGCCGCCGGGGCCGGTGACCTCGGCGGTCACCAGCGGCGTGCCGAGCAGGTCCTGGTGGTCGAGGTAGAACTGGCCCACCGTCACCGTGCCGGTCGGCGACACCCACGGCTGCACGCCGTACGGCAGCTGGCCGCTGACCACGCCGAACAGCCCGGTGCCGCCGGCCGGCACCGTCCAGGCGTTGATCGTGGCCCCGTACCGCTCGGTCGGGTGGTCGGTCGCGACCGTGATCGGCTGCGCCCTGCCGGCGTCCAGGGTGACCGACGCGTCGTGGTGCACCTCCACCTGCGGGTCGATCAGCAGCGCCTCGTTGTCGAGGTCGCCGGTGTCGTCCGCCCACACCATCGTCGTGCTGACCTGATAGGTGCCCTCGTCCAGGTGCACGCTGGTGGCCTCGGCGGCGGGCAGGATGATCCAGTCCGTGCCCGGCTTGTCGGTGCGCCGCAGGATCAGCCCGCCGGTCGCGGTGGCGACCGCCCCGGCCCGCGGCGGGATCTTGATCGACAGCTCGTAGCCGGGCGGCTCCTTGTCCGCGCCGACCGGCGTTCGCAGCGCGATCCCGCCGGCGGCGGTGGCGACGACCGCGCCGGAGTACAGGCCGGCCGTGCCGGCGGTCGGGTCCAGGGTGACCGTGACGTCGGCGGTGCCGCCGGCCGGTACGGTCACGCTGTCCGGCTCGACGGCGAGCATCCCGGCCGGTGCGGCCGCACCGGACTCGGTGCGCAGCGTCGCGGACAGCGCCAGCGTGACCGGCTGGTCGCCGCTGTTGCGGTAGCTGAGGGTCCTGGTCAGCGGCGGTCCCTGCTGCGGGTACCGGAGCCTGCCGAAGTCGATCTTGCCGGTGGTGGGCAGCACCCCGGCGCGGTACGCGGCGGCGACGTCCACCCGGCCGGCGCCCTGCTGGTAGGCGGTGTAGCCGTCGTCCTTCGCGGTACCGGCGAGGGCCGCCCTGAGCTGGTCGGCGCGCCAGTCGGGATGCTCCTCGGCGAGGATCGCGGCGGCGCCGGCCACGTGCGGCGTGGCCATCGAGGTGCCGGAGATCGTCGTGTAGTACGTGTCGACCACCGGGCCGAGGGCGGTGCCGGCGGCCCTGGCGGCGGTGATGTTCACGCCGGGCGCGGCGATGTCGGGCTTGAGCGCGTAGTCGGTGATGCGCGGGCCGCGGCTGGAGAAGCTGGCCAGGTGGTCGGACTTGTCCACGGCGGCCACGGTCAGGGCCGCGTCGGCGGCGCCGGGCGAGGCCACCGTGCGCGCGGTCGGGCCGGAGTTGCCGGCCGCGATCACGAACAGCGTGCCGGTGGCCGCGGTGAGGTCGTCCACGGCCTGGCTCATCGGGTCGGTGCCGTCGCTCGGCTCCGCCGAACCCAGGCTCATGCTCACCACCCTGGCGCCGCTGGTGGCAGCCCACTGCATCCCGGCGATGATCCACGACTCGTCGCCGTTGCCGGTGTCGTCCAGCACCTTGCCGATCATCAGGTCCGCGCCGGGGGCGACACCGCGGTACTTCCCGCCGGACGCCGCGCCGGACCCGACCACCGTGGAGGCCACGTGGGTGCCGTGCCCGTTGCCGTCCCGCACCGTCGCCACGCCCGGCACGAAGCTCCTGCTGCCGGCCACCTTGCCGGCCAGGTCGGGATGGGTGTCGTCGATCCCGGTGTCAAGGATCGCCACGCTGACGCCCTTGCCGTCCAGGCCGGCGGCCCAGGCCTGCGGTGCGCCGATCATCGGCACGCTCTGGTCCAGCGAGGCGTGCACCTTCGCGTCCAGCCAGACGCTGGCCACGCGGCCGCCGAGCGCGTCCGGCCGGACACCCTGCGGCGTCGCGCCCACCGACGACCAGAACGCGGCGGCCTGCTTCTTGTCCACCGCCAGCGCCGCGCCGTGGATGCTGTCCAGCGCGCGGACCCGCGTGGTCGCCGGCAGCGCCGCCTGCGGCGCGAGCCCGGCACCGCCGCCGTACCGGACGATCACCGGCAGGGTGGCCGTGTCACTGTCGGTGTAGCCGTCCCGCAGCAGCTCGCGGACGTCGAACAGCCTGCGGTCCAGCCGGCCCGCCGCCACCAGCGCCGCCGCGTCCGACGGCAGCACGTACACGTGGTCGGTGTCGACCAGCGTCTGCACGGCTACGGTACGGCCGCCCGGGCGCGGGGCGAGATCGGTGCGGGTCCGGTACGTCCCGTCCGCACCGACCTGGACGTGCACCGTGTCGCCGGTGACGAGCGTGACGTCGCGGTTCTGCGCCGGGCGGCCGGCCGCGGCGGGAGACGGCAGGCGCGGGGGCGGCGCGGTCGGGTCGGCCGTGGCCGGCGCGGCGCCGGTGGCGAGCAGGGCGAGCGCGGCGGCGGCGGCCAGCGGTGTCAGCAGTCCGCGTCGGGAGGCTCCGCGTACAGGGGCAAGGCGCATCGGTACTCCTGGAAGGGCGGCCGGGGTCAGGTGCCGGTCCATCGCCGGGGTGGTGGCAGCCTCGCCGGTCGCGGCCGGTCGCGGAAGAGGTGATCATGGCGGGCTCTCGCCACTGGCCAGCTCCCGCCGCCGCCAGCACGCCACCCGTACGGACGTGACCGCGCGGTGACCGGGCCGCGCTACCCTCCGGGGCATGGCCCGCTTCCGCCGGAGTCAGCCGCGACCGCCGGCCGACCAGTACGAGGTCGCCGCCGACCGGCTGGAGGAACAGCGGCAGGCCAGGGAGGTCACCGGCGACGCCGTCGCCGACATGCCGCCCGGCCTGGACTACCCGAAACCGCCGCGCTCGCTGCGGACCATCCCGCTGGTGTTCGCGGTGCTGGCGCTGCTGTTCGCGGTCAGCCAGGCCCGGCACACCCACAGCCCGGCCACCAAGGCCGACTGCACGGCGCCGCGCCTGCACCTCAACACGACGTCGGTGAACCAGTCCCGGCTCGTCGGCTTCTCGGTCACCGGACCGAAGGGCGAGTACGTGGTGACGGCGGACACATCCGCGCTCACCCGGGCCGGCAGCCAGCTCGAGGCCACCCCGGCCGCCGGCTCGCCGCCGGGCCAGGTACACCGGCTGTCCCCCGTCCTCAACCTGGGCTCCTGCGAGTACAGCGGCAAGCTCGGGCTGGCCAACCTCGGCAACGGCGACCACACGCTGCAACTGTTCCAGTTGCGCGGCAGCACCGGCGCCCTGGTCGGCAGCACCAAGGTCACGATTACGCCATGAGGAAATAATTGGCGCAGGTCAGGCCCGGTGTGACAGGAAGGTCGGGTGCGTGACAGCGACCCCACCGGCTCCGTTCTCCGTTTCCGCGACTTCCGGCTGCTCTGGTCCGGACAGGCCATCTCCACCCTCGGCGACCAGCTGTTCCCCGTCGCCGTCACGATCGCGGTACTGAACAGCACGCGGGACAACGCCAGCGCGGTCGGTGTCGTGCTCGCCTGCCGGTGGCTGGCGCTCGTCCTGTTCGTGATGATCGGCGGGGTGTGGGCGGACCGGCTCCCCCGCCGCCTGGTGATGATGGGCGCGGACGCGTACCGCGCCGTGGTGGTGCTGGCTCTGGCCGCCGTGCCGGACCCGCCGCTGTGGTTGCTGGCCGGGCTGGTGTTCCTGGTCGGCGGCGGGGAGGCGTTCTTCCGGCCGGCGTACGGGGCGCTGGTGCCGACCGTCGTGCCGGCGGGCCGGCTGGCCGCCGCCAACGCGCTCACCTCGATGTCGTTCCGTACCGGCGCGATCGTCGGGCCGGCGCTGTCGGCGGCGATCGCGGAGTCCACCGGGCCGCGGCCGGCGTTCGCGCTGGACGCGCTGACGTTCCTGGTCAGCCTGGCGACGCTGTGGCGGGTGGTCGAGCCGGCGCACCAGCCGCGCGCGCGGCAGCACCTGGTCACCGACATCCGGGAGGGGCTCGCCGAGGTGTGGCGGCAGCGGTGGATCGCCACCATCCTCGCGCTGGCCGCCGTCCAGCTGATGATGGTGATGGCGCCGACCAACGTGCTGCTGCCGGTGATCGGGCGGCGGGAGTTCCACACCGACAGCGTGTACGCGCTGTCACTGGCGCTGATGTCGGTGGGCGGCCTGCTCGGCGCCATCGCCTCGCTGCGCTGGAAGCCCCGGCGGCGCGGCCTGGTCGGGATGGTGGGGCTGCTGCTGTGGGTCGTCGTGCCGCTCGCGCTGCTGCACCCCGTGCACGCGTGGCTGATCTACGCCGCGTACTTCGCCGCCGGCCTGGGAACCGAGCCGTTCATCGTGTTCTGGGCGAGCGCCCTCCAGGAGGAGGTGCACCGGGACATGCTGGCGCGGGTGACCTCCCTCGACTGGCTGTGCAGCTTCGCGCTGATGCCGGTCGGCCTGGCACTCACCGGCCCGGCCGCGGCCGGCCTCGGCGAATCGTCAGTACTGTGGGCCGCCGTCCTGGTCGCCTCGGTGCCCACCCTGTTCGTACTGGCAGTCCCCGGCGTCGCCCGCTTCCGCCACCCCCGCCCTACGGGCGCTGATTCCGGCGGTACTCCGACGCTACCGGGCCAGCCTGCCCCTGGTACTTCGAGTTGAGCTCGGGGTGGCCGTACGGGCGCTCCACCGGCTCGTCCAGCCGCATGAACGAGATCTGGCCGATGCGCATACCCGGCCAGAGCTTGATCGGCAGGGTGGCGACGTTCGAGAGCTCCAGCGTGATCTGCCCGACGAACCCGGCGTCCACGAACCCCGCCGTCGCGTGGATCAGCACCCCCAGCCGACCCAGGCTCGACTTGCCGTCCACCCGGGCCACGATGTCGTCGGGTATCCCGACCCGCTCCATCGTGAACCCCAGCACGAACTCCCCCGGATGCAGGATGAACGGCTGCCCGTCCCGCACCTCCACCACCTCGGTGAGGTCCGGCTGCGGCTGGTACGGGTCGATGCACACCGTGGTGTGGTTCCGGAACACCCGGATCCGGTCCCCCAACCGCACATCCACGCTGGCCGGCTGGATCTGCGACTCCTCCAGCGGCTCCAGCACCAGCCGCCCCTCGCTCAGCAGCTTGCGGATCGTCCGGTCCGACAAGATCACGTGACCCCACCTCCCACCCCCCGAACGCTACCCGAGTGCACCCCCAGCCCCGCACCCGCTAGACTCCACCCCGACCCCCGCGGGTGTAGTTCAATGGCAGAACATCAGCTTCCCAAGCTGACAGTGCGGGTTCGATTCCCGTCACCCGCTCCACCCGCCCCTGGCCCAGCCCAGCCCAGCCCCCCACCCAGCGCCGCTGGCCCGTCCCGCTCCCGGCCAAAATCCCACCCCGTGCCACCTCCGTGCCAAGGGCACGCGTACGGCCCGACCTCCCATCCAGAAGCCGGGCCGTCGCCGTCCCGCGGCTACTTGACCCCGTCAGCAGCACGCCGGCACGCCAGCCCCGCCGTCGTCGTCGCGGTCATCGCTGCCTCGCGGCTGAGGCACCTGGACTCGGATCTCCGCCAGGTGCGCACGCAGCCGTGCTGACCATTGATCGGCCGGCACGTCCGCCACCACCGTCTTGACCTGCTCGGATCGCTCGTCCATGTCGAGAGCCTGGCAAGCGATCAGGTCCAGCCGCAGATGCGCGGTCTAGGCCAGCGTGGGGAGCGCCCAGGCCGGTTCCGCAGGTCTCAGTCCCGTTCCGGTGACGCACTCAGCGCGCACTGGAGTAGCTTCGTCATCTCGTCAGTGATCTCGCGTGTCATCGTCAAGCCCTCACGGAGGGCGAGGATGTGTTGCGCGCCCCTGTCCTTGATCAAGATCATGTTGACACGCTCCGGCAGCTTGGCCGCGAGTGCCAACAGAGCCGGCTCCCTCAAGTCGACTTGATCGGCAGACACCATCTGCTCCCATTCGAGTACGGCTTGCATCGCTTCAGACAGGTCGATAACGAAGGTGGAGGCCAGTTCACACGGCAAGCTCGACCAGGAGGCAGACAGAGACGGAAACCCGACACGAAGGAGCACCCCTCGTAAGGACTCCCGTCCCCTGCCGCAGGATTGTCTGGCTTGGACCGGTGGCGTCAAGGGCGGCTCCGCCGTCCTTCGGATGCCTTCGCACCCTTGACACCACCGGACTCCGCCAGTTCGGGCAGCTACGGGGGACGGGAGAGGGGCTGGCCCAGGTCAGGGGCCAGTTGCTCGCCGCTACATAAATTCGGTACATCAAACAGGGCGGAGGATGCGGACGGTCGGGACGGCGAGACCGCACGCCGCGCAGGTGGCGGAGGGAGTGGACGAACCGGACCGATGACCGCTTGGGCTACGGACCAAGCTATCGGCCACGTCCCGAGCTGAGCGGGAGTACCGAGCTCCTGGACGACTTGATGTTGTAGCGAACTACTCGATGAGCAGGCTGTAGCTGCCGTCGGTGTGCTGTCTGAAGTACTCGCTGTAGCCGCCGGGGTTCCCTACTCGGTGCTTGGGCAAGAAGACGCCGTAGGTGGAGTTAGCCCAACCAGGACACGCACGCCGTACATCGGCTGGGCGGAAGCGTCGAGGCAGACGTCCACTGCGTCGCGCCTGCCGGATGTCCGCGATGAAGCGACTCACTACTACATTTTGGTCAAGGCCTGAGGCTTGCCAAGCCCCCGCAGCCGGACAAGACCCGTTCGCGAGGACGGCGTGCCCGTTGCGTGCCCGATGAGGGAGAGGACCGCGGGGGGTGGCGGGGTGAATTGGCTGGTCAGGGGTGGGCGGGCGACGGTGCTGGTCGGCTGGGAGGTGATTGCTCGAATGCCCAAGCTGAAAGTGCGGATTCGATTCCCGTCACCCGCTCCACCCGCCCCACCCGCCTCCGGCCCAGCTCAGCGCCCCACCCCGCGCCGCTGGGCCGCTCCGCTCCCCGCCCCAAATCCCACCCCGTGCCACATCGCCGTCCCATCCGGAGGCGAGTTCGGGCCGCTGGGCGGCTGGGGGTCTCGACTTGGGGTGGCTCTGGGCGGCGGCGTCGTCCTGCTGGGCGGGGGCTGGTGGCCGCTGAGCTGCGCGCGGCACTCTTCCAGGCGGTCGGCTAGGTGTCCGTGGGTTGAGTGGTTAGTCGGGGTGGGTGGGGGTGCCGGGGGTTATCAGGCCGGTTTCGTAGGCGAGGACTACGGCTTGGACCCGGTCGCGGAGTTGGAGTTTGGCGAGGATGCGGCCTACGTGGGTTTTGACGGTGGCTTCGGAGAGGTGGAGGCGGGCGGCGAGTTCGGAGTTGCTGAGGCCGCGGGCGATGAGTTCGAGGACTTCGCGTTCGCGGGTGGTGAGGGTGTCGAGGAGCTGGTGGTTGGGCAGGGTGCTCGGGTCGCGGTGGGCGAAGCGCTCGATGAGGCGGCGGGTGATGGCCGGGGCCAGCAGGGTGTCGCCGGTGGCGACCAGGCGTACCGAGGCGACCAGCTGTTCCGGTGACACGTCCTTGAGCAGGAAGCCGCTGGCCCCGGCCGCGAGGGCCGCGTAGACGTACTGGTCGAGGTCGAACGTGGTCAGGATGACGATCCGGCAGGGCGCGGGCCCGGCCGGCGGGTCGGCGGTGAGCCGGCGGGTGGCCTCCAGGCCGTCCATCTCCGGCATCCGGATGTCCATCAGTACCAGGTCGGGGCGGGTACGGCGGACGGCGGACATCGCCTCGAGGCCGGTCGCCGCCGTCGCCGCCACCTCGATGCCGGCCGCCGTGAGGATCATCTGGAACCCGGTCCGCACCAGCGTCTGGTCGTCGGCCACGACCACCCGGAGTGGCGGCGGGGTGGTGGCGGTGGTCATGGCGCGTACACCGGGATCGTGGCCCGCACCTGGTAGCCGCCGCCGAGGCGCGGTCCGGCGTCGACGGTGCCGCCGTACAGCCCGACGCGTTCCCGCATCCCGAGCAGCCCGCGGCCGGCGCCGACGGCGGTGGCACGGGCCGCGCCCTCGTCGCGGACGGTCAGTTCCACCTCGCGTTCCCCGTACCGCAGCACCACCTCGGTCTTCGCCCCGCCGGCGTACCGCAGCGCGTTGGTCAGGGCCTCCTGCACGACCCGGTACGCGGTGAGGTCGAGTGCCGGGCTGAGCGGGCGCGGCGTGCCGTCGACCCGCAGTTCGACCGGCAGTCCGGCCGAGCCGACCTTGGCGACGAGCGCGTCGATCTGGTCGAGGCCGGGTTGCGGCCCGAGCGGGCCGTCCGGCGGGGCGGCATCGTCGTCGGTCGGCGCGAGCAGCCCGAGCAGGTGCCGCAGGTCGGTCATGGCCTCCCGCCCGCTGGCCTCGACGGCGCGCATCGCCGCCGCGGCCTGCTCGGGGTACTCGTCGATCACCTGCCGGGCGGCGCCCGCCTGTACCACCATCACGCTCACGTTGTGGCTCACCACGTCATGCAACTCCCTGGCGATACGGGCCCGTTCGGCGGCGAGGGCGCGCCGGGTGGCGGCCGCCTGGTCGCGTTCCAGCCGCAGGGCCCGGTGCTCGGACGCCTCGGCCCGTAACTGCCGGGTGCGGATGGCGCTGCCGGCCCACCACAGCGGCACCAGGATCAGGAACGCCGTCGCCCAGCCCGGCACCGGCGGGCTGACGTCGCCGAACCGCGCCGCGATCACCCCCGCCCCGCCGATCACCATCACGGCGGTGGGCAGCCGGTTCGGGCTGTACGCGGCCGCCGAGAAGGCGCCGAACACGATCGCGAAGAAGCCGACGGCGTTGTTGTGGTCGCCCACGCCGAACGCGGCCGCGAACTGGACCCCGAACGCGACCAGCGGGTACCTCCTCCGCATCGCCAGCGGCAGCGTGAGCAGCAGGATCGGTATCCACGGCTGGGCCTGGGCGTGGGTGTGCACGGCTTCCACGTGCTGGCCGAACTGGTCGGTGGGGGAGACGTCGGCCGGGAGTCCCGGCACCTTCCTCCACGGCGGGTCGTCGTTCGGGTGCGACAGCGTGGCCATGACCGAGGCGACCGAGGCGGCGGCCGCGATCGCGGTGTCGACCACCAGCGGACGCGGCACCTTCATGCGTCACATTCTGGCTGGTGGTGGTCGCGGTGGGCATCCCTCGACGGGTCGACACGGGTACCCCTGCGGGATGACGGCCGCGCGGATCGCCGTAGCCGATATGGCCCGCCGGACCGACGACCGCCGGCCCGCGCCGCACCTACCGTCGCCCTCCACTCACTGCGACAGATGGAGGCGACATGACGGAGGCGACCCCCGCTCCGGTGGTACGGCTGGCCGGCGCGACCCGGCGTTACGACCCGTCCGCTCCACCCGCGCTCGACCAGGTGGACCTGGAGATCGCGGCCGGCGAGGCGGTGGCGGTGATGGGCCCGTCCGGCAGCGGCAAGTCGACGCTGCTCAACCTGATCGCCGGCCTGGACCGCGCCGACACCGGCTCGGTCACGGTCGACGGCGTCACGCTCGACGGCCTGTCCGAGGCGGCCGTGGCCCGGTTCCGGCGGGCCAGGATCGGCATGATCTTCCAGTTCTTCAACCTGCTCGACGACCTCACCGCCTGGGACAACGTGCTGCTGCCGGCCCAGCTCGCCGGCATGTCCCGGGCGGCGGCCGCCGAGCGGGCGGCCGACCTGTTCGCGCGGCTCGGCATCTCGGCTCACCGGGACGCCTACGCCGCCAGGCTGAGCGGCGGCGAGCGGCAGCGCATCGCGATCGCCCGCGCGCTGATGAACCGGCCGCGGGTGCTGCTCGCCGACGAGCCGACCGGCGCGCTCGACACCCGAACCGGCGCCGAGGTGAGCGACCTACTGCGGGAGCTGCACCGGGCCGGCCACACGCTGGTGCTGGCCACCCACGACGCCGGGCTGGCCGCGCGCTGCGCCGGCCGCACGATCCACCTGGTCGACGGCAGGCTGGCCGAGCCGGTGGGAGCGCGGCCGTGAGCGCCGTCTGGGCGATGGCCCGCAACGGGATCGCGCGCCGGCGGCTCCAGACCTCGTTGCTCACGACGGTGGTACTGCTGTCCACGACCACCACCGTGCTGGCGGTGGCGCTGCTGGTGGCCTCCGACTCGCCGTTCGATCACTCCTTCGCCCGCCAGCGCGGCGCGCAGGTGGTGGCCGCATTCGCGAAGTCCGCTCCGGACAGCACGCTCCGGGCGACCGGGCACCGGGCCGGGGTGACGGCCGCCGCCGGCCCGTACCCACAGACCACCGTCGACCTGACCGCCCGCGGCCTGACCATGCCGGCCGTCGTCGTGGTCGGCAGGTCCGGCCCGGCAGGGCCGCTGGACAAGCTCACCGTCGGCAGGGGGCGCTGGCCCCGCGGCCCCGGCGAGATCGCGCTGTCCAGGGACATGGCCGGCGACGCCGTCGGGGTCGGTGACACGGTCACGGTCGCTGACCAGCCGGACGCGCCGTCGCTGCGGGTGGTCGGCATCGCCTACTCGGTGAGCCGCTCGGCCGGTGCCTGGGTGACGCCGCGGCAGGTGGCGGCGCTGGGTGGCCAGGCGGCACGGCAGATGATGTACCGGTTCAGCTCGGCGGGCAGCGCGGCCCGGATCCGTGCCGACGTCGCGACCGTCACCGCCGGCCTGCCGCACGGGACGTACCTCGGCAGCCAGTCGTACCTGAGCATCAAGCACGACGCGGACAGCGGCAGCCGGCCGGTGGTGCCGTTCGTGGTGGCGTTCAGCGTGCTCGGCCTGATCGTGTCGGTGATCGTGGTCGCGAACGTGGTCAGCGGGGTGGTCGTGGCCGGCACCAGGGACATCGGCGTGATGAAGGCGCTCGGGTTCACGCCACGCCAGGTCAGCGCCGCGTACGTCGCCCAGGTGACCGGGCCGGCGCTGGCCGGATGCGCCGCCGGGCTGGTGGCCGGCAACCTGCTGGCCGTCCCGGTGCTCGCCCAGACCGCGCGGGCGTACGACGTGGCGTCCGCGAGCAACCTGCCGTGGACGGGGGATCTGCTGGTGGCGGCGGTACTCCCGGTGCTGGTCGCGGTGGCGGGGTACCTGCCGGCGCGGCGGGCGGGCCGGATGCGGGCGATCGAGGCGATGGTGGCCGGCCGGGCGCCGAGGTCGGGGCACGGGTACGCCGCACACCGGCTGCTGGGCCGGTCGCGGCTGCCGCGCCCGATCAGCCTCGGCCTGGCCGGGCCGTTCGCCCGGCCGGCGCGGACCGCGATGACGCTGGTGGCGGTGGTGCTGGGAGCGGCGACGGTGACGTTCGCGGTCGGCCTCCAGTCCTCCCTGCACCGGGTGGGCGGCGGACTGACCAGGAACGGGTCGGTGCAGGTGGAGGTGTTGGTCCCGCCGCCGGGCGGGCCACCCGCCCTGGTCGGGACCAAGGCGGGCAGGATCGCGGCCAGCCGCCCGCCGGGCGCCGCGCCGCCCCCGCCGGCCGCGCCGGCCAAGGACCTGGCGCCGATACTGCGGGCGCAGCACGGGGCCGCGCACGTCGCCGGCAGCCTGGACGACACGGTGGGTGTCACCGGTCTGGTCGACCACGTCACGCTGACCAGCTTCCAGGGCGACGCCGGCTGGGAGGGGTACCCGCTCATCCACGGTCGCTGGTTCGCCGGGGCCGGTGAGGCGGTCGTGCCCAGCCGCTTCCTGCGCGACACCGGCCACCGGCTCGGCGACACGCTCACCGTGAGCGCGCACGGGCGGCAGGCCACGGTGCGGCTGGTGGGCGACGTGTTCGACACCGACTACGACGGCATGCACCTGATGACGGGCTGGTCCACGATGACCGCGCTGGCGCCGGCGGCGACGCCGGGGTTCTACCAGGTCGCCGTCGCGCACGGCACGTCCGCGCACGACTACGCGACGCGGGCGCAGCAGGCGATCCACGCGGCCGGCGCGGAGGGCGACGCCCGGGTCCGCGGCGATTCCGGCGACTCCGTCACGATCGCGGTGCTGATCGGGCTGGTGGTCCTGCTCGCGGTCATCCTCACGGCGGTCGCGGCGCTGGGTGTCTTCCACACGGTGGTGCTCACCACCCGGGAACGCGCCCGCGACATCGGCGTCTACCGCTGCCTCGGGATGACGCCGCGGCAGGTGATCGCGACCGTGGTGACCTCGATGGGCCTGGTCGGCGTGCTCGGCGGCCTGGTCGGCGTGCCGGTGGGGTACGTGCTGCACCACGTGGTGCTGCCGGTGATGGGCAACGCCGCGTCCACCGACCTGCCGCACGCGTTCCTGGCCGTCTACCCGCCGCTGCTGCTCGGCGTGCTGGCCCTGGTCGGGCTGCTGATCGCGGTGCTGGGCGCGGTGGTACCGGCCCGGTGGGCCTCCCGGGCCGACTTCGCGGCCCTCCGGACCGAGTAGCGAGTCGGTCGGGGTGTAGCGCCGGCGGGCCCCGCCGGCGCTACTCCGTCAGCAGGGCTTTGACGGCGTTGGCCGGCGGTCCCGTCACGGACCGAGGAGGCGGTCGCGCAGGGCGGCGGTCAGGGTGTCGTCGACGCCGAGTTGGGTGGTGGCGTAGCCGCGTACCGAGCCGTGGGCGGCGGCGATGTCGGCCAGGAACAGGCGGATGACCTGGGCCGGGGCCCGGCCGTAGGCTGGCCAGCGGGGGTCCCGGCCGACGTGGGCGGCCTTCCAGGCGGCGAGCAGGTGCGGCGTGGCCGCCTCGGTGAGGGCGAAGTCGGCGGCGATGTCGTCCTCGGAGGCGTCGAGCAGCGACAGGACCAGCGCCGCGAGCAGGCCGGTTCGGTCCTTGCCCGAGGCGCAGTGGAAGACCAGCGGGCCGGTGTCGGCGGCGATGATCTCCAGCGCCCGCCGCAGCTCGTGCACGCCGTCGCTGGCGACCTCGGCGTACCGGTCGGCGAGGTAGCGCCACGGGTCGACGTCCGGGTCGATCTCGGCCTGGTTGTACGGGCGGTGCTCGATGCTGAGGTTGTGCCAGGCCAGCTCGGGGTGGTGCGGTACCCGGCCGGCGGCCTCGATCTCCCACGGGTAGCGCAGGTCGATGACCGTACGGACACCGAGGGTCAGGAAGCGGTCCCAGTCGGCGCCGGCGAGCTTGCCGAGGGAGTCGGACCGGTACAGCCGGCCCCACCTGACGGTGCGGCCGGCGTGCCCGCGGTACCCGCCGAGGTCACGAAAGTTGTGCAGGTTCTCGAACGCGACATACCGCTCCACCTGCGCCACTTTACGGAACGGCCGCTTCCGGCCCGGCGTGTAGCGTAGGAGCGCATGAGCTTGCCCCTCGTCTACGACCGGCACGACGCGGCCGGCGCGCGTCAGTTCCTGGGCGAGCTGACCACGGTGTACGTGGAGGTGTACGGCGGCGAGGGCTTCGTGTCCGCCGAGAAGTTCCGCGAGCGCTTCAAGCTGCACACCGCGCGCTCCAGGTTCACGCTGATCAGCGCGCGGACGGCGGCGGGAAGGCTGGTCGGGTACGCGTACGGGTTCAGCCGCGGCCCGGACCCGGAGCTGCGGGCCTGGCAGAACCTCCGCCCCGAGGTGCCGCCGGACCTCGCCGCCGCCACCCGTGACCACGGCGTCTTCGTCTTCTGCGAGCTGGTGGTGCGGGAGCCGCACCGCCGCCGGCACGTCGGCGCGACCCTGGCCCACCTGCTGCTCGAACGGCAGACCGACCCGCTCGCCATGCTGCTGGTGCGCAAGGACAACGAACCGGCGCAGGCCGCCTACCGCAAGTGGGGCTGGACCAAGGTGGGCGACCTGCTCCCGTTCCCCGACGCCCCCGACTTCGACTGCCTGGTCCGCTGGCTGACGCCGCCGCCGTCGGGGAAGCCCTGAGTCGCTGCCGGGGTGGGTTTCCGGGGCGGGCCAGGGCCTGGTCCGGATGGCTGGGGGGCGTGCGGCGGCCAGGCTGGGCGCATGAGATCAATCAGGAGCAGGGCCGTGCTGGCGGCGGCGGGGGCGGTACTGGCGGTGGGAGCCGTGGGGGCCGGCGCCGCGCGGGCGGAGACCGCGTTGCCGCACTTCGACTACTCGGACTGTCCGGCGCTGCCGACCGGGTTGGATCCGGCGAAGTGGCGGTGCGAGGTGCACCTCGCGTCCGGGGAGGCGACGTTCGGGAACGTGACCGTGAAGGTGCCGGCACTGCGGTTGACCCACGCGGAGGGGAAGCTGCCGGACGGGACCACCGGGCAGCTCTGGGGTGGGCTGCGGTCCGGCAGCACGGTGATCCCGGGTACGCGGGTGCGGATGCGGTTGCGGTACGGCGGGTACGCGGACCTGGTCGGGAACGGGCCGGACCCGGGCGGGGTGTACTTCACGTTCGCGCTGCGCGGCCCGCTGCTCGGGCCCGGCTGCACGATCGGCACCGAGGCCGCGCCGGTCAGGACGCACCTGGCCAGGGTCGGGGCGACCGACATCCTGTCGACGGACCCGCCGGTGATCGCGTTCACGCTCCGAGACACCAGCGTCGCGATGCCGTCCACCACGGGCTGCGGCCCGCTCGGCGGGCTGCTCGACCGGCGGCTCGGCCTGCCGTCGACGGCGACGATCACCCTCTCGGCGATGTACTCCTACCGGACGTACGACCGGCTGTAGCCGGGGCTTGGGGGCGGGGCCGCTCACCCCGCCCCCAAGCAGCTAGGAGGCGTACGCCCGGAGTTCCGACACCTGGCCGGCGGGCCAGCCGGTGTTGGCGGTGAAGTTGAGCCGCAGGTACCGGACGGTGGCCGGGGCGAAGGTGAGCGTCACTGTGTTGCCGCTGGCCGGGTCGAACGCGTGCCCCGCCGGGCCGAGCACGGTGCTGAAGCTGGACCCGTCGGTGGACCCGAGTACCGCGAACGTCTCGGTACGGGCGGGCCACGATCCCGGCAGCGCCAGCACGATCCGGCCGACGCCGGTGGCCGCGCCCAGGTCCACCTGCACCCACTGCGGGAAGGCGTTGTCCGCGCTCTCCCAGTAGCTGCCGGTGTCGCCGTCGTTGGCCTTGTCCGGCGTGTACACGTCGGTCGAGCCGCTCGCCGACATGGCCTTGCCGGCGGCCAGGTCGGGGTTGCCGCCGCCACCGCCGCCGGCCGCGGTGGTCAGCTCCGAGACCTGCGCGGCCGGCCAGCCGGTGTTGGCGGTGAAGGTCAGCCGCAGGTACCGGACGCTGGTCGGGTTGAACGAGATCGTCACCTGGTTGCCGGTGGCCGGGTCGAACAGGTACCCCGCCGAGGCCGCCAGCGTCGAGTACGACGACCCGTTCGTCGACCCGGACACCGACAGGGTCTGCGTCCGCGCGCCCCACGCCGAGGACGGCGGCAGCCGCAGCGTCACCGAGCCGACCGTCGAGGCCGTGCAGTTGTCCACGGTCAGCGTCTGCGGGAACGCGTTGTTGGCGCTCTCCCAGTACGTGTTGGCGTCGCCGTCGATGGTGTTCGCCGGCAGGTAGCCCTGGGTGGAGCTGCTGGCGGTGGCGTTGCGCTGGCAGGTGGGCGGCCCGGTGGGCGGCCCGGTGGTCGGGGGCGGAGTGGTCGGCGGGGGATTTCCGCCGCCGTACACCGGGTCGGGCCACGGCCCGCAGTACGGCGTGCTGGTGTACCAGCCGGAGTTGCCGCTGCCCTGGTTGATGGTGAACGCGCCCGCGCCGAGGCAGTTGTAGATCGGGTTGGACGCGCCGAGGTGCGCGGCGGTGACATTGGTGAACGACGCCGACCCGCCGACCTGGATCTGGAGCGCGAACGTCCCGGCCCCGTCGATGTTCACGTGGTTGAAGTTGACGTTGCTGATCGAGCTGCCCTCGACCCACTGGATCGCCTCGTACGAGGAGTCGAGCAGGTCGGTGTCGGTGACGTTGACGGTCCCGTTCATCGGCGCGTTCAGGGCGTCGAACCACAGCGCGCCGACGCCGAAGTTCCAGTTCGGGTCGAGGTTGCCGGCCCGCAGCGTGGTGTCGCGGGCGATCGTGGTCGTCCCGGCCATCGGCACGCTGTTGAACCGGTTGGCCACGTGGATGCCGCCGCCGTTGGTCTGCGTGTCGGCGACGACGCTGTCGGTGACGCTGATGTCGTGCCCGCCGTACACGGCGATGCCGTTGGCGAGCATCGGCAGCTCGACGGTGTTGAACGAGAACGTGTCGTCGTGGTCGGCGTTCTGCTCCGACCAGGTCGCGAGCCCGTCGTCGCCGGTGTTGCGGATGAAGTTCTGCGTCACCGTCGTGTGGCTGATGCCGTCGTGCAGGTTCAGGCCGTCGGCGGTGACGTCCTGGATCCGGCAGTTGGTGACGGTGAAGCCGTCGAACGGCCCGTCCATCCACAGCCCGACCTTGGTGTGCTGGATCCAGATGTCGGAGGCGACCGAGCCGCCGCCGAGCGCGCCGCCGATGCCGTTGACCTGCGCGCCGTCGTTGCGGTCGATGGTCTCGCCGAAGATCGCGAAGTCGTACAGCTTGACGTTGCCGGACGGGGTGGGCGCGTAGTTGCCGTACACGCCGACGCCGTTGCCGTGCAGGACGGTGTACCACGGCCCGGCCCCGCGGATCGTCACGTTGTTGACGATGAGGTGCTGGTTGACGGTGTACGTGCCGGCCGGGATCCAGAGCACCTTGCCCTGGGTCGACGCGGCGTTGATCGCGTTGGTGAGAGCGCTTCCGGAATCGGCGGCGCCGGTGGGGTCGGCGCCGTAGTCCAGTGCGGACAGCGAGCCGGCCGGCTGGCTCAGCGGCGCGATCTGTTCGAAGTCGGCGACGTCGATCGTCTCCGGCACGGAACCGGAGTCGACCTGGAGCTTCACCTTCGTGCCCTGCGGCAGCGTGCTCGCGAAGGTTGTCCGCACGTCGTCGTAGAAGTGGTGCGGGTTGCCGTCGCCGGGGTTGTTGCTGAACGGGTAGGTGCCGTAGAACCAGCTGTACTTCGAGGTCAGCGTCAGGTCCTGGTTGTGGGCGCCGTTGACGTAGACCGCGAGCGGGGCGGTCTGGCCCTGGCCGTTGGCCGAGTCCGGGATGCTGTACCGGATGTCGACCGCGTTGGCCGGCTTGGTGAGCGTGAACTCGACGTACCGGCCGCTGCCGGACAGCGTGACGGCCTGCCGGCCGGTGGCCTCGCCGGCGAGCGTGTTCCGGAGCCGGCTCGAGGCGAGCACGGTGCCGTTGGTGGCGGCGTCGTCGGCCTCGTACTCGGTGAACGGTACGGACGCGCCGCGGCCGGGGACCGACAGCGCGGACCGGGCGGAGGCGAGTTTCAGCGCGGGGTGGTGCGGCGCGAGCATGGCCGCGCCGAGCACCGCCGCCGCGACGGTGGCGGTGGCGGCCGCCGCGGCGACCCCACCGTGTCGGGTGGTCGAGGATCCCAGTTCAGGCATGGAACGCATACCCTTCCGTGCGGGCGTGGTTCGGCCGGAGCGGAGTGCAGGCTGGGGAACCCGCATCGACCGACTGGATGGTGTCGGGTCGGGGACCTCCTTTCAGGACGTACGCAGCCAGATCGCGGTGTCCGGCGGCAGCAGGCCGTCCTCCAGCGGGCCGCTGGCGACCAGCACGCCGTCGTGGTCGGGCAGCGGCACCGGAGCGTCGGACAGGTTGAGCAGGCACGCGAACCCGCCGTCGCGGGCGAAGGCGAGCACCCGGTCCGGTGCGGGCAGCCAGCGCATCGGCCCGTCGCCGAGGCCGGGCTCGGCGCGGCGGACGGCGAGCGCGGACCGGTACAGCTCCAGCATCGAGTGCGGGTCGCCGGTCTCCACCGCCACGGTCAGGTCCTTCCAGGCGGCCGGCTGCGGCAGCCAGGGCTGACCAGCCCGGCCGGACGGGCCGAAGCCGAACGGCGGTTCCTCGCCGGCCCACGGCATCGGCACCCGGCAGCCGTCCCGGCCCCGGTCGGTGTGTCCGGATCGGACCCACACCGGGTCCTCGCGCCGCTCGTCCGGGATGTCCTCGACCTCCCACAGGCCCAGCTCGTCGCCTTGGTACACGTACACGCCGCCGGGCAGGGCGAAGGTGAGCAGCGCGGCCGCCCGTGCCCGCCGCGTCCCGAGCTCCAGGTCGGTCGGCACGGCGAACTGCCGGTTGCCGAAGTCGAAGCTGGTGTCGGCCCGGCCGTACCGGGTGACGTGCCTGGTCACGTCGTGGTTGGACAGGACCCAGGTGGCGGGAGCTCCGACCGGCGCGTGCGCGGCGAGGGTGGCGTCGACGCAGGCCCGCATCCGGTCCGCGTCCCACGCGCAGCACAGGAAGTCGAAGTTGAAGGCGGAGTGCAGCTCGTCGGGCCGTAGGTACAGGGCGAAACGGTCGACGTCGTCCACCCACACCTCGCCGACCAGCGCCCGCCCGCCCGGGTAGGAGTCGGCGATCCGCCGCCACTCCCGCCAGATGTCGTGCACGCCGTCCCGGTCCCACTGCGGCTCCTCCACACCGCCGGCGATGTCCGGCAGGGTCGACTCCTTGACCAGGCCGTGCGCCACGTCGATGCGAAAGCCGTCGATCCCGCGGTCCAGCCAGAACCGCAGGATGTCGGCGAACTCGGCCCGCACCTCCGGGTTGTCCCAGTTGAAGTCGGGCTGGTCGGGGGCGAACATGTGCAGGTACCACTGGCCGTCCGGGACCCGGGTCCAGGCCGGCCCGCCGAACCGGGACTGCCAGTCGTTGGGCGGCTCGGCGCCGCCAGGGCCGCGCCCGTCGCGGAACCAGAACCGGTCCCGTTCCGCCGATCCCGGCGCCGCCGCCAGCGCCGCCCTGAACCAGGCGTGCTCGCGCGAGCAGTGGTTGGGGACGATGTCGATGATCACCCGCAGGCCGCGGTCGTGCGCCCGCGCGACCAGCTCCTCGGCCTCGGCGAGGGTGCCGTACATCGGGTCGATGTCGCGGTAGTCGGACACGTCGTACCCGCCGTCGGCGAGCGGCGACGGGTACCAGGGTGTCAGCCACAGCGCGTCCACGCCGAGGTCGCGCAGGTAGTCCAGGCGTGCCCGGACGCCGGCCAGGTCACCGGCGCCATCGCCGTCGCCGTCGGCGAAGCTGCGCAGATAGACCTGGTAGATGCTGGCGCTCCGCCACCACGCTTCGCGGTCTGCCACGAGTACCCCTATCCCTTCAGGCTGCCGGCCGAGAGGCCGTTGAGGACGTGCCGCTGGAAGAGCAGGAAGATCACGATCATCGGGACGCTGGCGATGACGAGGCCGGCCATCATCTCGTCGAGCGGGACCCGGCCGGTCTCGGACAGCCGGCTGACCGCCACGCTGAGCGTCTGCGACTTCGGGTCCTGGAGGACCATCAGCGGCCACAGGAAGTCCTTCCACATCCCGATCACGGCGAAGATCGACACCACTGCCAGTACCGGCCGGGACAGCGGGATGACCACGCTGCGCAGGATGCGCAGCCGGCCGGCGCCGTCGAGGGCGGCCTGGTCGAGCAGGTCGTCCGGGATCTGGTCGAAGAACCGCTTCAGCACGTAGACGTTGAAGGCGTTGGCCGCGCCGGGCAGCCACAGCGCCCACGGGCTGTTCAGCAGGTTGACGTGCACGATCGGCACGCTGGACACGGTCAGGTACGTCGGCACCAGCAGCGCGGCGGCCGGCAGCATCAGGCTGGCCAGCATCATCCCGAGCACCAGCTTGCCGAGCACCGGGCGCAGCTTGGACAGCGCGTACGCGGCGCTCACGTCCACGATCAGCTGCACCAGCCAGCCACCGACCGCGTAGAAGACGGTGTTGAGGAAGTAGTGCGCGATGTCGAGCCGGCTCCAGGCGTGCGCGTAGTTGGACGGCTCCCACGACCGCGGCACGAACGTCGGCTTCGCCCGGACCAGTTCGGCCGGCGCCTTCAGCGCGCCGGTGACCATCCAGTACAGCGGGAAGAAGAAGACCAGCAGGAACGCCACCATGGTGACGCCGAGCACGGTCAGGTACACCGCCCGGCCCCGGCCGTGCCGGAGGGCGGAGTCGGAGATGAGCGTGCGGGTGGCCATGCGCCGCCTCCTTATCGGTTGTCGGCCCGCCGGGTGAGGCGCAGGTAGAGGGCGGAGAAGACCGCCAGCACGACGAACAGCAGCACGCTCATCGCCGACGCCATGCCGAAGTCGTTGTTGACCGTGAACGCGTACCGGTAGACCAGCACCATCACGGTGATCGTGTCCGGGTCGGTGGTGCCGGTGAGCTGGAACGGCTCGATGAAGACCTGCATCGTGGAGATGATCTGGAGCAGCAGCATGACCAGCAGCACGAACCGCATCTGCGGGATCGTCACGTGCCGGATGCGCCGCCACAGTCCGGCGCCGTCCAGCTCGGCCGCCTCGTACAGCTCGCCGGGGATGAGTTGCAGGCCGGCCAGGTAGATGATCGTGGCGCTGCCCATGTTGGACCAGGTCGAGACCAGGACGAGCGAGATCATCGCCATGTGCGGGGACTGGGTCCACTGCGACGTCGGCAGGTGCGCGCCGCGCAGCACGGTGTTGAACAGGCCGTTGCCGGGGTCGTAGAAGTACTGCCAGAGCAGCACGCTGACGATCGGCGGCAGCATCACCGGCAGGTAGACCGCGACCCGGAAGAACCCGCGCAGGTGGCGCAGCTCGTTGAGCAGCATCGCGAGCACGAACGGGACGGCGTAGCCGAGCAGCAGCGCCAGGCCGGTGAACTCAACCGTGTTCTTCCACGCGGTGAAGAACAGCGGGTCGGAGATCACCTTGCGGAAGTTCTCCAGGCCCACCCAGTCCGGGCTGGTCACGAAGTTGACCTGCTGGAAGCTGAGCTCGATGCCGCGGATCAGCGGGTACCAGGAGAACAGCGCGAAGCAGAGGATGCCGGCGGTGAGGAACGCGTACGCCATCAGGTTGTCCGCGACCCTGCGCGGGAGCAGCCCTCGTGGCGGACGGGTGTCCCGGGTGGCGGGCCGCCGCGTCACCGCGGCGGCCGTACCACTGGTGCTGCGTGTGGCGACCATCGTCAGCTCGCGGTGGCCAGGATCGTGTTGGCCTGCTTCTGGGCGTCAGACAGCAGCTGGGGGATGTTGGCGTTCGGGTCGGTGAGCACCTTCTGCATCACCGTGTCGAGCACCGCGTAGATCGGTTGCGCGTTCGGGGGTTCCAGCCTCAGCGGGATGTGCGCGTTGCCGGTGACGAACGGGGCGTAGTTGCGCTGCGGGACGTTGGCGTACTGCCTGGTGGCCGCGGCCTGCTTCTGCTCGGCGTCGCCGGACCAGATGTTCGGCTCCGGCAGGCCGACCGGCTGCTTCTGCCCGGCCAGCCGCTTGTTGGTGAAGGCGATCCGGTCCGGGTTGTCGAACTCGTAGGTGAGCCAGGTCAGGCCGGCCCTGATCTGCGCCGGGGAGTCCTTGGGGTTGAACAGGAAGCCGTCGCCGCCGGCGAGGGTGCCCTGCCCGCCGGGCATCGGGCCGATCCCGTAGTCGTTGTAGTCGCCCTTGTACTGGTTGACGATCGTCGGGATGTTGTCCGAGGTGGCGATGTACATGCCGAGCTTGCCGGCGCCCATCATCTGCAGCAGGTCGGCCCATTCGAGGAGCTGGCGGCTGCCCATCGAGTTGTCGGTCCAGCGCATGTCGTGCAGCTGCTGGAGGACCTGGCGGCCCTTGTCGTTGTCGAAGTCGGCCTTCCACGAACTGCCGTTCCTGACGGCGATGTGGCCGCCGAGGGAGTACAGCTCGGCGGTGAAGTGCCAGCCGCCGGTGTTGCTCTTGCTGTAGTCGCCGTAGCCGACGGTGCCGTTGCCGAGCGCGGCGATCTTCTGGGCGTCGGCGCGGACGTCGGCCCAGGTCGTCGGCGGGTTGTCCGGGTCGAGGCCGGCCGCGGTGAACAGCTTCCGGTTGTAGAGCAGGCCCATCGAGTAGTTGGTCCAGGGCAGGCCGTACACGTGGCCGTGGGTGTCGGTGAAGACCTTGCTCAGGGTGGGCTTGATCTGCTTGGTGACCGGGAAGTCCTTGAGGTACCTGGTGATGTCGGCGGCCTGACGCTTGGCGGCCAGATTCGCCGGGTCGGTGAAGTAGACGTAGTAGACGTTCTCCAGCTGCCCGCCGGCGAGCTTGGTGGCGAACGTCTGCGGGTCCATCTTGCCTTCGTGCGCCTTGATCTTGATTTTCGGATGCAACTTCTCGAAGGCTGCGACGTCGTCGAGGAAGTTCTTGCGGTTCACCGGGTCGGTCTTGGCGGGAAGCGCGTTGACCGTGATCGTCACCGGGCCGCCGCTCGACTTGTCGGACGAACCGGAGCACGCCGCCGTGGCAATCGAGGCGCTGAACACCAGCACGAGGGCGGCGGAGCTCCGGCGCCTGCCAGGTTTCATGGGATGGACGTCCTTCCTTCTCACAGGGAGGCCGTGCGGAGCGAGGGCCGTGGAAAGTCCTCGCGCCGTACGGGCACCGGCATGCCGGCACTTCCGCATCCGGAGTAGGCAAGAGGGTAGGACTGACCGTGCACGAAGTCTAGATATCTGTGCAAAAAGCTTGCGTCGTTCAGTCGACGCCGGCGGCCGTCACGGCTGCTCGCGGGTCGACATTCCCCGCCGGAACAGGGCCGGTCGAGCCCCGCACCACCAGCTCGGGCTCGAACAGCATCTCCTCGGTCGGCACCGGGTGGCCCGCGATCTGGTTCACCAGCAGCGCCACCGCGGCCCTGCCCATCGCGCCGATCGGCTGGCGGACCGTCGTCAGTGGAGGTTCGGTGCAGGTCATCAGCTTGGAGTCGTCGTAGCCGACGACCGAGACGTCGTCCGGCACCCGCAGGCCGGCCTTGCGGACCGCCTTGATCGCGCCCAGCGCCATGATGTCGCTGGCGCAGACAATGCCGGTGAAACCGCGCTTGACCAGCCGCGCCGCCGCGGCCTGGCCGCCCTCCATGGAGTACAGCGTGCGCTCGACCGCGTCCGGGTCGGCCGTGCCGCCGACCGCGCGGAAGGCGGCCAGCTTGCGGTTGGACGGCACGTGGTCGGCCGGCCCCAGCACCATGCCGATCCGCTCGTGACCGAGCGCGACCAGGTGCCCGTACGCCTGGTCCACCGCGTGCGCGTCGTCGGCGCAGACCCGCGGAAAGCCGAGGTCCTCGTAGGCGGCGTTGACCAGCACGGCCGGCAGGCCGCGCTCCCGCATCCGCCGGTAGTGCTCGTGGTCGGCGGCGGCCTGGGCGTACAGGCCGCCGGCGAAGATGACGCCGGAAACCTGCTGCTCGACCAGCATGTCCACGTACTCCACCTCGGAGACGCCCTCCTCGGTGCGGGTGCACAGCACCGGGATGAACCCGCGCTGCGCCAGCGCCCCGGCCACCACCTCGGCGAACGCCGGGAAGATCGGGTTCTGCAACTCCGGCAGCACCAGCCCGACCAGCCTCGCCCGCTGCCCCCGCAGCTTGGACGGCCGCTCGTACCCCAGCACGTCCAGCGCGGTCAGCACGGCGGCCCGCGTCGCGTCGGAGATGCCCGGCTTCCCGTTGAGCACCCGGCTCACGGTCGCCTCACTCACCCCGACGTACCTGGCCACCTCGGCAAGTCGTCGCGTCATGCCACAAGTTTAGGGCACCACTCATGCAAGAGCTTGCACGCGACGGCGCGGTCAGCCGGCGTCGTCCCCGATGGCGGCCGGGTGGAGCACCCGCGCCAGGAACGCGCGGGTGCGCTCGTGCGACGGGTCACCGATCACCTGCGCGGGCGTGCCCTGCTCGACGATGACGCCGCCGTCCATGAAGACGACCCGGTCGGCCACCTCGCGGGCGAAGCTCATCTCGTGGGTGACGACGAGCATGGTCATGCCGCTCTCCGCCAGCGCCCGCATGACACCCAGTACGTCACCGACCAGCTCCGGGTCGAGGGCGGACGTCGGCTCGTCGAACAGCATGACCTTCGGACCCATCGCGAGCGCCCGGGCGATGGCGACACGCTGCTGCTGGCCGCCGGACAGCTGCGCCGGATAGGCGTCGGCCCTGTCACCGAGTCCCACCCGGACGAGGTTCTCCCGCGCGACCCGTTCGGCCTCGTCCTTCGACCGCCGGAGCACCCTGCGTTGCGCGATCGCGACGTTGTTCACGGCGGACAGGTGGGGGAACAGGTTGAACTGCTGGAACACCATGCCGATGTGACGCCGCACGGCGTCGATGTCGCATTCGGGGTCGGTCACCTCCGTCCCCTCCACCAGGATCCGTCCGGCGGTGGGCTCCTCCAGCAGGTTCACGCACCGCAGCAACGTCGACTTGCCCGACCCGGACGGCCCGATGACGCAGACGACCTCACCGGTCGCGACCGCGAGGTCGATGCCGCGGAGTACCTCGAGGGAGCCGAACGCCTTGTGCAGCCCGTGAATCTCGATCATGGCCGGGGCCGCCACACCCGCCGCCTCGCTCGTCGCCTCCACGGTCAACGCTGCCCCCTTCGCTGCCGCGCCTCCAGCCGCCGCACGAGATAGCCGAGCGGGATCGTGATCAGCAGATAGCACAGCCCCGCCACGACGATCGGTGTCGTGTTGCCCACCTGGCCGGTGAGGTCGCGGCCGAACTTGGTCAGCTCCCGCTGCTGGAGCGTCACGGCCAGGAAGAGCACCAGGGAGGAGTCCTTGAACAGGAGAATCAGCTCGTTGGTGAGCGGGGGGATGATGATGCGGAAGGCCTGCGGGATGATGATCGACCGCATCGCCCTGCCGTATGACATCCCGAGCGAGCGGGCAGCCTCCATCTGGCCCCGCGGCACCGCCTGGATGCCGGCCCTCACCGTCTCGGCCATGTAACCGGCCGCCACCATGCCGAGCGCGAGGGTGATCTGGCCGACGACGCCGCCGGGAATCTCGACGTTGAACGCGAACGGAATTCCGAATCCGACGAAGATGATGATCAGAAGTGCGGGCAGGCCGCGAAAGATCTCCACGAAGGCCATCGCGAACCAGCGGTACGGCGGCACGGAGGACAGCCGCATCACGGCCACGATGACGCCGACGACCAGGCCGAAGGCGTACGCCAGCAGCGTGTAGAGGACCGTGTTGCGCAGCCCGACCGTGATGATGTCGGGGAAGAGCTGCTTCGCGACGCCCCAGTTCGCCAGGTTCTGGCGCACCGTGCCCCAGTCGGCCAGCAGCACGATGGCCAGGACGACCGCGACGAAGACGACGTACTCGGCACCCAGGATGAGCCGCCGCCGCTGCCGCCGGGTCAGCCGGCGCCGTGGCGGGCTGCCGGCCGTGTCGGACACGCTCACCGTAGATCAGCCCGGCACGCAGTCATTGCAGGGGCCGATCCATTTCTCGTAGATCCTCTTGTACGTGCCATCCTGCTCGGCCTGGGCGATCGCCTGATTGATCATCTTCAGCAGCTTGGGATTGCCGCGCTTCTTCACGGCGAAGCCGTACTGTTCGCCGGTGTGGAGGTTGGCGACGACGGCGAACTTCGCGTTCGCGGGATCCTTCAGCCAGCCCTGCACGACCGGGTAGTCCTGCACGATCACCCCGACCTGGCCGGTGCGCAGGCCATCGAGCTCGGCGGACGAGTTGTCGAACGACAGCGGATTGAAGCCCTTGCTCCGCACGTAGTCCTCACCGGTCGTGGAACCCTGGGAGCCGATCTTGAGCTTCCTGGTCTTCACGTCGTCCAACGAGGTGATGCCGCTGTCCTTGCTGGCCATCAGGGCCTGCGTGGCGTCGAAGTAGGGCCGGGAGAAGTCGAGGAACTTCGCCCGCTCCGGCTTGATCGTCATCCCGGCGGCCGCCACGTCGCACTTGCCGGCGTTGAGCGCGGCGCCCCCCTTGATCGTCTCGAACGAGGTGTCGACGACCTTCTGCGTCACGCCGAGTTTCTTCGCGACCAGATCGATCATGTCGACGTCGAAGCCGACGACCTTCTCGCCCTGGGTGGACTGGAACGGGGGGTACGGCAGGTGGGTGCAGGTGATGAGGTGACCCTTCTTCACCAACTTGACGCCCTGGACGGTCGCGCCGCCACTCCGGCTACACGCGCCGCCAACCAGGGCGACCGCGCAGAGCCCGGCTACCGCGACGAACCCGCGAAACCTCGACACAGGCTCCTCCATCCCCAAGACACTCCAGAACGATCCCAGATCAGAACATCACAGTAGATGACAACCAACCAGTGATCGTCCCGGCGACATCCCGACGAGGTCCCTGCGCGGTCGTTGGGGAGGGGTTGGGTCAGGGGTCGGGGTTGCGTTCTTCTTCGCGCATGATCTCGAGGGCGCGGAGGATCGGTTCGCGCATGGTCAGGGCTTCTTCGAACTCGTCGGCCCAGGTCTGGCTGCACAGCGTGATCTCGTCCGCCTTCCGGAGCGGGATGTCGAGAATGCGCGACAGCAACAGCACGCTGCGACCCCGGTTCACGCCGGAGTCGCGGAGCACCTTGAGCAGTACCTCGACGTCCTGGCACTGCGCGTACACCCGGGCGGCGGCCACCCCGATCGCGTCCCAGTCCTTGGCCATCTCCGCCTCCGAACGGCCGGTTCCAAGGGGACAATCCGTGCAGATTACCGGAATCGGGCCGAGCTGTGACCCATTCCGCGGCACGAATCTGCAACAGGTTTGCAAGAGCAGTGTGTGCGACAGCCAATGTGGCAGAGATTGCCGCACAGCGGCACGAACCTCTACGGTCGACGGTCATGAGCGGCGATCACCCCGCGAGTCCCGTCGTGTACGTCGAGGTCCTGCTGATCGACCTGCCCGACCGGATGCTGCTGATCCGGCACGTCGGCGACGGCGAGTGGAGCGCGCCGGGGTCCTGGGTGCGGCCGAACGAGTCGCCCCGGGACGCCGCCCGTCGCGCGGTCCGCGACCAGCTGCGGATCGACGTGCCGATCGGCCGGCCGCTCGTCGTGGAGTGGCGGGACGAACCCGACGAGCTGCACTTCGTCTTCGACGGCGGGATTCCGGAGCCGGTGGCGTACAACGAGGTGGAGCCGGACTGGCGACTGGTGTCCGAATGGCGGTACGTCTTCAGCGCGGAAACCGCGCCGCTGCTGGCAAAGCCGGCATTCGTCCGCTACACCGCCGCCCTGGCCGCCCAGTCGACCGGCCCGACCGTCGCGTACCTTGAGAACGGCCGGGCCAGGTAACACTGGGCAGTACAGCGCCGAATCCTCAGGTGTAAGGACCAGCGTGGCTCCGTCCCGGGAGTGACCCGAGTTCCGGCGACTTCGGGAATTTCGCCCCACTCGTGCCTCGTCGCGCGGCATTCTGTCCCCAGTACGCGCAACGGCAAGGACATCCCGATTGCCTGTGACGGAAAGCAGGTGGCGAGCACCGCTCCGATTCTTCTCGTGGGAGCGGTGCCGTGGCGCGCTGTTGACCTCGTTCCTGGTACTGCTGATCGTCGGCCTGGACGCCGTCCACCAGGGCGATCCCGAGCTGATCAGCCTGCTGGTGGCCGCACCGCTGCTGACCGCGGCGATGTGCGACACCTTCCACACCGTCGGCGTCGGGCTGTTCACCACGGTGGTGGCGGCGGTGTACGGGTTGATCGGCGGCGTGGCCACCACCGGCCTGCAACTGGTGCGGCTGGCCGCGATCCTGGCCGCCACCGTGATCGCCGGCCTGACCGCGCGGGTGCGGGAACGGCGGGCGATCAGCCTGGACCAGGTGCGCAGGGTGGCCGAGGCCGCGCAGCAGGCGCTGCTGCCGCCGGTCGCGCCGCGCATCGGCTCGGTGATGCTGGCGGTGCGGTACGTGTCGGCCACGGCGGACGCCACCATCGGCGGCGACCTGTACGAGGCGCTGGACACCCCGTACGGCGTGCGCGCGATCATCGGCGACGTGCGCGGCAAGGGGCTGGAGGCGGTGCGGCTGGCCGCCACCGTGCTGGGCGCGTTCCGGTACGTCGCCTACGAACGCGCCGACCTGCGCAACGTGGTCGCGGACCTGGACAGGGTGGTGGGCAGGGCGATCGGCGACGAGGACTTCGTCACCGCCGTCCTGCTGGAGGTGCGCGGCGGCCAACTGACGGTCCTGAACTGCGGACATCCCGCGCCGCTGCTGCTGCGCGAGGGATCGATCAAGTCGCTGGAGCCGCCGTCGCCGGTGCCGCCGCTGGGGCTGGTGCCGACGCCGGCCCCGCGCACGGAGCGGCTGGAGCCCGGTGACCGGCTGTTGCTGTACACGGACGGGCTGGGCGAAGCGCGCCGGGATGGCGAGTTCTTCCCGGTGGAGGACAAGGCGGGCACGCTGCTCGGCCGGGGCACCGTGGACCACGGCCTGTACCTGCTGGACCAGGCCTTGCGTGAATGGGTGGACGGGCAGTTCGCGGACGACATCGCGCTGATGGCCGCCGAGTATCTGGGCGGAGCCGACGCGGAGCGGCATTTGGGTGGTTTCCACCTCCCTGGGCGGCCGCAGCGCCTTCGTCCCCGCTGACTACTATCCGACTGTACTTTCCGTCACACCCCCGCAGCCTTACCAGCCGGTACTACTGACAGGTAATATGAAGTGGTTACTGGCCAGTAGGGCGACGGAGGGCAGCGGCAGAGGGCTGCCCGCCTGGCAGAGGGGCGAGGCCATGGGTCACTACAAGAGCAACCTGCGCGACATCGAGTTCAACCTGTTCGAGGTCTTCGGCGCCGACAGGTTCCTGGGCCACGGGCCGTTCTCCCAGCTCGACACCGACGCGGCGCGGGACGTGCTGACGGCGGTCGAGGAGATCGCCACCGGGCCGTTCGCGGAGTCCTTCGTGGACGCCGACCGGAACCCGCCGGTCTTCGACCCGGAGACCCACTCGGTGACGCTGCCGCAGTCGCTCAAGGACTCCTACGCCGCCCTCTGGGCCGGCGAGTGGTGGCGGCTCGACCTGCCGGAACACCTCGGCGGGTACGGGGCGCCGGCCATGCTGCGGTGGGCGCTCGGCGAGATGATGCTCGGCGCGAACCCGGCCGCGTTCCTGTACATGTCCGGCCCCGGCTTCGCGCGCATCCTCGACCGGCTCGGCACCGAGCGTGACAAGAAGATCGCCCAGCGCATCATCGAGCGCGCCTGGACCGCCACGATGGTGCTCACCGAGCCCGACGCCGGCTCCGACGTGGGCGCCGGCCGGACGAAGGCGGTCCGGCAGGACGACGGCTCCTGGCACCTGGAGGGCGTGAAGCGGTTCATCACCTCCGCCGAGCACGACCTGTCCGAGAACATCGTCCACCTGGTACTCGCCCGGCCCGAGGGGCACGGGCCCGGTACCAAGGGCCTGTCGCTGTTCGTCGTCCCCAAGTTCCACTTCGACCTGGAGACCGGCGAGCTCGGCGCGCGCAACGGCGTCTACGTCACCAACGTCGAGCACAAGATGGGCCTGAAGGCCTCCACCACCTGCGAGCTCACCTTCGGCGAGCGTGAGCCGGCCGTCGGCTGGCTCGTCGGCGAGGTGCACGACGGCATCCGGCAGATGTTCGAGGTCATCGAGTACGCCCGGATGATGGTCGGCACCAAGGCGATCGCCACCCTGTCCACCGGGTACCTGAACGCGCTGGAGTATGCGAAGACCCGCGCCCAGGGCGCCGACCTGACCCAGGCCGCCGACAAGACCGCGCCGCGCGTCACGATCCTGCACCACCCGGACGTGCGCCGGATGCTGATGCTGCAGAAGTCCTACGCCGAGGGCATGCGGGCGCTGGTCATGTACACCGCGTCGTTCCAGGACACGGCCCGGCTGGCCAAGGCCGGCGGCGAGCCCGACGACCTGGCCGAGCGGGTCAACGACCTGCTGCTGCCGGTGGTCAAGGGCGTCGGCTCGGAGCGCTCCTACGAGCTGCTCGCGCTGTCGCTGCAGACGCTGGGCGGCTCCGGCTACCTTCAGGACTACCCGATCGAGCAGTACATCCGCGACGCCAAGATCGACACCCTGTACGAGGGCACGACCGGCATCCAGGCCCAGGACCTGTTCTTCCGCAAGATCGTCAAGGACCAGGGCAAGGCGCTGACCTACCTGGCCGGGGAGATCCAGCAGACCGTCGACGCCGAGGGCGGCAACGGCCGGCTGAAGGAGGAGCGGGCGCTGCTCGGCGCCGCGCTCGGCGACGTCCAGCAGATGATCGGCGGGCTGATCGGCTGGCTGACCGCGGCCCAGGACGACCCGCGCAACATCTACAAGGTCGGCCTGAACGCCACCCGGCTGCTGATGAGCCTCGGCGACCTGGTGATCGGCTGGCTGCTGGTACGCCAGGCCGAGGTGGCACTGGCCGCGCTGGACCGTGGAACGGGCGATCGCGACCGTGCGTTCTACGAGGGCAAGGTGGCGTCCTGCCGGTTCTACGCGGCGACCGTGCTGCCCGAGCTGCACGCGCGACTCCAGGTGCTCCAGTCCACCACGCTCGAGGTGATGGAGCTGCCGGAGGAGGCGTTCTAGGGCAGGTCGGCCCGCGTGGGACACTGGGCCCCGCACACACGCGTAGTCGGACGAGAGGAGAACGGCCGTGCGCCGGCTCTCCGGACTTCCGCTGATGGTCGCCGGGATCGTGCTGATCTCCGCGGTCCACGTGCACTACCGCTGGCTGGTCAAGCACGTCGACGTGCCGGCGCTCGGCTGGGTGGCGATCGTCTCCGGCGGCGCGGCGCTGCTGGTCGCGCAGTTCGCGGCGGCACGGCGGGTACGCGTCCCGCACCTGCTGGGGCTCGGGCCGCGGCTGATGTTCGCCGGCGGCGCGTTCTGGCTGGCGCTGCACCTGCCCAGCCCGCCCGGCCTCGACCTGGTCTCGCTCGGCCTGATCGCCGGCCTGGTCGGGGTGGGGTTGACGTGCGCCGCGCTGTGGCGGGTGCTGCCGCGCGAGACGATCGGGCTGGCGCTCGGCTTCCGCGACCCCGACGAACCGCCGGCAGAGTACCCGACGCAGCAGCAGTACCCGCCGCCGTACGAGCGGCAGCAACCGCCGCCCTACCCTCCGCAGTACCCCCCACAGCAGCAGTACCCCCAGCAACAGCAGCACCCGCCGCGGCGGCAGCCGTACCCGCCGCCGCCCGCCTACTACCCGTCGCAGGGCGGATACCGGCCGGCACAGGACCCGCCGACCGTGCAGTTCCCGCCGGTCCGGCCGCCGTACCCGCCCGACGATCCGACCGTGCGCTACCGCTGACCGCCAGGTAACGTCCGCGCCATGCCCGTCCTCTACCTCGTTCCGCACACGCACTGGGACCGGGAATGGTACGAGCCGTTCCAGCGGTTCCGGCTCCGCCTGGTCGACCTGCTCGACGGGGTGGTGTCCCGGGCCGAGGCCGATCCGGCGTTCCGGTTCACCCTGGACGGGCAGACCGCGGCGATCGACGACTACCTGGAGCTGCGGCCGGAGCGGGAACCGCTGGTACGCCGGCTGGTCGCCGAGGGGCGGCTGGCGGTGGGGCCGTGGCGGATCCTGCTGGACAGCTTCCTCGTCTCCGGCGAGAACATCATCCGCAACCTGGAGATGGGCAGGGCGCGGGCCGAGGAGCTGGGCCGGCTGATGCCGGTCGGCTACCTTCCGGACTCGTTCGGTCACACGGCGCAGCTCCCGCAGATCCTGCGGCAGGCCGGGTTCGCGCACGCCTGCCTGTGGCGCGGGGTGCCGGCCGCGATCGACCGGCACGGCTTCGTGTGGTCGGCGCCGGACGGCACCGCCGTGCGGGTCGAGTACCTGCCGGACGGCTACGGCAACGCCGCCGACCTGTTCGCCGATCCCGACCAGCTGGCCGAGCGGGCCAAGCTGTTCGAGGACCGGTACCGCGGCTGGTTCGGCGACGACGACCTGCTCGCCATGTACGGCGCCGACCACTCCGCCCCGGTCGCCGGGCTGTCCGAACTGGTCGGGCGGCTCGGCCTGGACGCCCGGCTGGCGACCCTGGACGAGTACGTGACCGCGCAGGGTGTCGACGGGCTGCCGGAACACCGCGGCGAGCTGCGCAGCCACGCCAGGGCCAACCTGCTGCCCGGCGTGCTGTCGGCGCGGACCCGGCTGAAGCAGGCGATGGCCGCGGCCGAGGCCACGGTGGCCCGGTACGCCGAGCCGCTGGCCGCGCTGTACGGCGGGGAGTTCCCGCGCCGGTACCTGGACATGGCCTGGCGGCGGCTGGTCGACTCCTCCGGGCACGACTCGATCACCGGCTGCGGCAGCGACGACACCGCCCAGCAGGTCGCGGCCCGCATCGCCGAGGGCCGCCAGCTCGGCGAGGCCGTCCGCGACCGGGTGCTGCGCGAGCTGGCGGCCGAGGCGCCGGCCGACGCGACGCTGCTCGTCAACCCGCTGCCGACCGTCCACACCGGATGGGCACGGCTGGAGGTGCCGGTGCCGGAGGAGTGGCCGGGAGTGGCGCTCGAAATGCCCGACGGCACGAGCGTGCCCACCCAGGAGGTGCAGCGCAACAGCCGGCTGCTCACCGAGGAGACGATGGGGTACGAGGCGCTGCCGTCCGTGTTCGACCGGGTGTACGGCCAGGAGTGCTTCAACCGGGTGATCCAGGCGATCGAGCTGGACGCGGCCGGCCGGAGGCTCACCTTCCACGTGGGCGGGCGGTCGGAGACGGTGGTGCCGATCGGCCGGCACGCCGAGGAGGTCCGCGCGGTCGCGGTGGACGGCGTCTGGACGTGGCGGGTGATCGAGGAGCCGCGGCGGCTGGTCACGGCGCCGGTGCCGCTGCCGCCGCTCGGCTGGGTCGCCGTCCGGCCGGTCGAGGCGGCGGCCGAGGAGCCGGCGCCGCCGGCGTGGGCGGTGAGCAACGGCCTGGTGTCGGTGGCGCCGAACGGCGACGGCTCGCTGTCCATCCACACCGCGGACGGGGTGGTCATGGACGGCGTGGGCCGGATCGTGCACGGCCCGGACACCGGCGACCTGTACAACTACGCGCCGCCAGCGGAAGGCGCCGCCGCCAGCGCGGCCGTGGAGAGCGTGCAGGTGCACCGGATCCACCGGCCGCTGGTGAACGTGGTGTTCGTCCGGCGGGAGTACCGGTGGGGTGGCGAGCGCGCCGCGGTGGACCTGATCGCCGAGCTCAAGGCCGGCGACCCGGTGGTGTACCTGGGGGTGTCGTTCCGCAACCCGACCGGCGACCACCGGCTGCGGATGCACGTGCCGCTGCCGGCGGCGGCCAGCGGATCGGCGGCGGACGGGCAGTTCGCCGTGGTCGAGCGGGGGCTGGTCAACGAGGGCGGGAGCGGCGAGGAGCCGGTGCCGACGTTCCCGGCGGAGAGCTTCGTGGTGGCGGGTGGCGCGGCGGTGCTGACCTCGAGCCCGGTCGAGTACGAGCTGGTCGACGGCGGCCGCGAGCTGGCGCTCACGCTGGTGCGGGCGGTCGGCCAGATCAGCAGGAACGTGCACCCGTACCGGGCGATGCCGGCCGGGCCGGAGACGGCGACACCCGAGGCGCAGGAGCTGGGCGAGCACCGCTGGGAGTTCGGCGTGCTACCGCTGCCGCCGGGGGCCGGCTGGCAGGAGGCCGGGGTGCCGGCGCGGGCCGACGCGTTCCGGTACGACCTGCTGGCCGTGCCGGGCACCGGACCGGCGGACGGGCCGCTGCGGGCGGTGGCCGGACTGGAGGTGACCGGCGCCGGGGTGCGGATGAGCAGCCTCCGCCAGCACGGCGACCACCTCGAGCTGCGGGTGTCGTCGTTCGCGGACGCCCCCACGGTGGCGGTGGTCCGGTACGCCGGGCTGCGCCACGCCGTGCTGGTGGACCTGCGCGGCGAGGAGCTCGGCACGGTGGCGGCCGGCGGCGACGGGACCGTGCAGGTGCCGCTGCGGCCCTGGCAGATCGCCACCCTCCGGCTGGTGCGGTGACGCGCGGATGGACCACCTCAGCCGCGACGAGGCACTGCCGGCGCTGGCCACCGCGTACCGGGACCTGACGCGTGTGGTGACCGGCCTGGACCGGACCGCGCTGGCGGGCCCCACCCGGTGCGCCGGCTGGAACGTGCTGGAGCTGATGTACCACGTCCTCGCGGATGCCCGCCGGGCGCTGGTGGCCTTCGCCAGCCCGGCCGGCGGACCGCCCGACGTGGGCTACGCGACGTACTGGCGGCCGTTCCGGCCCGCGAACGACATCGCGCGGGCGACGGCACGGTTCGTCCAGGACGCGACCGCCGCGTACGGCCGGCCCGACATCGTGGCGCACGAGTGGACCGAGACGTCCGCCGCGGCGGTGCGGGCGGCGGAGGCGTGCCCGCACGAGCACGTGACCACGCAGGGTCACGTCCTCACCGTGCCCGACTTCATCGGCACGCTGGTGGTGGAGGCGGCCGTCCACCACCTCGACCTGCTCGACCTGCCCGGGCCGGCGCCCGCCCCGCTCGCCCTGGTCCGCCGCACCCTCGACGGCCTCCTCCCCGGCGAGCCCCCGCCCACCTGGGACGACACCGAGTACGCCCTCAAGGGCACCGGCCGCCTCCCGCTCACCGACGCCGACCGGACCGCCCTCGGCCCCCTCGCCACCCACTTCCCCCTGCTCGGCTGATCCACCATCAACCGGACCCGCCCGCCCCCGCGCTGGCGACGCTTACGTCGGAGATCGCGGTCGCGTACATTTGGACGTGTGACGAAGGTACATGTCCCGTACACGGTCGAGCAGGATGAGGATGGCGTGTGGTGCGCGCACGCGTGGCTCGGCTCGAGCGGCGGCGCCAACGGGAACGGAGCCACACCCGAAGAAGCCGTCGCCGATCTGCGCGAGGCAGTCCTGATGGTCCTGGAAGAGGACGGGGTGCCGGCCCAGCTCGCACAGAGCTTGGATCTCGAGGTCGCCTGATGCCGCCGGTTCCGGCGGTACGCGGGGACGAACTGGTGAGAGCGCTCAAGGCAGCGGGCTTTGCTGTCACCAGGGTGAAGGGCAGTCACCAGCGCCTGAAGCACCCGGACGGACGCGCCACCACCGTTCCCGTACATGCCGGCAGAGATGTGCCGAAAGGGACGTTGCGCTCGATCCTCCAGGATGTGGGTTTGACGCCGGAGGAGCTCGGCAAGCTCCTTTGAGCCGGCACGTGTCCTTCGACCCGAGGTAGTGGTCAGGGGGTGTGGGCGCGGAGCCAGGTGAGGGTGGGTTCGGCGGAGTTGAGGATCGAGATGTGGCTGTCGGCGGGGCTGAGCCGGAGTTCGGCCCCGGAGATGCGGGCGGCCAGCCAGCGGGCGTGCGCGGCCGGGACGACGCGGTCCTCCTCGCCGTGCACGAGCAGGGTGGGCGCGGTGATCCGGGCCGGGTCGCACTGCCACGGGGCGACGTAGGCGAGGTCGTCGTCGATGAGGCCGCCCTTGCCGCCGGCCAGGGCCGGGCCGACCACCGAGCCGAACCAGCCCCAGTCGCCCTCGAAGGCGGCGAGGTCGGCGGGGGTGAAGCCCATGTCGCGCTCCTCGTCCGACGCCTCGTGCCGCTCCTTGGCGGCACGGCCGGCGACGGCGGCCCGCAGCGAGGCCACGCCGGAGTCGGCCATGCCGGCGAACCAGTCGAGCCCGTCGGCACCGTACGGCGCCAGCCCGGCCACGCTGACCGCGGCCAGCACCCGGTCGGGCAGCAGCGCGGCACACGCCAGCGCGTGCGAGCCGCCACCGGAGTGGCCCATCACCGCGAACCGCTCGATACCGAGCGCGTCGGCGACGGCCGCCCCGTACGTCGCCGCCGTCGCCAGGTCCCGGCCGCCGGGGACCGGAGTGGAGCCGCCGTACCCGGGCCGGTCGTAGCCCACCCAGCGGATCCCGAGCCGCTCGGCGGCGGGGAACAGCGGCGCCGGCGGCGCGCCGGTGTTCGGCGTCCCGTGGTGCCAGAGCAGGGCGAGATCGCCGGCGCCCGTGTCGTACACGTGCAGCGTCCGGCCGCCGCCCAGGTCCAGGTCGGTCTCGGTCAGCTCCATGCCGGGCAACCTAACCGCAGAGGGCGACCCTGGCGCCGTCGGGGGTTTCGAGGAGGTGCGGGCCGGGGGCGGCGGGGAGGGTGGCGCGGGCGCCGCGGACGGGGGTGCGGCGGCCTTCCGGGCTGACCAGGAGGGAGCCGTCGGCGTCCAGGGCGAGGAACTCGTCGCCGAGCCGGAGCAGCAGCGGGGCGGCGCGGTCGGCGGAGATGGCGGTACGGCCGGCGTGCAGGCCGGCCAGGATGGCGTCCGGGCCGGCGTCGGTGGCGAGTACCCAGGTGGTGGGCTCGCCGGGCGGCATGTCGTCGCCGGGCCGGTGCCAGTCGCTGCCGCCCACCGGCGTGATGTCCCGGCCGGCAGCCTCCCACCAGGCCAGCGGGCCGCCCCAGTTCGGGGCGAGCCACGACCAGTGCCACACCTCGGCCAGGTGCGGCTTGCCGGTCATCGGCTGCCGCCAGCAGCAGTCGCCGCCGAGCGGGTGGTTCACCGACAGCAGCCCGCCGTTGCCGGCCGCGTGCGCCAGCCACTCGTCGGCCGGTTGCCGGAAGTCCACCCAGCCGATGTCGCCGAACGCGTTGGCGTGCCCGTACGCGGTCGTCACTTCCTGCCCGGGCAGCAGCGCGACGCCGTACCGCGCGCCCACCCCGGGCAGGTGCGGATGGTGGCTGACCGTGTTGTGGTCGGTGACCGCGCAGAAGTCCAGCCCGCGCCGCACCACCAGCTCGGCCAGCCCCTCCAGGCTGAGCGCGCCGTCCGAGTGCAGCGTGTGGGTGTGCAGGTCACCGGCGTACCAGCGCATCCCGTCGATCCCGGGCAGTTCCCGGCGCGGCGGCCGGTCCGGGGCCGGCGGCGCGGCCGGCAGCGGGTCCGGCCCGAAGTCGCCGGTCTCGATGGTGAGCGCGTACGGCATCCCGTCCGCCGGCACCCGGTGCAGGCCCAGCGCGACGTGCCACTCGCCGGCCTCGACCGGCCCGGGCAGGTAGCCCGGCGTCGCCGCGTCCGCCGCGATCACGAAGCGGTCCCGTGCCCCGCCCGACCAGCCGCGGAACGTGCCGCCCGGCCCGAAGCAGCCCAGGTCGAGCACGCCGCCGGAGTACTCCAGCACCACCCGTACCGCCCGCGCTCCGGCCGGCACCTCGAAGGGCACGTACTGGTACACCGAGTCGGCCCGGTCGTCCCGGGTCCACCGGCCCTCGAGGCGCGTCATGCCGGGTTCCCCACCAGTTCGCCGTCGTCCAGCCGGTAGAGCAGCACCCGGTCCGGGTTGGCGACGACGGCGCCGGGCGAGCCGATCGCCGGCTCCTTCTCCTCCGGCACCGTGACCTGCACGGACGTGCCGTCCGTGAGAGTCAGCGTGACCAGCGAGGTGACCCCGAGGTGCTCCAGGATCGTCACCTCGCCGCGCAGTGCCTGTTCAGGTACGGCGCCGTCGGCGTCCGGATCGGCGTACCGCAGGTACTCCGGCCGCGCCGCCCAGGTCAGCTTCTCGCCGTCGGTGACGTGCGGGGCCGCCCAGTCCGGCAGCGGCAGCCGCACGCCGGCGACCCGCACCCCGCCCTGCTCCGCCACCCCGTCCAGGGTGTTCATCGGCGTCGAGCCGATGAAGTTGGCGACGAACAGGTTCGCCGGCCGGTTGAAGACCTCGCGCGGCGTGCCGACCTGCCGGATCCGGCCGGCCTCCATGACCGCCATCCGGTCCGACAGGGCCAACGCCTCGGCCTGGTCGTGGGTCACGAACACCGTGGTGACGCCCAGTTCCTTCTGGAGTTTCTTGAGGAACGTGCGCGCCTCCAGCCGCAGCCGGGCGTCCAGGTTGGACAGTGGCTCGTCGAACAGGAAGACCTGCGGCCGGCAGGCGATCGCCCTGGCCAGCGCCACCCGCTGCTGCTGGCCGCCGGACAGCTGGGCCGGCCGGCGCTCCATCAGCTCGGCCAGGCTCAGGCTGGACCCGACGTCGGCGGCCTTGGCCCGCCGCTCGCCCTTGCCGACCTTGCGCAGCCGCAGCGGGTACGCGATGTTGTCCACCACGCTCATGTGCGGGAACAGCGCGTAGTCCTGGAACACCATTGCCACGTCGCGCGCGCCGGGCGGGATCGTGGTCACGTCCTTGCCGCCGATCAGCAGCCGGCCGCCGGTGGCCGGCTCCAGCCCGGCGATCGTACGCAGCAGCGTGGTCTTGCCGCAGCCGGACGGGCCGAGCAGCGCGAAGAACTCGCCGTCGACGATCGTCAGGTCCAGCGAGTCGACCGCCCGCACCCCGTTCGGGTAGACCTTGGTCAGGGCGCGCAGCTCGATCTCTGCCATCAGCGCTTGATCCCTCCGTGGAACCGGAAGCCGTACCGTCGGCTCACGAACAGGTAGAGCAGCACCACCGGCAGCGAGTACACCAGCGAGAACGCGGCGATGAGGTCGAACCTCGGCTGCCCCGCCTCGGTGTAGAAGGTGTACAGCACGACCGCGCCGGGCTGCTTGTT
>JBJMIH010000135.1:0-26917 GCA_045806985.1 Mycobacteriales bacterium | reverse complement strand
GTGTCGGCGGCCGGCGGTGGCGGCGGGGCGGACGGCGTGGACAGGTCCAGCGAGCTGTCGGCGGCGGGCCGGGGCGGTGCGGGAGTGGCCGGCGGGGTCGCGGGCGCGGAGAGGTCGAGCGAGCTGTCGGCGGCCGGCGGGGTGGCGGGCCCGACCCCGTGGCGCGGGTGCGGCCCGCGCGAGGAGATGAAGTCCGCCAGCGCCTGGCGGGTGTCCGGCGCCGTGCCGCCGCCGGCGGCGGTGGCCGGGCGCGGCAGCCGCGACCGGGACCGGCGGCGCAGGTACGGCAGGTCGTGGCGGGGCGGCGCGCCCTCCGGGCCGGGCCGGATCACAGCCCCAACCCGTACTCGGCCGCGATGCCCTTGATCCCGGAGGCGTACCCGGCGCCGATCACCTTGAACTTCCAGCCGCCCTCGTGCCGGTACAGCTCGCCGAGGGTGATCGCCGTCTCCGAGGTCAGCGCGGGCGCGAAGTCCTCGGACCGGACCAGCTCGGCGTTGTCGGCCAGGTTCAGCACCCGGACCACGCAGCCCTTGAGTCGGCCGAGCGTGCGCCGCTGCGCCGCGCCCTCGTTGATGTACAGGATGACGACGATCCGCTGCACCTCGGCCGGCACCTGGTCGAGGTCGACCTCGACCTGTTCCTCGTCGCCGCCGAGCGCCTGTTCGAGCTGGGTGACCGACAGCTCGGGCGAGCTGAGCTGGTTGAAGAACACGAAGTGCTCGTCGGACAGGGCCCTGCTGTTCGCGTCGCACAGGATCGTGGCCATGACGAGGTTGTCGGCGAGCGGCCGTTCGGGACCCGCGTCCCACTTCACGCCCAGCACGACCCCGCGCAGGCCGGGGATCTCCCTGCTGAGAGCGGCGTTCGAGCCGCGCTTCATCACTGCTGCCATCTACAGATCCAAGTCCGATCCGGAGAACTTCGTCCGCAGGAAGTTGCCCTGCGTGATCAGCGCGTCCGCGTCCTGCTCGTGGGTCGCCACCAGCACGTTCGACGCGGCGTCAATCAGCGACTCGAGCTGCTCGCGCAGCGAGTCCCGCGGGTTGCCGCCGGACGGCCGGGCCACCGTCACCGTGCTCGGGTCGAGGGCGAGGTACCGCTGGAGCGTGGTGGGCAGGTAGTCGGTGAGGATGCCCTTGACCGAGATCACCGCGTAGATGTCCAGGTCGCGAACCTCGGACGTGTCGATGATCTCGCGGGTCACGTCGGTCACCTGCCGGGCGGCCACCACCGATTCGACCGGCAGCCGGCCCGAGTTCCTGTTGATGTACCGGTTGAGCCGGTACATCGCCTCCCGCAGCGCCGCCGGGCTGTCCCCGTCCGCGGCGGCCGGGGTGGGCGACTCGCGCTCGCGCTCGCGGTCGCGCCCTCTCCGGAACCACTGCACTGCCGCTGTCCTCACCGAGCTCAAAGGTGCTTGACGTTACCGCGGCGGGACGGGTCAGCCGCCGGTCACCTCGCCGCGGCGGGTCCGCTCCAGGTACGGCTTGGCGCGCTCGATCTGACCCTCCAGCGCGTTGACGGTCTGCGCCATGCTGTCCACGGCCTGCGCGCGGAACGTGTCGAGCGCGTCCATGGCCTGGAACACGTTGTTGAACGCGGCCTGGAGCTTCTCGACGTCGATGGTGGTGCTGGCGGCCTGCTGGTTGATCTGCGTGCCCTGCACCCGGAGCTGCTCGGACGTGGACTCGATGAGGTTCGAGGTGACCGTGTTCAGCGCGGTGATCTGATCGAGGACGAGCTTCTGCCGGGCGAGCGCCTGGGACACGATGACCGCGGTGCGCAGCGCGGAGATCGTCGTGGTCTGCGCCCTGTCGACACCCTTGATCAGCTCGAGGTTGTTCTTCCTGACCAGGTCGAGGGCCATGTAACCCTGCACGGCCACGGCCATCTGGGTCATGATGTCCTGCCGGCGCTGGCGGATCGGGAACAGCGCGTCGGACTTGAGCGTGTTGGCGTCCTCGGTCCTGCCGGCGGCCTCCAGCTCGGCGACCTTCTGCGCGACGGCGGTGTCCAGGGCGGCGGCGAGCTGGTTGTACTCGCTCAGCTTGCCCATCGTCGTCCACATGTTGGCTTTCTCGGTCTCGATGGCCGCGTTGTCCTTGCGCAGCTCGTCCTGACCGGACTCGAGCGACTTGATGATCGCGTTCAGGTGGCTCTGCGCGGACTCGTACTTGGCGAAGTACCGCTGGATCCTGTCCCCGCCCGGCAGCCACTTGAGGACCTTCTTGGCCCCGGTCAGGTCGGCGCGGTTCGGGTCCAGCTCGGTGACCGTGGTACGCAGGTCGACCAGGGTGTTCGCGACCCGGGTCTGGGCGTCGCCGGGCGTGCCGCGGCCCCGGTGGGCGTTCATCGCGGCGGCCGGGCGCTCCAGCATCCGGCTGGACACGGCGGCGGAGGAGCGCATCTCGCTGTCGCCCATCGTGGTGATCGAGTTCACCTTCTGCGCGAACGCCGGCGAACGGGTGTCGATGGCGGCCAGCTCGGCGGCGAACGCCTCGGCCTTGGCACGCAGTTCGGCCTGCTTGGCGTCGTCCACCGGCACCGCGCCGGCGGCCTGTTCCTTCTCGATCACCACGACCGGCGCGGGCGGCTGGAGGACAAGGTCGGTGCCGGGTGACGCGGGCGCCGGCGTGGTGGGTGTTGCGCTCGAACCGAGGTCGAGTTCCGACATGGTGCAGCCCCTCTTCTCGCAGCTCAGTACACGCCCGCTCCGTCAGCGGCAGGATACGCGTCCGGCTGACGTCGTCGCCAATCTCCGGAGTGTCTTGATCGCGACTCGTTCGGGCCTGTTATTTAAGATGTCCGGATGGGCGACGATCTCACGTTGAACGGAGAGCGGGTGGTCCTGGTTCCGGTGGCGGCCGGGCACGTGCCCGAACTGCGCCGGATCCTGCGCACCCCCGAGGTCTGGCGGCGGTGGGGCGACGAGGGACAGACCCCGGGCTGGCCGTTCGACGACCCGGCGACGGTCCGGTTCACCGTGCTGGTGGACGGGGTGGTGGCCGGGCTGGTCCAGTACGGCGAGGAGGACGAGCCGGCGTACCGGCACGCCTCGATCGACATCTTCCTCGACCCGGCAGTGCACGGGCGCGGCCTCGGCCGGGACGCGGTCCGCACCGTCGCCCGCCACCTGGTGCGCGACCGCGGCCACCACCGGCTCACCATCGACCCCGCCGCCGACAACGCGGCGGCGATCCGCTGCTACGCGGCGGTGGGCTTCCGGCCGGTCGGCGTGATGCGGCGGTACGAGCGGGACGCCGACGGTCGCGGCTGGCACGACGGCCTGCTCATGGACCTGCTCGCCGACGAGCTCAGGTGAGCTCGCGGTGGTTGAGCCGCTCCGGCGTGAGCCGCGGCACGACGCGGACCACCTCGGGCGGCAGGTCGGTAGTCCCTAGGTAATTCGGTAGTCCCTAGGTAATAAGGAGCGTCTTCCCGACGACCTCGCGGGCCTCGATCGCGGCGTGCGCGTCGGCGGCCTTCTCCAGCGGGAACGTCTGGCCGATGACCGGGCGTACCCGGCCGTCCGCCGCCGCCGCCAGCACGTCCGGCATCCCCGGCACCGGCTCGCCGGGCGCGACGCGGATCTGCTCGATGCCGCGGACGGTGATGCCGCGCCGGTCCGCCTCGGCCGTGTCGATGGTCGCGAACCCGCCGCTCGGCGCGCCGTACGCCCACACCCGGCCGCCGTCGGCGGTGACGCCGAACGCCCGCGCGCCCACCTCGGTGCCGGCCCCGTCGAACACCACCGCCGGCCCGGCGCCGCCGGTGGCTTCCCGTACCCGCTCGGCCCAGCCCGGCGTGGTGTAGTCGACGGCCACCTCCGCGCCCAGCTCGCGGAGCAGCTCCAGCTTGCGCTCACCCCGGGCGGCCGCCACCACGTGCGCCCCGGCCGCGTGCGCCAGCTGTACCAGCAACGTCCCGGCGCCCCCGCCGGCGGCGGTCACCAGCACCCACTCCCCGGCCCGCACCCCGGCCAGTTCGAACAGCCGGAACGCCGTGCTCCCGTCGTGCAGCAGCGCCGCCGCCGTCCGAAGGTCGAGCCCGTCCGGCACCGGCACCAGCCCCTCCGCCGGCACGACCACGCGCTCCGCGTACCCGCCGCCGTCGGTCCGGGCCAGCACCCGCCGCCCGACCCAGCCGGGATCGACTCCCTCGCCGGCGGCCTCGACGGTCCCCGACACCCCGCCGCCGGGCACGTACGGCGGCTCGACCGGGAAGAACTCCCGGCCCCACCCCCGCCTGACCTGGGTCTCCACGAACAGCACGTCGGCGGCGGCCACCGCGACCAGGACCTGCCCGGCCCCGGCCACCGGCTCCGGCACCTCCCGCGGCACCAGCACCTCCGGCCCGCCGAACTCCGTCACCTCGATCACTCGCATGACCCCACCCTCCAACCTCAACCAGGGTTCAGGTCAACCGCCGGGGACATGGACCGCCCGGGAGCAGCGGCCCCGGTAGCGTTGACGGCCATGACGATCAAGGTGGCGACGGGTGAGGACGTGGAGGCCATCCTCGCGCTGGCGGACGCGCGGCGCCGGGCGTACGCCGCGTACCAGCCGGTGTTCTGGCGGCCCGCGGCGGACGCGGTCGAGCGGCAGCGGCCCTTCCTGCGCACGCTGGTCGACGACGAGGCGGTCATCACGCTGGTCGCGACCACCGGCGGCGCACTGACCGGCTACGCGATCGGCAGGCTCGTCCCGGCGCCGCCCGTGTACGACCCGGGCGGCGCGACGTGCCTGCTGGACGACTTCGCCGTCGCCGACGCGGCGGACTGGCCGACCGTCGGGGTCGACCTGCTGCGCGCGGTGTCGCGGGCCGCCCGGGAGCGCGGCGCCGCCCAGATCGTCGTCGTCACCGCCCACCTGGACGAGCCGAAACGGGCCGCGCTGGCGGCGGCCGGGCTGACCACCGCCTCCGAGTGGTGGGTCGGCCAGCTCGACGGGGAGCCCGCGGGCTAGAAGGCGACCTCGGCGTCCACGCGTCAGGTACGGGCGGCGTCGAGAGTCGACAGGGCGGCGAGCAGGCGGTCGACGTCGGTGGTGTCGGTGTACGGGGCGGTGCCGGCGCGGACGGCGCCGTCCGGACCGAGGCCCAGCACCCGCGCGCACTCGACCGCGTAGAACGTGCCGGCGGGCGCGTTCACGCCGGCGCCGGCCAGGTGGTCGGCGACGACCGGCGCCGGCACGCCGTCCACCGAGAACAGCGCCAGCGGGGTGCGCGCGGGCGCGCGGCTGTGCACGGTGATCCCGCCGATCGCGGCCAGGCCGTGCTCCAGCCGGTCCAGCAGCGCGGCCTCGTGCCGCTCCAGCTCGGCGAACGAGCGCAGCAGCCGCTCCCGCCGGTCGCCGCCATCCGGCGCGTCGCCGGCCGCGCCGTCGAGCCCGGCGAGGAAGTCGACGGCCGCGGTGACTCCGGCCAGCGACTCGTACGGCAGCGTCCCGAACTCGAACCGCTCCGGCACGGTGTCCGCGGACGGCAGCAGCTTGTCCGGGTGCAGGCGCTCCAGCAGCTCCGGCGCGGCGGCCAGCACGCCCAGGTGCGGGCCGCAGAACTTGTACGGCGAGCAGGCGTAGAAGTCCGCGCCGAGGGTGGCCATGTCGACCGCCGCGTGCGGGGTGAGGTGCACGCCGTCCACGTAGCACAGCGCGCCGGCCGAGTGCGCGGCGGCGGCGATCGCCGGCACGTCCGGCCTGGTGCCGAGCAGGTTGGACGCGCCGGTCACGGCGACCAGCCGGGTCCGTGCGGACAGCGCGGCCGCCACGTCCCCGGTGCGCAGTTCGGCGGTGGCCGGGTCGAAGCCGACCCAGCGCACGGTCGCGCCGGCGGCCGCGGCGGCCTGCACCCACGGTCGGATGTTCGCGTCGTGGTCCATCCGGGTGACCACGACCTCGTCGCCGGGCCGCCAGTCCTTGGCCAGCGCGCGGGACACCTCGTAGGTGAGCTGCGTCATGCTGCGGCCGAACACGATGCCGGCCGGGTCGGCGCCGAGCAGGTCGGCCATGGCCCGCCTGGCGGCGATCACGGAGTCGGTGGCCCTGCGCTCGGCCGGTGTCCGCCGGCCGAGGTTGGCGACGGCCGCGGTGAGCATCCCGGCGACCGCCTCGGCCACCTCCACCGGGACCTGGCTGCCACCGGGCGCGTCGAAGTGCGCGGCCCCCTCCGCCAGTGCCGGGAAGTGCGCGCGGATCGCGGCGACGTCGTACCCCATGGAACGCACCATCCCACGTCACCCCGGCTGGCGGGAGTGGCGCGGGAAGGCCCGGTCGCGGTTCCTCCAGGTTCGCCACCTCGCCGTAGGGATTGCCGTCCGTGCCGGTGAAGAACACCTTCCCGCTGGTGCCGGCCGGCGGGGAGGTGGAGTCGCCGCCCCAGGGCGCCGCGGTGGCGCCGGGGCAGAAATCAGCTCGACGGGGTGGCCGGTCCGTCGAGCAGCCGCCGCGCCGCGGCCTCGCGCAGGCCGGCCCGGCTCTCCCTGGCCAGCGCGAGCGCCCGGCCGGCGTGGGTGGCCGCGGCGGCCGGCTCGCCCCGGTCCCGGTGCAGCGCGGCCAGCGCCAGCAGCGCGTCGGCCTCGAGCACCCGGTACCCGCGCTGGTGGGCCAGGGCGAGCGCGCGCCGGGCCTCCGCCAGCGCCGCCTCCGGCCGGCCCAGCGCCGCCGCCACCCGCGCCCTGGTGATCCGCGCCTCCGCCTCCGCGAACGTGTTGCCCGAGGCCAGGCTGAGGTCGAGCAGGCGGCGCAGGTGCTCGCCCGCGTCCTGGTACGCGCCGAGCCGCACGGCGGCGGCGGCCAGCACGGACTCGGCCTGCTCCTCGATCCAGTGGTGGCCCAGCTCGACCGCGACCTGCCGGGCCGCCTCCGCCAGCTCGGTGGCCTTCTCCGGCTCGCCCCGCTCGGCGTGCACCTTGGCCAGCACGACCAGCGCGTCGCCCTCCATGCTGCGGTACCCGCTGCGGCGCATCTCCTCGTACGCCCCGGCGGCCAGCCGCTCGGCCTCGTCCAGCCTGCCCATGTCCACGTACACCTCGGCCAGCCCGGACAGCACCGACGCCTCGCCCTCCCGGTCCCCGGCCTGGCGGGCCAGCGCGCCGAGCCGGGTGTGGCAGTCGACGGCCTCCTCCAGCCGGCCGAGGGTGCCGAGGGCGACCGCGAGGTTGCCGAGCGCCCGCTGCTCGGAGGCGACCAGCCCGCGCGCCTCGCTGTGCGCGACGACCTCGCCGAACAGTTCGGCGGCCCGGAGCACGTCGCCGCTGGCCCCGTACGTCGCGGCCAGGCCGTTCAGCGCGGACAGCTCGCCGGCCGCCCAGCCGGCCTCGACCGCCGCCGCCCGTGACCGCTCGTAGTGGTCGACCGCGACCGGCACCGCGCCGCGCACCCGCGCCTGGTTGGCGAGCATCCGGTGCGCGGCGGCGGTGGCCCGCACGTCGCCGGCGGCGGTCGCCGCCGCCAGCGCCGCCTCGCCGAGCGCCTGCCACTCGGCGAGGGCGTTCCGCATGAACACGTACCGGCTCAGCGCGTCCGGCAGCAGCCACCCCACCTGGGCGCCGCCGGGAAGCTGGGCGCCGCGGGCGGCGGCGTGCCTGGCGACGGCGGCGAGCGTGGGCAGTTCCGCCTCCAGCCAGGCGGCGGCCTCGTCCGGCCCGGCGAAGGCCAGCGGCGCCGGACCGGCCGCCGTGCCCGGTTCGGCCGGCCAGGGCAGCCGCAGCTCGGCGAGCGGCGGGCCGGCCACCAGCTCGGCGGCGGCCTCGGCGGTGTCCAGGTACCACCGGCACAGCCGGGCCAGCGCCGCCGCGTCGTCGGGTTCGGCGCGCCCGCGCGCGTAGTCGGCGGTCAGATCGTGCAGGACGTACCGGTCGCCGCGCCCCTCCACCAGGTGCGCGGCCGCCAGCCGGCGCAGCGTCGCGCGGGTGTCCGGTGTGGACGTGCCGGCCAGCGCGGCCGCCGCCGGCGGCGGGATGCCGGCGCCGTCCCCGCCCGGTGCCTGCCCGAGCAGCCGGAACAGCCGGCGCGCCGCCGGCTCCAGCCGGTGGTAGGAGCTGTCGAACGCGGCCCGCACCGAGGCGGCCGGGTCGCCGGGAACTGCCAGCTCGGCCCAGCGGTCCGCGCGCAGTGCGGCGGCCTGGTCGGCCAGCGACCGGGCGGGCTCGGCGGCCAGGTGCGCGGCGACGATCCGGAGCGCGAGCGGCAGCCGGCCGCACCGGCCGGCCAGCTCGGCGGCGGCCGCCGGCTCGGCGTCGACCCGGTCCGGACCGAGCACGGCGGCCAGCAGCGCCACCGACTCGACGAGGTCGAGCACGTCCAGCGTCATCCGGGCGGCGCCGTCCACCGCCACCAGGCCGTCCAGCCGGTCCCGGCTGGTGACCACGACCAGGCAGCCGGGTGCGCCCGGCAGCAGCGGCCGGACCTGGTCGGCGGAACGCGCGTTGTCCAGCAGCACCAGCATCCGCCGCCCGGCCAGCAGCGACCGGTACAGCGCGGCGGCCTCCTCCGTTCCCGCCGGCACCTGGTCGGCCGGCACGCCCAGCGCCCGCAGGAACCTGCCCAGCGCCTCCGCCGGCGGTACCGGGTCGCCGGCCGCGTAGCCGCGCAGGTCCGCGTACAGCTGCCCGTCGGGGTACCCGCCGGCGACCCGGTGCGCCCAGCGCACGGCGAGCGCGGTCTTGCCGACGCCGCCGATCCCGTCCAGCGCGCAGACCGCCACCCGCCCCGCCGCGGCGGCCGCGTGCAGCCGGTCCAGCGCGGCGAGCGCGTCCGCCCGGCCGGCGAAGTCGGCGACCGGCGGCGGGAGCTGGGCCGGCGGCGCCTCCGGCCGCCACGACGGTTCCGTGGCGTCGGGGCCCGGCACGTCCCGGCGCAGCACCCGGACCAGCGTGTCGCTCAGCTCGCGGCCGGGGTCGATGCCGAGCTCGTCGGCGAGCCGCAGGCGCAGCCGCTCGTACCGGTCCAGCGCCTCGGCCTGCCGGCCGGACGCGGCGAGCGCCTCGATGAGCGCGCCCTGCACGGTCTCGTCCAGCGGGTGCCGGGCGGCGAGCGGGGCCAGCGCGCCGGCCGCGTCGGCGGGCCTGCCCAGCTCCAGCAGCGTCTCGCCGTACCACAGCGTGGCGGCCCGCCGGGCCCGCCGCAGGCCCTCGGCGGCGGCCTCCTGGGCCGGCCCGAGCCGCGACCCGGCGAGCGGCTCGCCGCGCCACAGCGCGAGCGCCCCGGCCAGCACCTCGGCGCGGGCGGCCGGCGACAGCCCGCCGGCCGCGGCCACCAGCCGGCCGAAGCGGTCCGCGTCGGTGTCGCCGACCAGCACGTACCCGGTCGCGGTGGAGTCGACGCGGACCGCGTCGCCGGCGATCCCGCGCAGCCAGCCGCGGGCCCGGTGCACCGCCACCGGCAGCGAGGACCGGTGCCGGTCCGCCTCGTCGTCCGGCCACAGCGCCCGTCCGAGCGCGGAGCCGGTGCTGCCGGCGGGACCGGCCAGGGCGAGCGCGCCGAGCAGCATCCCGGTCTGCGGCGAGGACGGCTCCACCAGCCGCCCGGCGTGCCGGACGGCGACCTCGCCGAGCACGAGGACCTCGTCCTCGGGCGCGTCGGGATCCGGGCTCACCCGTTCAGGATGCCCGGCCGGGCGGCCGCCGAACCATCCGGCCCGGGTCCGGGGCATGGCTGAGCCGCGCCAGGAGGGCGTCGTCGCGCCACCACCGTCGGGGCCGGAGTGGTGGTGGCACTCCCCGACGATGGCGGTCCCTCCCGGCGCGGCTCCACATGGCCACGTCGGTGGTGGGCGGGCTCACCCCTGGAGGGGGGTTGTGGCGAGTGGCGATGTCAGAGCCCGCCCACACCGACAAACGAGGCGGGGGTACGGAGGTGACGGGAGAATTTCGGGATTTTTCTGCTTCGGTGTCCCTATGCGCTGGAGCCGCCGTCGAGTACCAGGTCGGCGCCCACGGCGAAGGAGGATTCGGGAGCGGCGAGCCACAGCACGGCCGCCGCGGCCTCGGCCAGGGTGCCGACGCGGCCGAGCGGCAGGGTCTCGGCGAGCCGTCGGGCCCGGTCGCCGGCGTCCTCGCCCGGCCGCATCGAGAGCGGCGTGTCGACGGGACCGAGGCTGACCGCGTTCACCCGGACGCCGTCGCGGACGTACTCCAGCGCGGCGGTCCTGGTCAGCACGCTGACGGCGGCCTTGGAGGCGGCGTACGCGCCCATGCCGGCCACCCGCCGGTGGGCGCCGATCGAGGAGGACGTGTTGACGATCGCGCCGCCGCCGTGCGCCCGCATGTGCCGGATCTCGTGCTTCATGCTGTGGAACACCCCGGTCACGTTGGCGGCCAGCACCCGCTGCCAGTCCTCCTCGGCCAGGTCGGCGAGGGTGCCGGCGGCCACCACGCCGGCGTTGTTGAAGGCGATGTGCAGGCCGCCGTACCGCTCGACGGTGCCGGCGACCATCGCGGCGGCGTCCTCGTCGCGGCTCACGTCGGCGGTGACCGCGCCGGCCCGGCCGCCGGCCGCCTCGATGAGCGCGACGGTGCCGGCGAGCTTCGCCTCGCTCCGGCCAGCCACCACCACGGTGGCGCCCTCGGCGGCGAAGGCCTGGGCGACGGCCCTGCCCACCCCGGACCCGCCGCCGGTCACCAGCGCCACCTTGCCCTCGAACCGGCCGTCCGCCATGAAGTCTCCTCGATATCAGATCGATCGTTCTATTATTCGCCGAGCAGGGCGAGCGCCTGCGCGGTCGCCGCCCGGAGCCGGACCGGATCGGGATGGGCCCTGCCGAGCACCCGCACCCCCTGCAGCAGCACCAGCAGCATCCGGGCCAGCGCCCTCGGGTCGCGGCCGGCGGGGATCTCGCCCTGCGCCCGCGCCCTGGTCAGCGCGCCGGCGAGCGCCGTCTCCAGCACGTCCCAGCTCGCCTCGACCCGGCGGGCGACCTCGGGGTCGCGCGGCATCAGCTCGACGGCGGCGTTGACCACCAGGCAGCCGCGCCGGCGCGGGTCGGTGGCGGACTCCTCCGCGTAGGCCGCCACCAGCGCCCGCACCGCCGGCAGCGCCGGGCCGGGCTGGCCGAGCGCCTCGATCACGCCCGTGTCGCGCTCGGCCAGGTACCGGTCGAGCGCGGCCAGGTAGAGCGCGTGCTTGTCGCCGAACGTGGCGTACAGGCTGGCGCGGGCCACGCCGAGGTGGGCGACCAGGTCGGCGAGCGAGGTGGCCTCGTACCCGCGCTCCCAGAACAGCTCCAGCGCCGCCGCCAGCGCCGCGTCCGGGTCGAACCCCTTGGTCCTCGCCACACCCGGAACGCTAGCCGATTCGAGAACGACCGGTCAAATTAGCGGGGCATCCGCCGCCACACGGCCCGCGGCAGCAGCCGCATCAGGAAGAAGACCGGGCGCAGCGACGCCGGCACCCACACCACCTCGCGGTTCCGGCGCAGCGCCGCGACGGTCGCGTCGGCCACCTGGTCGGGCGTGCTGGACAGCGGCGCGGGCTTCATGCCGGCGGTCATCCGGCCGATCACGAACCCGGGGCGGACCAGCAGCAGCCGCACCCCGCTGCCGTGCAGGGCGTCGGCCAGGCCGCTGGCGAACCCGTCCAGCCCGGCCTTGGTCGAGCCGTACACGTAGTTGGCGCGCCGCACCCGCACCCCCGCCACCGACGAGAACACCACCAGCCGGCCGTGCCCCTGCGCGCGCAGCAGCGTGGCCAGGTGGGTGAGCACGCTGACGTGCGCCACGTAGTCGGTGTGCACGACGGCGAGCGCGTGCGCCGCGTCCTTCTCGGCGCGCGCCTGGTCGCCGAGCACGCCGAACGCGACGACCACCACGTCCAGCGGCCCGTGCGCGGCCGCGACCCCTTCGAGGAAGGCCTGGTGCCGGTCCACGTCGTCGGCGTCGAACTCGACCCGCACCACCTCGGCGGCGCCGGCCTCCCGCAGCGCCGCCTCCTCGGCGTCCAGGTCGTCGCTGCGGCGGGCCGCCAGCACTACCGTGCCCGCGCCCCGCTCGCTGCCCTGAGCCGCCAGCCGCACGGCGACCGCCAGCCCGATCTCACTGCGGCCCCCGAGGACCAGCACCGTCCCTGTCACCCGGCACAGTCTGCCGTACCGGACTCCTCGGTTCCTCACAGGTTGGGCTGCCAGGGTCTGCGCCATGGTCATGACTCTCCGGCGGCCGGTACCGGCCGTGGTCGCGGTTCGCGAACGGTTCCGGTGGCGGTTCTGGCGCTCCCCCGACGACCAGCCGCGGTGGGCGCGGCCCAGCCTGCTCGGCGTCGCCGCGGCCGCCGCCCTGCTGTACGGCTGGAACCTCGGCCGCAGCGGGTACGCGCCGTTCTACTCGGCCGCGGCCCGCAGCATGACCGAGAGCTGGCGGGCGTTCGTGTTCGGCTCGGTGGACAGGGCGAACACGGTGACCATCGACAAGCTCCCCGGCTTCCTGTGGCCGCAGGCGCTGTCCGCCCGCGTGTTCGGCTTCCATGACTGGTCGCTGACCCTTCCGCAGGTGGTGGAGGGCGTGCTGGCGGTGCTGTTCCTGTACCGGGCGGTGCGCCGGTGGGCCGGCCCGGCGTCCGGCCTGATCGCGGCCGGGATCTTCGCCGCCACGCCGGTGGTCGCGTCGATGTTCGGGCACGGGATGGAGGACGGCGCGCTGACGGTGTGCCTGGTGGTGGCGGCCGACGCGGTGTCGCGGGCGGTACGGGAGGCGCGGCTCCGGTCGCTGGTGGTGGCCGGCGTGTGGGTGGGCCTCGGATTCCAGGCCAAGATGCTCCAGGCGTGGGCGGTGCTGCCGGCGTTCGCGGTGGCGTACCTGGTCGCCGCGCCGGCCCCGCTGCGCCGCCGGCTCGCCCACCTCGGCATCGCGGGAGGCGTGACCGTGCTGGTGTCGGCGTCCTGGATGCTGCTGGTGACGGTCACCCCGGCGCATGACCGGCCCTGGATCGACGGCAGCACCAACAACAACGCGTTCTCGATGGTGGTCGGGTACAACGGCGTGAGCAGGTTCCACGCGCTGCACCTGAGCGTGCCGGGCGCGGTCACCTCGGGTCCCGGCCTCAGCGGCGGCGGCCAGCGCCCGAACGCCTCCGGACCGCCGGCCGGGTTCACGCCGCCGCGAGGCGCGTACCGGCCGCGCGGCGACTTCCCCGGCCGGCGCGGTGGCGGCGGCGGTCCGGGCGGCGACCGGGCCGGCTGGACGAAGCTGCTCGGCGCGCAGCCCGCCGCCGAGGTGGGCTGGCTGTACCCGCTCGCGCTGCTCTCGCTCGGGTTCGGGATCGCCTGGCGTGGCCGGGCCGGGCGGACCGACCCGACCAGGGCCGGGTTCCTGCTGTGGGGTACCTGGCTTGGGGTCACCGCGCTCGGCCTGAGCGCGGCGAGCGTGCCGCACACCGCGTACTACGCCTCGCTCGCCGCGCCGATCGCGGCCCTGGGCGGGGCGGGGATCGTCATGTTCACCAGGACGTTCCGGTGGGGCGGGGCGCGAGCGTGGGCGCTGCCCGCGACGATCGCCGCCACCCTGGGCTGGGTCGGCTGGCTGGCGCTGCGGCACTACTCGTCATACCTGCCCTGGCTGGTCACGCTCGCGCTGCTGGCCGGCGCGGCCGGGGTCGTGCTGCTCGGCGTCGCCTGGCTGGCCGGCGCCGCCCGCGGCCGGACGGCGACGGCGGGCGCGGTGGTCGGGGTGGTCGCCATGCTGGCCGTGCCGCTCGCCTGGGGCGTGTCGGTGCTGGACAGCCGGTACGCGGGCAGCGCCTTCGACGCGGCGGCCGGTCCGGTCGGCGGCCGCGGCGGCCCGGGTGGCGGCGGGGGCGGCGGGGGTTTCCTGAACACCGGCGGCACCCTGTCGGGCACCGAGCGCTCGCTGCTCGCCTACGTCCGGGCGCACAGCGGCGGGGTCCGGTACCCGCTCACCGTGTCCGGCTCGATGGCGGCGGCGCCGTACATCGTCGCCACCGGCGAGGAGGTGCTGCCGCTCGGCGGCTTCTCCGGCACGGTGCCGGCGGTGACGCTGGCCACGTTCCGGCGGTGGGCACGGGACGAGAAGGTCCGGTTCGTGCTGGCCGGCGGCGGCGGGCGGGGCGGCGGCGGGGCGGTCCTCGGCTGGGTGGAGGGCGCGTGCGCCCAGGTGCCGGCCAGCGCGTACGGCGGCGGAGACACCACGACCACCGGCGGTCCGGGCGGCCCGGGTCGGTTCGGCGGCTTCGGCGGGGGCGGCCAGCTCTACCGCTGCGACCGCACCAGCACCGCCAGCGCCGCCAACCCGGCACCTGCCATGCCGACGTAGACCAGCCGGAAGTCCAGCACGGAGATCGCCAGCGCGCCGAGGGCCTGGGCCACCGGCTGCGGCCCGAACAGCAGCAGCGTGGTCGCGGCGGCGGCCCGGCCCTGGAGGTGGTCGGGGGTGAGCCGCTGCACCAGGGTGGCCGTGCCCACCACCACCCACGGCAGCGCGAAGCCGGCGACCAGCCGGCCGGCCAGCACGGTCGGCAGCCAGGCGGTGGCGCCGAGCAGGTACCACGCCGCGCCGTTGGCCAGCCCGAGCCCGACCAGCCACCGCTCGCCGCGCCGCCGGACCACCCAGCCGCTGGTCAGGCCGGCCAGGATCGAGCCGAGCCCGAGCAGGCTGACCAGCACGCCGAGAAAGCTGGGCCGGTGGTGCAGCGCGGACACCAGCGAGTACTGCGCGGCGACCGCGATGCCGGAGGCGTACATCGCGACGGCCGCCGCGCCGCAGACCACGCGCAGCTCGCGGACCCGCCACAGGTGCGCGAAACCCTCCGCGGCCTCGGCCCACCAGCGGCCGCGCGCGGGGTCCCGGACCGGCTTCGGCTCGTCGAACCGGAGGAGGCTCACGCTCAGCGCGGCGACCACGAACGTGCCCGCGTCCAGCGCGGCGACGGTGCCGCCGCCGGCGAGCGCGTACAGCCCGGCGCCGATCAGCGGCGCGAGCAGCTTGCAGCCCTCGGTGAGAGTGAGCCGCAGGCCGTTCACCCCGGCCCTGACCTCGGTCGGCAGCATCACCGCGAACAGCGCGCTCTCGGCCGCGTCGGTGATCACCAGCGACAGCCCGTACAGGGCCATCACCGCGTAGATCAGCCACACCCAGCTCCGGTCGCTGACCAGCAGCAGGGAGAGCACGGCCGCGCCGGCCGCCAGCTCGGTGACCATCAGCAGCCGGCGGCGGCGTACCCGGTCGGCGAGCAGGCCGGCCAGCGGCCCGAGCAGGGACGGCGCGTAGATGCACACCGCGACCAGCGCCGCGGCCGCGCTGCTGCCGGTCAGCTCCTTGACCCAGATGCCGGCGACCAGGCTGAGCGCGCTGTCGCCGAGGGTGGAGGCGGTCAGCCCGGCGAGGTACAGCCGGACGTTGCGGACGGCGTGCGGTGGCGTGCTGAGCGTGGCGGGTTGGGCTTCGCTCCCAGAGTTGAGCACACCAGACTCAAGCATCCCGCGTTGCCTGGGCGCAACCCTGTTGCCGGGGCCGGCGCAACCTCAGAGGTAGACGCCGCCGGCGCTGCCGTCGGGGGCGCTGGAGTGGCCGCCGGGGGCCTGGGTGGGGATGTCCTCGGCGCGCAACTCGGCCAGGCTGGCGGTGTCGGGCACCACGTCCGGGGCGGCGGTGATCCGCAGCGCCTGCAGGGAGATCGCCCGGTCCAGCAGGTTGCGGGCGAGCCGGGCGTTGCCGAACGCCGAGTCGCGGGCGGTGCCGGCGAACACCGCGCGCACCCGCTCCTCGGCGCCGGGTCCGAGCGTGAAGCCGGCGTCGGTGGTCATCGAGACGAAGATCGCGGTGAGCTCGTCGTCGGAGTAGTCCGGGAACATCAGCGTCTTCGGGAACCGCGAGGCCAGGCCCGGGTTCGTGTCGATGAACTTGCGCATCGGCCCGCTGTACCCCGCCGCCACCACGACCAGGTCGCTGCGGTGGTCCTCCATCAGCTTGACCAGCGTGGCGATGGCCTCCCGGCCGAAGTCGCGCGGCGAGTCGGACTCGCTCAGGCTGTACGCCTCGTCCAGGAACAGCATCCCGCCGAGCGCGCTCTCCACCGCCGCCTCCACCTTCGGCGCGGTCTGCCCGATGTACTCGCCCACCAGGTCGCTGCGGCCCACCTCGACCAGGTGGCCGGAGGACAGCAGCCCGAGCTGCGCGTACACCGAGGCCAGCAGCCGCGCCACGGTGGTCTTGGCGGTGCCGGGGTTGCCCATGAAGATCATGTGCCGGGTCGGCGGCTGCACCGGCAGGCCGGCATCACGGCGCATCTTCTCCGCCTTGCCCTCCGCCACCAGCAGCTGCACCTCGCGCTTGATCGAGGTCAACCCGATCATCTTCGCCAGCTCGGCGAGGGGGTCGGCGTCCACGATCGGCTGCGTGGTCACCCCGCCGGCACTCACGTCGCCGCCCTCGCCGGCCGCCACCGCGACCCGGCCCGCCGCCCCCGGTACCGGCCCGGCCAGCTTGCTGACCAGCGGGTTCACCAGCGGGCGGGGCCGAGTGCTGCGCTTGCACAGCCGCCGCACGTCCTCCTGGAACCCGCGCACCGGCACGCTGATGGGGTTGGCGTACTTCGGCTCGCCGGGCAGCCCCTGCACCGCGCCGGTGATCCGCACCGCCATGTCCAGCCACGCCCGGCACGCGTCGACCTGGCCGGCCAGCAGACCCCGGCTCAGCCACGCCCGGGTGTCGGACTGCCAGCGCGGGATGTCGAAGTCCGGCTGCAGCTCCTCGAACCGGGCCTGCCGCTCGGCGTACCCGTCCGCGCCCAGCACCAGCGAGATCGCCACCGGCACCGAGCTGACCTTGGACTGGAGGATCAGCTTGGTGAACGCGTCCTCCACCGACTCGGTCTTCGGCAGCACCGTCGCGAGCCGCTCGTGCGCGGCCTTGAATCCCGCGTACACCCAGGCCAGGTGGTCCTCGGGCTCGGCCAGCTCGGGGAACAACGCGAGGAAGTCCTCATCCAGCCGGTCGGCCCAGGCCTGCCTGAGGTCCCACGAGCTGGCGGTGCGGGCCAGCGAGAGCAGCTCGGGGTCCCGGGCGTTGCGCTCGTGCAGGGCGAGCATCGCGCGTCGCCGCTCCTCAATCGGCTCGATGCCCTCCAGCGCCTCCAGCCCGGCCCGCTCCACGACCAGGGCGTTCTCCCGCAGCCGCACGTCGTCGCCGGCCGCGATGATCAGCCACCGGCTGGGAATCCGCGCGATCGGGTCGGTGATGTACCAGGACACCGGGTCGGTGTAGGGCTTGCGCGGCTTGGCCAGGAACCGGTTGAAGACCTCGCTGTCCAGGTCGGCGCAGGACCCGCCGCGGACCGCGGAGATGCCGGCGCACAGGCTGGTGAGCGTGCAGGAGATCTCGGCCGCCACCACCGGGGTGTTCGGCGCGTAGAACGTGCTGCTCTCGCCGACCAGGTCGGCGGCGAGCGGGCCGCCGATGACGTCCTCGACCCGCTCGCGGATCCGCTCGTACAGCCCGTCCGGCACCCGCCACGGACCGTACGCGTAGATGTCGAGCACGGGCTCGTCGGTGAGCAGCAGTTCCAAATGTTCCGGTAGCCGGATGCTCATGCGCCCGCCTCGCTTCGCTCACCGGCCGCATGAGGCACAAGCGCACCATGCCCATGATTCGCTCGCTGACGCTCGCTCATGCCGACGATTCTTCCCAGACGCCCCCCGGTACGAACCATAGGGGGTGGGTGTCAGGCGTTCGGGCGGAGCGTCCAGGTGACGGACATCACGGCGGTGACGGCGCCGTCGCCGCGGGCGATCTCGACCGTGACGGTGAACTCGGGCCGCTCGCCGCGATCGAGAGCGGCGACCACCTCGCCGGCCGGGTCGTCCAGGGTGGCGGTGGCCGTCACGTCGCCCTTGGCGAGCTTGCGGTAGTCGATGCCGGCCCGCACCGCGAGCGGCGTCGCCCTGGACAGCTGGTCGCGGAATGCCGCGAGGACGATCGCGCCGCTGGCCGACTCGCCCAGCGTGAACAGCGCGCCGGCGTGCGGCCCGCCGACGTGGTTGTGGTACGCGGCCTGGTCGGGCAGCCGCAGCACGGCCCGCTCCGGGGTCGTCTCCAGGTACTCCAGCCCCAACGTGGCCACCATGGGCACGGCCGCGGTCAGAATCTCGCCGATCGACGGCGCAATGTCGGTCACGCGCCGATGTTACCAGCGAGTAGGATCACGCGACGGCTTCCAGCGGCTCGGCCTCGGTGACCGGCGGGGTGGCGCGGCGGTCCCTGCGGGTGGCCAGCACCGAACCGGTGAGGATCAGCGCGAACGCGCCCACGATCGAGGCGGTCAGCGGCTCGCCCAGCAGCGCGACGCCGAGCGCCACCGCCACCGCCGGGTTCACGTAGGTGATCACCGTGGCCCTGGGCGGGCCGACCTCCGCGATCAGCGCGAAGAACAGCACGAACGCGGTCGCCGTGCAGACCAGTCCCAGCCCGGCCAGCGAGCCGAGCACCTTCGCCGAGGGCATGTGCGCCGGCCAGGTCACGATCGCGGCCGGCGTGTACAGCACCGCGGCCAGCGCCAGGCTGGCGGCGGCGACCGCGAGGCCGGGCGCGGCGCTCAGCCAGCGGCTGGCGACGATCGGGCCGAGCGCGTACCCGAGGGCGGTGAGCAGCACCTCCGCCAGGGCCCACACGCTGGCGTCGCCGGAACCGGGACCGGCCAGCACCACCACGCCGCCGAAGCCGAGCGCCAGCCCGACCCAGCGCACCGCGGTGATCCGCTCCCGGTCACCGAACAGCCGGGCCAGCACCAGGCCGATCACCGGCACGGCGGCGATCAGCAGGCCGCTGAGCGAGCTGGACAGGTGCTTCTCCGCGTCCGACAGCAGGAACCACGGGCCGACCATCTCCACCAGCGCGAACACGACCAGCGGGACGGCGTACGCGCGCAGGCCGCGCAGCTGCCCGCGCCAGGCGGCGATCGGCAGGAGGATCGCCGTGGCCAGCGCGGTCCTGGCGAACACCAGCACCGGCACCGACACGCCGCCGACGGCCTCCTTGATGAGCAGGTAGGGCACGCCCCAGATCACGCTCATCGCCACGAACAGCAGCCATCCCCGCCTACTCATCCAGAACGCCCTTCACACCGGTCCGTCACCGCACCGTAGGTCAACAACCCGGGTACGACATTCCATCCCGGGCTCCTCAGCCAAGGCAGCGTGATGTTGTCAGCATGTATGCGTTTTTCGTTACGTCGGCGATATGACGCCTGCCCGGCCCCGGGCGGGCGGGACCCGCTGACGGGTCCACCCTGAAGGTCGCCGTGCCGTGGGTGCTCCAGGTGTACGGCGCGCAGGCGGCCGGTCCGGCGCGCCGCTACCGCTGCTGGGGTGGCGCGCCGGACCGGCGGGCGAGCTCGTCGGCCAGCCGCTGCAGGCAGGCGACCAGCTCGGTCTGCGGCATGGTGGCGGCCGGGGCGTCGCAGCCCTGGCCGCCGCCGGTGGTCGTCACCGGCGGGGTGCCGCCCTCGACGGGCGGGGCGCCGGGTCCGCCGCCGGGGCCGAGGCTGACCAGCTCGGGCTGGATCCTGTTGGTGGCCGAGATCCGCAGCCGGTACACCACCCGGCCGTTCAGCTCCCCGTACGCCTGCCAGATGTCGGAGGTGGTGGGCAGGAACTCGACCAGCTTGCCGCCGGCCGAGATGAACCCGGGCTGCACCTGCGAGACGAAGTCCTTGGCGGAGGCGGCGAGCTGGTCGAGGTTGACGACCCGCTCGTCGTTGTCGGCGAGCACGTACACATCCTGCTCGTTGAGGTGGCCCGCGTCGGCCTGGTCGGCCCTGACCACCGCGTAGGACACGAACAGCTCCGAGTCCGATGACCGGGGGCGCAGCGGGGAGACCCAGTACAGCCGGTGGTCGGTGGCCGAGCGCAGCAGGTAGGAGCCGTTGTTGCCCTCCTGCACCTTGGAGGAGGTGAGCTGGTACCCGAACTTCATGTTGTCCTTGACCCGCCGGCCGGCCGCCCATTCCGTGGCCGCCCGCTGCTGCTTGACCAGCGAGTTCGGGTACGACGGGCCGGGCAGCTCGCCGGGCCGCACGTGCGCCCGGTACACCAGGTGCGGCCGGCCGGACCGGGTGCCGGTCATCAGCACCACGCCGGCCGCGGTCATCGCGGTGCGCTGGTGGGTGTGCACCTGGCGGCGGACCGGGAACACGATGACCGGCCGGCCGCGGTCGCAGAACCCCCAGTCGTCGGCGTTGAGGAACTCCAGGTCCGGGTACCGGTCGTTGAGCAGGTTGGGCAGGCTGTTCCGCTTCGCGCCGGCGATCGCCCTGTCGATCCGGTGGTCGCCGCGGAACAGGCACTCGGTCGGGTTGGCGCTGCCGCCGGTCCACTCCACCACGCCGTCCATCGGCTGGGACAGGCCGGAGCCGTCCCGGATGGCGGACCACCGGGGCTGCTCGTCGCCGCGCGGAGCCAGGTAGGTGAGCGTGTCGAGGTTGAGGTTCACGCCGGCCTTGTTGCCCGAGGTGCGCTGCATGGTGAACTTGGCGCCGTCCCGGGACGCCGCCCGCGGCTCGAAGCCGGCGGCCGGCAGGGTGCCCTTGGCCACGCAGGCCGGCACGTCGTCACCGCGCGGGCCGCGCAGCAGGCAGCGGTGGCCGTCGCCGGCCGGGTTGCGGTCGAACAGCTTCTGGATGGAGGACGGCGGGTCGGCCGGGTTGGGCACCAGGAACCGGGTCGAGGTGGCGTAGAAGCGGGCCAGGTCCTTGTCGTCGTCCCAGATGCCGCGCCAGGTCTGCACGAAACCGAGACCGAGGACGGCGACCGCGGCGACGGCCAGCGCGGTCATCCCGGCGGACTGGCCGCGATTCCGCTCGTACGACTCCGACCAGAAACCGGTGACGATGACGATCGAGCCGATGGCCCCGATCGTGACCCAGGCCCAGCCCCACGGCGATCCGGACCAGAACCACCGGTCCAGCCACATGGCGAGCGCCCGGTGCCAGGTGCCCATGCCGGGCATGAGCCCCACCAGGATGAGCCAGTACGCCAGGATGACCGCCGGCATCCAGAGCCACCACGCGGCCAGCGCCCAGAGGGTGCTGCGGAGAGTCTTCATGGTGAGCCGAGTATGCCCCGACCCTGACGGGACTACTCCCGGCCCGCGTGGTGGCGGGACGGCTGGAAGGTTCCGGTCAGGTAACGGTCCACTGTGGGCACCAGCGCGGCGACGACCGTGTCGGTGTCGGCGGAGGCCAGCGGGTCCACCTTGATGACGTACCGGATCATCGCCAGGCCGACCAGCTGGGAGCCGATGAGCGTGGCGCGCATCTCCGGGTCGGGCTGCTCGATCGTGCGGACGATCGCGCCCAGGATGCGGCCGGTGACGAACTCGGCGAGCATCCGGGCCGCCTCGTCGTAGGACACCGCGGAGCGCATGACGGCGAGCAGCGGCTCGCGGCTGTCCGGGCGGTCCCACAGGCCGAGGAAGAACCGGACCAGCCGCTCGGCCAGCCCGTCCAGCCCGCCGGCCACGACCTCGTCGATGACGTCCGGCGGCGGGTACGCGTCCTCCATGGCGGCGGCGAACACGCCCTCCTTGGAGGTGAAGAAGTGGTGGATGAGCGCGGCGTCCACGTTCGCCTCGGCGGCGATGGCGCGCATGGTGGCGCCGCGGTAACCGTGCTCGGCGAACAGCTTGCGGGCCGCCGCCACGATGTCGTTCTGGGTGGCGCTGGGTCCGCGTCGCCGGCCGGTACGGCGCGGCGCCGTCGGCGCCGTCTCGGGCGCCGGCGGTTCGGTGCTGGCGGCGGTGTCGCCGGCCTTCGGCAGAGAAGTCATCACCCGGCAGTTTACTCCACCTTTGATGAAATACCCGGGGCGATCCCCCGCGGCCGGCCGCGTGATACTGGTGACACATGAATCAGGCAGGGCGTCGTCCGGGCCCGACGGCCACCCGGCAGGAGATCCTCGCCGCGGCCCGCCGGCTGTTCGGCCAGCGCGGCTACGCCGGCACCACGATCAGGGCGATCGCCGCCGAGGCGGGTGTGAATCCCGCCCTGGTGCACCACTTCTTCCGCACCAAGGAGCAGGTGTTCGTCGCCGCCCTGGAGTTCCCGATCCAGCCGGCGGCGGTGCTCGCGATGCTCCAGGACGGCCCGCGGGAGGAGATCGGCGAGCGGACCGCCCGGTTCATCGTGTCGGTGTGGCGGGAGCCGGACAGCCGGGCGTCGCTGCTGGCGATCCTGCGCTCGGCGATGACGCGGGACGAGTCCGCGGTGGTGACCCGGGAGTTCCTCAGCTCGGTGGCGCTGATCAAGGTGAGCACGACCCTGGGCGTGGAGCCGCTGCGGGTGATCGGGGCGATCGGCCAGGCCGTCGGGGTGATGGTGCTGCGGTACGTGGTCGGCCTCGAGCCGCTCGCCTCGGCCTCCGAGGACGAGGTGGTGGCGCTGATCGCGCCGACGTTCCAGCGGGCGCTCGGGCCTGGGCCGGAGGTCCCTTGACGGACCGGCCGGTCCGCGAGAAATTCAACGTATGGATAATTTCGCCGTCGAGGTGGCGGGGCTGCGGGTGGTCCGCGGCGGCAGGCCCGTCCTGCACGGACTCGATTTCACGATCGACACCGGCACGGTCACCGGCCTGGTCGGGCCGAGTGGCTGCGGCAAGACCACGCTGCTCCGGTGCGTGGTGGGGGTGCAGGTGGTACGGGCCGGGACGGTGACGGTGCTGGGCCTGCCGGCCGGCACCGCGGTCCTCCGGCACCGGATCGGCTACTCGACGCAGACGCCCGCCGTGTACGGCGACCTGACGGTCCGGGAGAACCTCAAGTACTTCGCCGCCGTCAAGGGAACGCCCGCCGACCGCGTCGCCGAGGTGGTCGAGGAGGTCGGGCTGTCCGACCAGATCGGGCAGGTGGCGCTGTCGCTGTCCGGCGGGCAGCTGGCCAGGGTCAGCCTGGCCGTCGCCCTGCTCGGCGAGCCCCAGCTGCTGATCCTGGACGAGCCCACGGTCGGCCTGGACCCGGTGCTCCGCGACGAGCTGTGGGGCCTGTTCCACCGGCTGGTGGGGCGGGGCCGGACGATGCTGATCTCCAGCCATGTGATGGACGAGGCCGCGCGCTGCGACCGGCTGCTGCTGATGCGGGACGGCCGGCTGCTCGCCCACGACACCCCGGACGCGCTGCGCGGCCGTACCCACACCGACGACCTGGAGCAGGCGTTCCTGCGCCTGGTCCGCGAGCAGGGAGCAGAGGAAGAGGTGGCGACCCCGTGAGTCTGGTACTGACGCTGGCGACGGCGCGGCGGGTGCTCAACCAGATCCGCCACGACCGGCGCACGCTGGCCATGCTGCTGGTCCTGCCGGCCGTGCTGATGATCCTGCTGCGGTACATGTTCGACTCCGGGCCGGTGTTCAACCACGTGGCGCCCGGCCTGCTCGGACTGTTCCCATTCACGGTGATGTTCCTGGTCACCTCGGTCGCCACGCTGCGCGAGCGGACCGGCGGCACGCTGGAACGGCTGATGACGATGCCGATCCACAAGGTGGACCTGCTGCTCGGGTACGCCCTCGCCTTCGGCCTGGTCGCGATCGCGCAGGTCGGGCTGGTGGCCGGCCTCACCGTGACCTGGCTCGGCCTGGACGTCGCCGGGTCGGCGTGGCTGCTGGTGCTCATCGCCGCCGTGGACGCGCTGCTGGGCACCGCGCTCGGGCTGTTCGTGAGCGCGTTCGCCCGCACCGAGTTCCAGGCGATGCAGTTCCTGCCGGTGGTGGTGCTGCCGCAGGCACTGCTGTGCGGCCTGTTCGTGGCCCGCGACCACATGGCCAGGGCCCTCGAGTACGCCTCCGACGTGCTGCCGCTGTCCTACGCGGTCGACGCGATGACCCGGGTCACCGCCTCCCCCGCCTTCACCGTGGAGATCGCCCGCGACCTGGCCGTGGTCGGCGGCTCGGCGGTACTCGCACTGGTCCTGGGCGCCGCCACCCTCCGCCGCCGTACCGGTTAGTCCGGCAGGGCGACCACGGCGTCGACCTCCATCAGGAAGCCGGGCTGGAAGAGGGCGGCGACGCCGAGGAGGGTGCTGGCCGGGCGCGGGCCGGCGGCGAAGGCGGGCCCGACCTCGGCCTCGAGCGCGCCGCGCAGCTCGTCGATGCGGGACACGTCGGTGAGGTACCAGGTGAATCGGACCACGTCGGTCCAGTCCGCGCCGAGGGCGCGCAGCACGCCGTGCAGGTTGCGCAGCGCCTGGGTGGTCTGCGCGGCCAGATCGCCCTCGCCGACGAGCCGGCCCTCGGCGTCCATGGCGACCTGGCCGGACACGAAGGCGAGCCGGCCGGTGACCACGGTGGCGTGGGCGTAGCGGGGTGAGGCGAAGACGCCGTCGGCGTCGGTCAGTCGGTCGAGGACGGGCATGAACTCACTCCGATCGAGTCGAGGAACTGGTCGAGGAGGGCAGCCTGCCGTTCCGGCGGGAACCGCTCCGGGTCGAAGAGGGCCTGCACGACCAGGCCGTGGGTGGTGGCGGCGGCGAGCGCGACGACGTCGTCGGGGTCGGTGTCCGGGGGCAGCTCGCCGCGCCGGATCGCGGCCTCGACGTGCGGGCGGAGCCGGCCGCGCCAGCGCGCGTACCGGGCCGTCTGGCCGGCGCCGAACTCGGGGTCGCCGAGCGCGTGGTCCCAGGAGCTGACCCACACCTTGTTCATCGCGGCGCCGTCCGGGGTGAGCGGCAGCACGTCCAGCAGCGCCGCCCGCAGCGCGGCCAGCCCCTCGCCCTCCGGCACCCGCATCACCCTGGTGAGCGTCCGCTCCTCGGCCACGTCCAGCGCGTACCGCACCAGCGCCCGCTTGGTCGGGAAGTAGTGGGTCAGCAGGCCGGTGCTGGCGCCCATCTCGCCGGCGACCGCCCGCAGGGTCAGCCCGTCGAACCCGTGCGCGGCCAGCACCCGCCACACCGCCTCGGACACGTCGCGGCGGCGGGCCTCGTGGTCTCCCCTGGCCGGCACGTGCCTATAGTACGTAACAAACGTTTGGTACGCACATCGAGGAGCACCATGCTCAGCCTTTCCCTCGCCGACGACGCCGAGCTGCGCGCGCTGGAACCGTGGCGGGCCGCCGAGTTCGCCGAACACATCGACCGGGCCCGCGCGCACCTGGCGCCGTGGCTGCCGTGGGCGACCACGATCACCGACACCGACCTGGCCCGCGCGTTCCTCCAGGGCTACGCCGACCGCCAGGCCCGGGACGAAGGCCGGATCTACGGGATCTGGGTGGCCGGCCGGCTGGAGGGCGGCGTGCTGTTCCGCACCTTCGACGCGGCCGCCGGCAACTGCGAGATCGGCGTCTGGATCTCTCCGGCGGCCGGCGGGCGCGGGCTGGTCACCGCGGCCGCCCGGCACCTGATCGACTGGGCCCTGCGGGTACGCGGCCTGGCCAGGGTCGAGTGGTACTGCGTGCCCCACAACACCCGCAGCGTCGCCGCCGCCAAGCGGCTCGGGATGACGAAGGAGGGCACCTTCCGGGAGTACTTCCTCTTCGACGGCGAGCGGCTCGACGTCGAGGTCTGGTCCCTGCTCGCCGGCGAGTGGGCGGCCGGCGAGCAGGGACCGTGACCGGAGATCAGTCGAGCTGGGCGACCGCCTGGGCGAACTGCGCCGCGTAGAGGCGGGCGTACGCGCCGTCGGCGGCCAGCAGTTCAGCGTGGCTGCCGTGCTCCACGATCTGGCCGTCCTCCATCACCAGGATCACGTCCGCGTCGCGGATGGTGGACAGCCGGTGCGCGATGACGAAGCTGGTCCTGCCCCTGCGCAGCGAGTTCATCGCCTTCTGGATCTGCACCTCGGTACGGGTGTCGACCGAGCTGGTGGCCTCGTCCAGGATGAGGATCGCCGGCTCGGCCAGGAACGCCCGCGCGATCGTGATCAGCTGCTTCTCCCCCGCGCTGACCGTCGAGCCCTCCTCGTCCACCACCGTGTCGTACCCGTCGGGCAGGGTGCGGACGAAATGGTCGACGTGGGTGGCCTTCGCCGCCTCCACGATCCGCTCGTGGGTCGGGTCATCGGCGCCGTACGCGATGTTGTCGGCGATGGTGCCGCCGAACAGCCAGGCGTCCTGGAGCACCATGCCGGTCTTGTCGCGCAGGTCCTCCCTGGTCATCGTCGTGATGTCGACGCCGTCCAGGGTGATCCGGCCGCTGGTCACCTCGTAGAACCGCATCAGCAGGTTGACCAGCGTGGTCTTGCCGGCGCCGGTCGGGCCGACGATCGCCACGGTCTGGCCGGGCTCCACCTTCAGCGACAGGTTCTCGATCAACGGCACGTCCTCGCGGTACCGGAACGACACGTCGTGGAACTCCACCTGCCCGCGCGTCTTCTCCAGCCGGGTCGGCTTCGCCGGGTCCGGCGACTGCTCCTCGGCGTCCAGCAGCGCGAAGATCCGCTCCGCCGAGGCCACCCCGGACTGGAGCAGGTTGGCCATGCTCGCCACCTGGGTGACCGGCTGGCTGAACTGACGGGAGTACTGGATGAACGCCTGCACGTTGCCCAGCGACAGCGCGCCGGAGGACACCCGCAGCGCGCCGACCACCGCGATGAACACGTAGTTGACGTTGCCGATGAACATCATCGCCGGCTGGATCGTGCCGGAGATGAACTGCGCCTTGAACGCCGAGGCGAACAGCTTGTCGTTGTGCTCGTGGAACTTGTGGGTGGCCTCCTCGCGCTGGCCGAAGACCTTGACCAGCGAGTGCCCGCTGTACATCTCCTCGATGTGGCCGTTGAGCTGGCCGGTGGTCTTCCACTGGGCGACGAACTTGGGCTGCGCGCGCTTGCCGATGCGGGTCGCGACGAACACCGACACCGGCACGGTGACCAGCGCGATCACCGCGAGCAGCGGCGAGATCCAGAACATCATGCACAGCACGCCGACGATCGTCAGCAGCGAGTACAGCATCTGGCTGAGCGTCTGCTGGAGGGTCTGCGCCAGGTTGTCGAT
>JBJMIH010000134.1:0-7259 GCA_045806985.1 Mycobacteriales bacterium | reverse complement strand
GTGGACCGCCAGTGCACCTTCCGCAGGTCGTCGCCGTTGCGGTACTCGCGGGTGGCGATGTCGTCCTCGCCGTGGCTGGACACCGCCCTGGCCTGGCTGTCGCCGCCGCCGACCCACTCGCCGCCGAGCCGCACCGGCGGCAGCGGCACCACCACGGGTGTCACGGTCAGGTAGTCGAGGCTGCTGAACGAGCGGGTCAGCTCGCACAGCCCGAACGGGTCGGCCAGCCGCACCGAGAGCGGGCCGATCGGGTACCGGCCGCGCAGGTCGGCGCGGACCGGGTAGCCGATCGAGCGGTGCCGGCGCGGCCCGAGCCGGTCCAGCACGAACCGGGGCCGGCCGCCGAGCGTGTACGGCAGCCCGTCCTCCAGCAGCATCAGCCCGGTCGGCACCCTGGACAGGTTGTCGATCCGCAGCTGCACCTCCGCGTGCTGGCCGACCTGTACCCGGGGCGGCTGCAGCAGCCGGGCGCAGGCCAGCCGGTACCGGGTCCGGCTCACCACGAACGCGGCCAGCAGCGGCAGGACCGCCAGGAAGACCGCGATCCGCAGCAGGTCCTTCTCACCGAGCAGCAGGCCGCAGAGGGCGGCGGCGGCGCCGGCGGCGAGGAAGCACCGGCCGCGCAGGGTGAGGCCACGCAGTCCGTCACGCATCGGACGGGCCTCCTGTTCCGTCGATGACCGTCAGTGGCGGCCGCGGGTGGTGGGCACCGGGAGCCGGGAGACCAGCGTGGTGATCACCTGCTCCGGGCTGCGCCGGGCGATCTGTGCCTCGGGGGTGAGCAGCACCCGGTGGGCCAGCACCGGGACCGCGAGCGCCTGGAGGTCGTCGGGCAGCACGTACTCCCGCCCGGACATCGCCGCCACCGCCCGCGCGGTCCTGATCAGGTGCAGGGTCGCCCGTGGTGAGGCGCCAAGCCGCAGGTCAGGGGCGTTGCGGGTGGCGGTGACCAGGTCCACCGCGTACTGCTGGACGGCCTCCGAGACGTGCATGTTACGGACGGTGGCGACCAGTCCACGGACCTCGCTGGCGTCGGAGACCGGCCGGAGGCTCTCCAGCGGGTCGACCTTGCCGTGCTCGGTGAGCATGAGCATCTCCGAGCGCGGGTCCGGGTACCCCATGGCCAGCCGGGCCGTGAACCGGTCCCGCTGGGCCTCCGGGAGGGGATAGGTGCCCTCCATCTCGATGGGGTTCTGGGTGGCGATCACCATGAACGGGGCCTGCAGCTGGTACGTGGTCCCGTCGACGGTGACCTGCCGCTCCTCCATGCACTCGAGCAGCGCCGACTGGGTCTTCGGCGAGGCCCGGTTGATCTCGTCGCCGACCACGAGGTTGGCGAAGACCGCCCCCGGTTTGAAGTCGAAGTCGTGGGTTTCCTGGTTGTAGACGCTGACCCCGGTGATGTCCGACGGTAGCAGGTCGGGCGTGAACTGGATGCGGCGCACGGAGCAGTCGAGCGAGCGGGCGAGGGCCTTGGCCAGCTTGGTCTTGCCGACACCGGGGACGTCCTCGATCAAGAGGTGCCCCTCGGCGAGGAGGACGCCCAGCGCCAGCCGGACAGTGTCGGCCTTGCCCTCGATCACGCGCTCGATGTTGCCGACGATCCGGTCGGTGATCTGCCGCAGGCCGATCAGGTCCGGGGTTTGCTCCAGCGTGGGATTCGGTCCCAACTACTCCTCCTCGGCCGGCGGGGGCGGACGCGGCCTCGGCGTCCGTGTACTTTCTCGCATCTTCGCAGCATTTACCGTGGATTACACCCGGCACCGCACCCGCCAATCCTGGGGTGTGCTCCGTCCCCGGAGGGATAGCGAAGGTAACGGTTACCCGGCAAAGCTATTACGCACCTTCGGGGCGTCCAGTTCCATCCCCGTCGCCACCAGGGCCGCCAGGTGGGCGCTGAGCGCCTCGGGCGTGCTCCGTCGTACCGCGAACGAGTCCGGATCCTCACCATCCGCGACGAACATCGGCGAGGTGACCCACAGCCCGTGCGGGCCGCCGTCGGTCCAGGCGAGATCCACCGTGTGCCCGGGGGCGGCCACCCGCAGCGCGGTGGTGGTGACCGGGTCGGCCAGCGCGGCGACCAGGTCGGCCGGGGCGGCGTAGGCCCTGGCGAGCGCAGCCACCTGGCTCGCGGCGTCGCGCGCCGCCGGCTCGACCGCCCGCATGGCCGCCACCGCGAGCGCCGGCAACCGCCCTGACCAGCGACCCACCGGGTCCGTCCCGGCGGGGGCGGCGGTCAGCCCGAGCATGGCGGCCAGGAACCCGGCCACGTCCACCTCCGGCCACGACTCGCAGCGCAGCACCCCGCCGTCCTCGGCCTCGACCAGCACCGGCAGCCGGCCCAGCCGGAACTGGATGCGCACCTGGAGGCCGTGCCGCCCGCTCTGGGCGGCGGTCACCACCCGCGCCGGCCTCAGCACGGTGAGTGCGATCTCGGCGCGCTCCGGGTCGAGCCGCCCGTCCGGCAGCAGCACGCCGCAGGCCCCGGCCGCCGCCGCGCCCTCCGGGCCGCCGCCGTCCCGGCCCATGCCGGCGCGCACGCTGAGGTAGCCGAGCGCCGCCGGGGACAGCCGGAGCGCCTGTGTCGCCGGGAGCTGCGACGTCGAGGCCGAGGACGTCGCGGCGCGGAGGTCCGCCACCCCGCGGTTGTTCCCGGTTCCCGCGACCCGGAAACCCCTGTGCCGTCAGGAACCCAGTACCCGGTCGAGGTAGGTGTTGGTGAACCGGCGGTCCGGGTCCAGCTCGTCGCGGAGCGCGGCGAAGTCGCCGAACCGCGGGTACCGCTCGGCCAGGTAACCGGCGTCGCGGGTGTGCAGCTTGCCCCAGTGCGGACGGCCGCCGGCGGCGACGAAGATCTCCTCCGCCAGCTCGAAGTACTCGTCCAGGCCGGTGCCGACGAACCGGTGGATCGCCACGTACGCGGTGTGCCGGTCGTGCGCGGTGGACAGCCAGGCCGGGTCGGGCGGGGCCACCCGCACCTCGATCGGGAAGCTGATCCGCCAGCCGTTGCGGTCGATCAGGTCCCGCAGCTCGCGGACCACCTCCACCACCGCGCCGCGCGGCACCGCGTACTCCATCTCGGTGAACCGGACCCGGCGCGGGCTGGTGTACACGCGGTCGCTGCGGTCCACGTAGTCCCGGCGGGACAGCAGCGTGCCGGACAGCCTGTTGATCCGCGGCGTGACCCGGGGGAACCGGCGGCCGAGCCGGCAGGCGGCGCCGAACACGTGGTTGGCGACCAGCATGTCGTCCACCCAGTCCTTGACCCGGTTGACCGGCCGGGCCGGGCCGTCCGTGCGGTTGTTGCACTTGGTGAGCGCCACCGTGGAGTGCGGGAACCAGTAGAACTCGAAGTGCTCGTTGCCGTCGGCCAGCTCGTCGAAGGTGGCCAGCACCTCGTCCACCGCGACCGGCTCCTCCACCGCGTGCAGCAGGTACGCCGGCTCGGTCTGGAAGGTCACCGCGGTGACCACGCCGAGCGCGCCCAGCGACACCTTGGCCGCCTCGAACAGCTCCGGGTTGCGGTCCGGCGAGCAGTGCGTGACCGAGCCGTCGGCCAGCACCAGTTCCATGCCGTGCAGCTGGTCGGCGATGCTCGCCGAGGCCCGCCCGGTGCCGTGGGTGCCGGTGGAGATCGCCCCGGACACCGTCTGCACGTCGATGTCGCCCATGTTGGTCAGCGCCAGGCCCAGGTCGGCCAGGTGCCGGCAGAGCCGGTGCAGCGTCATCCCGGCCTCGACGGTGACCAGCCCGGTGGAGGTGTCGGCCGAGCGCAGCCGGGTGAGCTGGTCCATCCGCAGCAGCACCCCGTCGGTGAGGGCGGCGGCGGTGAACGAGTGGCCGGACCCGACCGCCCGGACCCGCAGCCCGTCCTCGGCGGCACCGGTGACCGCCTTGCTCACCTCGTCCAGGTCAGCCGGCCGTACCACCCGCGCCGGCTGGGCCCGCTGGTTACCCGCCCAGTTCGACCATTCCGCCATGAGCGCACTCTAACCGGCCGAAGCGCGGCTCCCGGTTGCTCATTGCATGCTTGCGGCCGCCGCCACCTCGCGCCGGGTGGGGCCCACGTCGGACCACTCGCGGCGGGGGTGCACCCGGTTGGTGAGCAGCACGACCGTCAGCAGCCGGCCGGGGTCGACGGCGAAGGAGGTACCGGTGAAGCCGGTGTGGCCGAACCCGCGCAGCGGGCCGAGGAAGCCGGCGTCGTCCAGCCGGACACCCAGCCCCTGCCGGAACGGGTGGGCGAGATCGCGGGGGAGCTGGTCGGTGACCATCTCGGCGACCGAGCGGGCGTGCAGCACCCGGACGCCGCCCACGCTGCCGCCCTCCCGCAGCATCTCCGCGAACCTGGCCACGTCGGCGGCGGTCCCGAAGATCCCGGCGTTGCCCGCCACCCCGCCGAACGCCCAGGCGTTCTCGTCGTGCACGGTGCCGCGCAGCATCCCGCGCGGGTCCTTGCACTCGGTGGCGGCGATCCGCTCCACCGGGACGCCGCGGCGCAGCGGCAGGTACCCGGTGTCGGCCAGCCCCAGCGGCCCGGTGACCCGCTCGTCCAGCAGCTCGTCCAGCGGCCTCCCGCTGACGTGCTCGCAGAGCAGGCCGAGGATCAGGTAGTTGAGGTCGGAGTAGGTGTAGCCGTCGCCGGGCGGGTACAGCAGCGGGGTGTCGAGCAGCAGCCGCACCCGGCCGGTCCGGTCCGGCGCCTCCTGGTGCAGCGGGCGCACCGCCGGCAGGCCGGACAGGTGCGCCATCAGGTGACGCACGGTGACCGCCCGGCGCTCGCCGACGCCGAACTGGGGGTACCAGGTCGCCAGCGGTTCGGCCAGGTCCAGCGCCCGCTCCTCCACCAGCGTCAGCGCGACGACCGTGACGAACACCTTGGTCAGCGAGGCCAGGTCGTACACGGTGTCCGGCCGGGCCGGCACCCGCTCGGCCGGTGGCAGCGGGGTGCCCTGGCCGTCGGCGTACCGGACGGCCTCGCCGACCGCGACCGTCGGGTCCGCCACCCCGTCCCGGGCCACCAGCGCGACCGCGCCCGGGTACACCCCGTGGCCGGAGTCGGTGGGCAGGCCCGCGACCAGCACGTCACGCACTGTTCTCACGCTGGCAGCCTAAAGCCAGCCGCGGCTAGGCTCCTCGCGTGCGGTGGACGGTGCACGGCGAGCGGCGTGTCTACGACAACCAGCCCTGGCTGAGCCTCTGGCTCGCCGACGTGGAGCTTCCGGACGGCGAGCGGATCGCGCACGAGGTGGTCCGCCGCCGGCCGGCCGCGCTCGCCGTGGTGCTGGACGGGCAGGGGAACGTGCTGCTGATGTGGCGGCACCGGTTCATCACCGACAGCTGGGCGTGGGAGGTGCCGGCCGGGATCGTCGAGGACGGCGAGGACCCGCGCGACTGCGCCGCCCGGGAGGTGCGCGAGGAGACCGGGTACCGCGTCGACGACCTGCGCGAGCTGCTCACCCTGCAACCGCAGTCCGGGATCTGCGACGCGCGCCACCACGCCTACCTCGCCACCGGCGCGGTACGGGAAGGCGAGCCGACCGAGCGCAACGAGTCGGACCGGATCGAGTGGGTGCCGCTGGCCGGCGTGGTGGGCATGATCGGCCGCGGCGAGATCGTCAGCTCCAGCACCGCCGCGGTCCTGCTCTACGCGCTCGCCACCCGCTGAAATCATATGGACGCCCGGGAAGCGCTCGAGGTCAACGCGATCTTCCACGACCACGAGTGCGCGTACTACGACGAGCGCTTCGCGATCGCCCACGACGGCCGGTCGGCGCGCCGGGCCAGGGCCGAGGTGGAGCGGCTGCTGGGCCGGCCGCTGCGGGTCCGGGAGGTGGTGCTCGACGTCGGCTGCGGCACCGGCTGGCTGGCCGCCGGCCTCCGCGGGGCCGCGCCGTGGGCGACCGTGATCGGCGTCGACCTGTCCGCCGGCATGGTGGGCAGGGCGCGGGCGGCCGGCGCGTGGCCGCTGCTGCGCGGCGACGCCCAGCGGCTGCCGGTCGCCACCGCCAGCGTGGACGTGGTGACCTGCCGGGGCGTCCTGCACCACCTCCCGGACGTGCCGGCCGCGCTGGCCGAGTGGCGGCGGGTGCTGCGGCCGGGCGGCGCGGTCGTGCTCTGCTCCGAACCCACCCCGGCCGTGGACCGGCACGGCGCGGTGCTGGTCCGGGGCCTGCTCGGGGTGCTGCGCCGGCCGCTCACCCCGGAAGAGGACTTCTGGGAGGTCGCCTCGATGGCGGCCAACCTGCACACCTTCACCCCGGCCGAGCTGGCGGCGCACGCGGCCGCCACCGGGTACGCGGCCAGCCGGCTCGCCACCGCGGGCTTCGCCGGCACGCTGCTGCTCACCGCCTCCTACGTCACCCACGGCCGCCGGCCGGGGTTGGCCCGGCGGCTGCCGTGGCGGCGGGCCGAGGCGGCGGCCAGGACGGCCGACGCGCTGGTGTTCGACCGGGTGGTCCCGCCACGGCTGCGGCACACCGTGACGGGCGTCCTGTACCGGTGAGTATGCGGCCCTGAGTGACGCCGCGTCCGGTACCCGACAGCCGGCCCCTCCCGAACCCCCCCACTTTCCGCCACCCCTTCTGACCTGCGCATTTACGAGCGCGTGCGCGGATAGTTCGGCGGAATGGACATTGCGTGTGGGGGAAAGTGGGGTATGGTGGCGCGCAGTGGGGGCTAGGGGTGGTCCACCACTGGTGGGGGAGGTGGTCGCCGTGTTTCTCGGCACCCACTACCCCCGCCTGGACGACAAGGGTCGGCTCATCCTGCCGGCCAAGTTCCGGGATGAGCTGGCGGAGGGCGTCGTGGTGACCAAGGGGCAGGAACGTTGCCTCTATGTCTTCCCGGCGGCCGAATTCCAGCGGATCACCGAGGCCCTGTCCCAGGCCCCGGTGACGGCCAAGGCGGTGCGCGACTACAGCAGGGTGTTCTTCGCCAGCGCCTCGGACGAGATCCCGGACAAGCAGGGCAGGATCACGATCCCGTCCCCGCTCCGGCAGTACGCGGGGCTGGACAAGGAGTGCGTGGTGATCGGCGCGAACACCCGCATGGAGATCTGGGACAGCGCCGCATGGGACGCCTACCTGTCCACACAGGAGCAGGCGTTCGCCGACCTGGAGACGGAGGTGCTTCCAGGTGTGATGTGAGGTCGGGCGACGTGGCGTCTGGCCTCCACCCGCCTTCCCGTCCTGGCGTGACTTCCCCCACGCCAGGCCGGAGGCGGGAGGGGACCAGAGGGCACGTCGCCTCCCACCGCG
>JBJMIH010000133.1:0-19992 GCA_045806985.1 Mycobacteriales bacterium | reverse complement strand
GCCGGGCGCGCAGGCCTACATCCAGTCCTACGCCGACATGCTCGCCTCCTGGGGCGTGGACTACATCAAGATGGACTTCGTCGGTCCGGGCGGTGGCCGCAACCCGGCCGACAACACCGCCGACATGGCCGCCTGGCGACACGCCCTCGACCACAGTGGACGGAAGATCCACCTGGAGCTGTCCAACTCGCTGAGCCTGGCCGCCGCCGACACGTGGTAGCAGTACACCAACGGCTGGCGCATCGACGGCGACATCGAGTGCTACTCCAAGTGCCCCGGGCTCCTGACCAGCTGGGACAACCGGATGGTGAAGCGCTTCACCGACGCGCCGCTGTGGGTCCAGTACGGCAGCCCGGGCGGCTGGAACGACCTGGACTCGGTGGAGGTCGGCAACGGCGACACCGACGGCATCACCCCCGATGAGCGGCAGACCATGGTCACGCTGTGGTCGATCGAGGCCTCACCGCTGCTGCTCGGCACCGACCTGACCAAGCTCGACCCCGCCGACATGCCGCTGATCACCAACCGTGAGGTGATCCGGGTCGACCAGGCCGGCCACCCGGCCCACCCGGTCTCCCAGGCCACCCCGCAACAGGTGTGGTTCAGCGACAACCACGACGGCACCTACACGGTCGCCCTCTTCAACCTGTCCACCGACCCGGCCCCGGTCACCGCCAGCTGGTCCGACCTCGGCCTCCGCGGCCACCACGTACTGGCCCGCGACCTGTGGGCCCACCACAACCTGGGCATCCTCAAGGACGGCTACACGACCACGCTGCCCGCGCACGGCTCCGCCCTGCTCACGATCCGCCCGCTGCCCTTCTGACAACGTCCATACGGGCGCACAACCGGGCACGCTCGTTTACTGGCTGTAACGAGCGTGCCCGGTCGTGACTGGCGCGGACTATGCCCTCAGGGGAGGATCCAGCGTTGGTTCTGGCCTCCGTTGCAGTCGAAGATGATGAGTTGGGTGCCGTTGGTGGTGGCGGAGCCCGGGTCGTCCAGGCAGCGGCCGGAGGCGGGGTTGACGAGGGCGCCGTTGGCGGGGCGCCAGACCTGGTTGCCGCCGCCGTTGCAGGTCCAGAGCTGCACGACGGTGTTGTTGGCGGTGCCGGCGCCGTTGATGTCCAGGCACTTGCCGTTGACGCGCAGCGTGCCGTCGGCGTTGACGGTCCAGTTCTGGGCGGCGCTGCCGTTGCAGTCCCAGACCTGGATGCGGGTACCGTCCGCGCTGCCGTTGGAGTTGTCGTCGGCGCACTTGCCGGCGACGCCGGCCGCGATGGGGGTGGCTCCGGCGCTGCCCGCGGTCACGGACAGGTTGTCGAACTGGGCGTTCTGGTACCCGACCACGCCGAGGCCGGCCTGGCCGTACGGGTAGGACTGGTCGGTGGCGGAGCCGACCGTGCCGCCGTCGATGGCGGCGGTGAGGGTGGCGCCCTGGGCGGTGAGGGCGAGGGTGTGCCAGCTGCCGGTGCCGAGCGCGGTGGTGGTGCCGCTGGCCAGCGTGGCCAGCCCGCCGCCGGTGTCGCCGCGCCGGATCGACCAGGCGCCGGTGTTGGAGACGCGCAGGTAGTACGCGGCCTGGTGGGACTGGGGCCGGGCCTGGGTGGTCGCCCTGGCGAGCAGTTCGACCGAGCCGGCGGAGGCGAGCAGCACGTCGGCGCGCACCGTGTAGTTGCCCCATCCGGTGTCGCCGAGCAGCGCGTACGCGTCGCTGTCGTCCTGCCACTCGATCGGCTTGACCGGCACCATCTGCCGCAGGCACCGCCCGGACCGGCCGCCGGCGCACGCCTCGACCTGGTACGCGCCCTGCATGTCGGACAGGTACTTCGCCTCGCCGCCGACCGCCGTCCCGTCGAAGTCGTCGCGGTAGGGAAGGGCGAGCTTCGCCTCGGCCGGGCTGGTGGCGGTGCCCTTGCCCGCCCCGCCCACGGTGCTGACCGTGTAGACGTACCCGGGCTGGAGGGTGAGCGAGTACGCGCCGCCGGACGGCGTGACGTCCGAGGTGTGGACGAACCACGAGGAGGAGGCGTTGGAGGCGAGGTTGGTCGCCCACACGTGCACGGCGCCGGTGGGCAGCCCGCCGCGCACCGACACGTTCACGGTCTGGGCGGCGGTCGCGGTGGTGGTCTCGTAGATCGTGCTGTACGCGGTGTCGCCGGGCGCCTTCAGCGTCACGTAGCTGCCGTTGGCGCGGTCGCCGCCGAGGTACCCGCTGGCGCTGTCGACGAACGTCCACCCCGGCGCGGTGAACTGGGTGACCTGCGCGGTCGCCCAGGTCTGCTTGCCCAGGCTGTACGCGCCCGACCACGGTTGCGGCGCGACCGCGAGCCCGACCGTCTGGTACGGCAGGTTCGGCGTGATCGCCGCCAGCAGCGGCCAGTGCAGGTACGCGGTCAGGCGGGCGTCCAGGTAGCCGCGGGTGATCGAGCGGATCAGCGCGGCCGCTCCGGTGTTGATGTCCTGCGAGCCGTTCTCGCTGGCCCACAGCTGCTTGCCGGTGGCGTTGGCGTTGGCGCTGCCGCCGCAGCTGGTGGCCGCGCCGAGGTACCCGCACGGGTAGTGCACGCCGACGATGTCGACGGAGGCGTTGAAGGTCGGATCGCTGACCATGTCGTCGGCCACGCCCCAGTTGGTGTCGTCGCCGACGATCTTGACGTTGCCGAACCCGGCCGGCGCGAGCGCCGCGTGCAGGCTCTCGTACCAGCTCTTGTTGTGCCCGCGCTCGTTCCAGCCGCCGAGGTAGTCGATGGTGAGGCCGTGCTGGCGGGCGCAGCCGAGCCAGGCGACGAGGTAGTCGACCATGTCGGTGGACCAGAAGTTGCCGCCGCCGATCCAGCCGGGCGCGGCCCAGGCCAGCCCGTACAGCCTGATGTTGGGGTTGCGGGCCTTGGCCTGCTCCATCAGCCACCACTCGTAGCCGGCGTCGCAGTCCACGGTGCCGCGGACGTGCTCGTGGCTGGGCTCGGCGCCGTCGGTGGAGTTGGCGTCGCCGCCGATCTCGACCTTGAGGATCTGGAGGTCCGCGCCGACGCCGGGGCTGAACAGGTAGTCCAGGATCTGTCCGCGCTGCGGTTCGGGGTAGTCGATCAGCAGGCGGGAGTTGCCGCCACCGCCGCTGATCGCGCCGATCCCGTCGAAGGTGCGCCCGCCCTGGGTTCCGTCCACGGTGATCGTCGTGGTGGCCGCGCGGGCGGGGTCGGGCGCGGCCACCAGCGTGCCGGCGGCGAGCGCGAGCAGCGCGACGCCGGCGAAGCGGGAGATGGACATGGTCATCCCTTCCTGGCAGGAAATGACCATTTTAGTGCGTTTTACGTCTTTTACGAGGTCAGTTCCCGCTCCAAAGGTGTCCGGAACCGCGGTACCACCCTGACCTCGCCCATCCACTTCTCCAGCCGGGCGGCCGCCGCCGCGACCGCCGCACCCGCCTCCGACCCCACGTCCTCCAGCAGCCTGTACACCACCTCGCCGTCCGCCCGCTGCGCCCAGCCGCCGGCGATCCGCCCGTCCACCCACACGGTCGGCCCGGGGTTGCCGGACCCGTCGAACAGCGCCGGGCCGTGGTCGCCCAGGTACCAGTCCCGCCCCGCCCAGCCCATCACGGTCGGGTCCAGCGCCGGCAGCAGCGCCACCCACGGGCCGGTCGGCTCGACCGGACCGAGGTCGTCGGGCAGCACGTACCCCGTCCCGCCGCCGTCCAGCTCCACCTCGGCCGGCCCGATCGCCGCGAGGGCCCGCTTGACCTCGCCGGCCGTCCAGCCGGTCCACCACTTGAGGTCGGCGGCGGTACCCGGCCCGTACGCGGCCAGCCACCGCCGTACCAGCTCCACCTGCGCGTCCGCCGTCGACCATGCGGGCAGCCCGGCCGGCAGCCACGCCTCGATCGGCGACCAGCGGTACTGGCTGGAGATCCACGACCCGCGCGGCCGGCCGCGCACGATCAGCCCGTCGGCGGCCATCAGGCCGAGCACCCGGTTGTTGATGCGCACCTCGGCCTGGTACTTCTTGCCCTCCGCCAGCAGCAGCGTGGTCCGCAGGCCGGGGACATCCTCGGCCAGCTCGGTGGCCATCGCCTCGCCGCGGGCCTGCAGCGCCCGGTGGGTGGCGGCCTCCAGCTCGGCCAGCCACTCCCCGGGGTCGGCGTCGCCGGTCGCGCCGGCCTCGGCGAGGTGCTGCACCAGCCCGCGCCGCAGCCGGGCCGCGACCGCCCTGGTGGACGACTCCTTGACCACGGCGGCCAGTTCGACAGGCACCACGAACACGGTCCGGCGCATCCCGAGCATCCTGATCAGCGTGCGCTCCTCGTACAGCGCCCGCTCGATCGCCGCCACCTCGGCGTCCCGCATCCGCGCCGCCACCGCCAGGTACACCGAGGACGGGTCGGTCGAATGCAGCGCCACCACGTCGCGGGCGACCGAGGTCGGGTCGGTGCCGGCGCCCGCCGCGAGGTGGTGCCGCCGTCCCAGCCGTGCCCGCCGCTCCTCGACCCCGATTCGTCTCATGCGGGCAATGTAGCCAGCCCGACGTAGTTCTCGGCGAGGGAGCGGCCGGCGGCCTCCGAGGTGACCAGGTAGTGGAGCTGGGCGAGCTGGAGGCGTTCCTGGTACGGATCGTCGCCCAGCCGGTGCAGCATCGACGTCATCCACCACGAGAAGTACTGGGCCTGCCAGACCCGGCCCAGGCAGGTGTCGGAGTAGGCGTCCAGGCCGGCCGTGTCGCCGGTGGCGTACCACCGCTCCAGCGCGGCGGCCAGCACGGTCACGTCGGCGACCGCCAGGTTGAGGCCCTTCGCGCCGGTCGCCGGCACGATGTGGGCGGCGTCGCCGGCCAGGAACAGCCGGCCGTGCCGCATCGGCTCCGCCACGAAGCTGCGCATCGCGGTCAGGCCCTTCTCCAGCACCGGCCCGTCCGCCAGCTCCCACCCGTCGTCGGTGGCGAGCCGGGTCCGCAGCTCGGTCCAGATCCGGTCGTCCGGCCAGTCCTCGAGCCGCTCGTCGACACCGACCTGGAGGTACAGCCTGCTGATCACCGGCGACCGCATGCTGTGCAGGGCGAACCCGCGCGGGCTGTGGCAGTAGATCAGCTCCTCGGTGGAGGGCGCGACCGCGGCCAGCACGCCGAGCCAGCAGAACGGGTACGTCCGCTCGTAGGTCGCCAGCACGCCTGGCGGCACCGCGTCCCTGCTCACCCCGTGGAACCCGTCGCAGCCGGCCACCACGTCGCAGCGCAGCTCGTGCGGCTCGCCGCCCGCGTCGCGGAAGGCGACCGACGGCCGCTCGGTGTCCAGCCCGGCCAGCCGCACGTCGCCGACCTCGAACAGCAGCTCGCCCGCCACCGCCAGCCACGCGGCGACCAGGTCCTTCACCAGTTCCTGCTGGCCGTAGATGGTGATCGCGGACCCGCCGGTGAGGTCGCTGAGCGGCAGCCGGTGCCCGCGCCGGCCGAACCGGAACTCCAGCCCGCGGTGGACCAGCCCCTCCTCGCGCATCCGGTCGCCCAGGCCGGTCGCGGTGAGCAGGTCGACGGTGCCCTGCTCCAGCACGCCGGCCCGGACCCGGCTCTCGATGTGCTCGCGGCTGCGCGCCTCCAGCACCACGCATCCGATGCCGGCGCGGCGTAGCAGGTGGGCCAGCATCAACCCGGCCGGCCCGGCCCCGACGATCCCGACCTGGGGCTCGATGACGGTCATTTCCGATCCTCGCGTACGCGGTACCCGACCGGGAACAGCCGCACCGGCGTCCGCGCGGACACCAGCCCCCACAGGCCGCGCGGCTGCCAGACGGCCGCGCCGATCGCGACGGCGCCCAGCAGCACCAGGTACCAGACGCCCCGGTCGGACAGCAGCTGCTGGAGCGTGAAGAAGACGATCGCGCCCAGCACCGGCCCCTCGAGGGTACCCACCCCACCGATCACCACGATGAAGATCATGTACGCCGACCACTGCACGCTGAACACCGAGTCCGGCCGCACGTTGAGGGTGCTGACCAGCAGCACCGCCCCGGCCGCCCCGCAACCGGCCGCCGCCACCAGGTACGCGGCCCGCTTGGCCAGCCCGACCCGCACGCCGGCCCCGCCGGCCGCCACCTCGTCGTCGCGGACGGCGGCCAGCGCCAGCCCGAGCCGCCCGCGCAGCAGCACGTACACACCGGCCAGCGAGACCACGGCGACGGCCAGCGCCACCCAGTAGGTGACCGCCTCCCGCACCGTCTGGTCCAATCCGGACAGTGTGGTGAGCGAGCGGCCGCTGCCACCGCCCCACGAGTCGACCCGCACCACCAGCAGCCGGTACACCTCGGCGATCACCCAGGTGCCGACGGCGAAGTAGTCGCCGCGCAGGCGAAAGGCCAGCAGCGAGGTGGGTACGGCGATCGCCGCGCAGGTCAGCGCGGCGAGCGGAACGGCGAGGTACGCCTGCACGCCCCAGTCGTTCCACTGGAGCAGCGCGTACGCGCCCAGCCCGACGTAGGCCTGCTGGCCGACCGAGACCAGCCCGGCGTACCCGGCCAGCAGGTTCCACATCACGCCGAGGGTGAGCAGGATGAAGAAGCTGACCATCGTGTCCGTCGTGCTCGTCTGGAGGAGGAACGGCAGGTACGCCAGCACCGCCACGGCCACGCCGAAGCCGATGCCGCTGGCCAGCGCCGGCCGCCCGCCCCTGCTGACGGCCGGCGCGAGCGCGGTCATGTCGACCTCGCCGGGATCAGCCCGCGCGGCCGGAACGCCAGCACGGCCAGGAACAGCAGGTGCCCGGCGAGCAGGGTGAGCGCCGGGTCGATCTGGGCGCCGACGGTCTGCGCCACGCCCAGCACGATGCCGCCGACGAACGTGCCCCACAGCGAGCCGAGCCCACCGATCACCACCGCCTCGAACGCGAAGATCAGCCGGGTCGGGCCGGTGCTCGGGTCGAACGAGGACCGCATCGCGAACAGCAGCCCGGCCAGCGCCACGGTGGCGAAGGCGATCGCGGTGGCGATCCCGTACACGTGCCGGCCGTCCGCGCCGACCAGCCGGGCCGCCTCCGGGTCGTCGGAGGTGGCCCGCATGATCCGGCCCAGGCCGGTGCGGGACAGGAACACCTGCATCGCCACCAGCACCACGGCCGCCAGCCCGAACGTCAGCAGCGACAGGTACGCCACCGAGATCTGCCCGGTGACGTGCAGCGACGCCGAGCCGAACCCGCCGGTGCCGAGCGACCTGCTGTCCGCGGAGTACGTCTCCAGCAGCAGGTTCTGGATCACCACCGACAGCCCGAAGGTGACCAGCAGCGTCGCGAACGGCCCCGCGGTCAGGCTGCGTTGCAGCAGCCCGCGCTGGAGCAGGTACCCGAGCACCGCGAACGCCGGCACCACGACCACCGCCGCGACCGTCACGTCGACGTGCAGCGTGGTCATCGCCGTGGAGGCCAGGAACGCCGCCACCACGGCGAGGTCGCCGTGCGCGAGGTTGACGATCCGCATCACGCCGAACATCAGCGACAGGCCGCAGGCGAACAGCGCGTACAGCCCACCCAGCAGCACGCCCTGCACGACCGCGTTCACCCAGTTCACCGTTCCCCCTGGTTCGCTTCGCTCACGTCGCACTCGCCCCCTTCAGGCCGAAGTACGCCTCCTCCACCTGGGCGGCGGTCAGGTCGGCGGGCCGGCCGGCGAGCACGGTGCGGCCCTCCAGCAGGCACTCCACCCGGTCGGCGACGCGCAGCGCCTGGGACACGTCCTGCTCCACCAGCAGGACGGTGGTGCCGCCGGCGAGGATCTCCGGCAGGGCCGCGTACAGCGCCCGCACCGCCACCGGGGCCAGGCCGAGCGACAGCTCGTCGAGCAGCAGCAGGCGCGGGTTGGCGACCAGCGCGCGGCCGATCGCGACCGCCTGCTGCTCGCCGCCGGACAGCCGCCCGGCCGGCTGCCGCCGCCGCTCCGCCATCCACGGGAACAGCTCGCGGACCCGGTCCGGCGTCCACGGGCCCGGCCGGCCCCGGTACGCGCCGGCCAGCAGGTTCTCCTCGAGGGTGAGCGAGCCGAACAGCCGCCGGCCCTCCGGGACGAGCGCGATGCCGGCGGCGACCCTGCGGTGCGCGGGCATCCGGGTGATGTCGGCGCCATCCAGCCGGATCGTGCCGGCGGCCGGCCGGCGGATCCCGGCGAGCGCGCCGAGCAGCGTCGACTTGCCGGCGCCGTTCGCGCCGATCACGGCGACCGTCTCGCCGGCGGTGACAGTCAGGTCCACCCCGGCGAGCGCGGTGAGCTGGCCGTACCGAACCGTCAGCCCCCGTACCTCGAGCAGGGCCGTCATGTCTCGCCCGTCCCGGCGAGTTCGAGGGCGCCGCCCAGGTACACCTCGCGGACGGCCGGGCTGGCCAGCACCTCGGCCGGCGGGCCGTCGCCGACGATCGTGCCGCCGGCCAGGCAGACCAGCCGCGGCACGGTGCCGGTGAGCGCCCGTACCACGTGCTCGATCCAGATCACCGCCACGCCGCTCGCGTGCACCTGGCGGATGATCTCCATCAGCTCGTGCACCTCGGGGTCGGTCAGCCCGCCCGCCACCTCGTCCAGCAGCAGCAGGCGCGGCCCGGTGGCCAGCGCGCGGGCCAGTTCGAGGCGCTTCCGGCGGAGCAGGGTCAGGGCTCCTGCCTGCCGGTTGGCCAGCGCGGACAGGCCGGCGGCAGCCAGCGCCCCGGCGGCGGCGGCGTACGCGGCCCGTCCCCGCAGCCCGGCGCCCTGGTGGGCGGCGAGCAGCGCGTTCTCGAACACGGTGAGATGGGTGAAGGGGCGCGGCACCTGGTACGTCCGGCCGATGCCGAGCCGGCAGCGGGCCGCCGCCGACATCCCGGCGAGCGGCCGGCCGTTCAGCGCGAGCGTGCCCGCATCCGGCGCCTGCTCCCCCGCGATCAGGGCGAACAGGGTGGTCTTGCCGGCGCCGTTCGGGCCGACGACGCCGACCGCCTCGCCGGCGGCCACCTCCAGCGACAGCCCGTCGGCGACCGTGACGTGCCCGTACCGCTTGGTCAGGCGGTCAACGGCAAGCAGTGGTACGACCATCTGCGCTCAGGCCGTCGTCGGCTGGAGGTCGCCGGCGAGCGGAACGTCCGGGAACGTCGAGTTGTCCACGACGTACAGGTCCCACGGGAAGTCCTTGCCCTTGCGCCACTGCACGCCGGCGACCTTCTGCACGGCCACGCCGGGCACCGGGCCGTGCGCGAAGTCCAGCGGCCCGCACATGCCCTCGATCTTCATCGTGGTGAGCGCGTGCGCCACCGCCCTGCGGTCGTGCGGGTCGTCGACCGAGCTGAACGCCTCCTTGGCGATCTCGAACAGCGCGTAGATCGAGCCGAGCGCCTGCGTCCACTGCTTGCCGGTGTCCCTGGTGAACGCGTCCGCGAGCTGCTTGGCGGTCATCCCGGTCAGCGTCGACCTGTACGGGAAGGTCGGGGTCCACCAGCCACCGACGGCCACGTTGTTGACCAGCGAGCCGAGCGCCTCCGCCTCGCTGGGGAACAGCAGCACCTTGGCGACGGTGGCGAGCCTGGGCCGGTACCCCTGCTGCGCGGCCTGCCGCCAGAACGTGTTGAAGTCCGGCGGCAGCGGGGTGGTGGTGAACAGCTCGGCGCCGCCCCTCTTGAAGGTGGCGATCGGGGCGCTGAAGTCGCTGATGCCGTCCTGGTACGCGCCCGCGTCAACCATCGAGTACCCGGCCTTCTGCATGGCCGACGGGAAGGCCTCCCGGAACGCGTTGGCGTCGGTGTCGTTCGGCCACAGGGTGCCGACCTTCTTGTCGGTGCCGACCCGGTTCCACAGGTTCACGAACAGCTCGGTGAACTGGGCCATCCCGAAGAAGAACATGGTCGTGTACGTGAACGCCTTGCCGGGCTTGGCGCCGCGGCCGAAGTACCACGCCTCCCACGGCGCGATCGTGGACACGCACGGCATCCCGTTGGCCTCGCACTGGTCGGCGACCGGGTTGGTGGTGTCCGGAGTGGACGAAGTGAGGATCATGTCGACCTTGTCGCTGAAGATCAGGCTCCTGGCCACCTCGGCCGCCCGCGTCGAGCTGGACTGGCTGTCCTTGACGACGATCTTCACGCCGCGGGTGGAGCCGCCGACCTTGACGCCCTTGCGCAGCGCGTCCCGGATCTCCTTCAGCACGAAGTTGTCGGCGGCGGCGAAGCTGGCCAGCGGTCCGGTCCGCGGGCTGACGTACCCGATCCGGATGGTCTTCGAGTTGCTGGTGCCGGAGCCCTTGAGCTTGGTGGAGCAGCCGGCGAGCGCGGACAGGCCGGCGCCCGCGACACCCGCCTTCAGCACGTCACGCCGTCCGAGACTGGTGGGCTGGTTCATGGCGCGCTCCTCAGAACGGGGAGGGGGCGATCTGGTCGCGGACGGTCACCCAGCGCAGGTCGGTGAACGCCTCGACGTTGGCGCGCACGCCGCCGAACCGGGTGCCGGTGCCGGAGGCCCGGACGCCGCCGAACGGCACCTGCGCCTCGTCGTTGACCGTCTGGTCGTTGACGTGGACGATCCCGGTCGGCACGCGATCGGCGACGGCGAGGGCGCGCTGGGTGTCGCGGGTGAGGATGCCCAGCGAGAGGCCGTACTCGCTGTCGGCGGCGAGCGCGGCGGCCTCGTCCAGCGAGCCGAACGGGGTGACCGGCGCGACCGGCCCGAAGATCTCGGTCGTGAAGGCCGGCATGGCCGGGGTGACGCCGGCCAGCACGGTGGGGCGGTAGAACAGGTTCTCGTACGTGCCGCCGGCCGCGACCGTGGCGCCCGCGTCGACGGTGCCGGTGACGATCGTGTGCACCTTGTCGCGCTGCCGCTCGTCGATGATCGGGCCGAGCGCCACCTCGGTGTCGCCGGCCGGGTCGCCGACCGGCAGCCGGTCGGCCCTGGCGGCCAGCCGCTCGACGTAGTCGTCGTACACGGCCTGGTGCACCAGGTGCCGGCCGGCGGTCATGCAGATCTGGCCCTGGTGGAAGAACGAGGCGAACGCGCCGGCCGAGGCGGCGGCGTCCAGGTCGGCGTCGTCCAGCACGATCAGCGCGGAGTTGCCGCCCAGCTCCAGGTGCGCGCGCTTGAGGTGGCGGCCGGCCAGCTCGCCGACCCGGCGGCCGGCGGCCGTCGAGCCGGTGAACGAGACGACCGGCACGTGCGGGTCGGTGACCAGCGCCTCGCCGGCGTCCACCCCGCCGGGCAGCACGTGCAGCACGCCGGGTGGCACGCCGGCCTCCTCGAAGATCCGGGCCAGCGCGAAGCCGCCGCACACGGCGGTACGCGGGTCCGGCTTGAGCACGACCGCGTTGCCGAGCGCGAGCGCCGGCGCGACCGAGCGGGTGGCGAGGATGAGCGGGAAGTTGAACGGCGCGATCACGCCGACCACGCCGACCGGCGCCCGCCGCGCCATGCTGAGCCGGGGCTGCTCGCTGGGCAGCAGCTCGCCGTACGGCTGCGAGGGCAGCGCGGCGGCCTCATAGCACTCCGGCCTGACCAGCTGGTGGATCTCGAAGGCGGCCTTGCCGGGCACCGCCCCGCCCTCCCGGACCAGCCAGCCGCTGATCTCCTCGGCGTGCTCGGCCCACAGGTCGCCGGCCCGGCGCAGGATCTCGGCCCGGCGGGTGAACGGGGTGGCGGCCCAGTCGCGCTGCGCCTCGGCGGCGGCCGCGGCGGCCTTGGCGACGTCGTCGGGGCCGGCCATGCCGATGCTGCCCAGTTCGGCGCCGGTGGCGGGCTCGCGGACCGGGGCGGTGCCGGCCGCCGGCACCCAGGTGCCGGTGAAGACCCGGCCCTGCCAGTCGGAAGCGGAGAGAAGGTCCATGACCGGCTCCAGGATGTGTTCGTATAACGAACGTATGTACTTGTGGTGAACCTAGGGCACCACTGTAAAGCCGTCAACCGGCATAAGTCGGGCATTGACCGTGCCTGACTGGCGACCTAGTGTTCGCTGTGAGAATCTGCGTTCTCATACCGAACACAGGCAAGGGGTGGGATGGCGGTTGTTCCGAGTGACCTGCGCGGTTCCCTGTCGGACGCGGTGGCGGAGCTCGTCCACGACGGCGACACGGTCGCCATGGAGGGCTTCACCCACCTGATCCCGTTCGCCGCCGGGCACGAGATCATCCGGCAGCGGCGGCGCGACCTCACGCTGGTACGGATGACCCCGGACCTCATCTACGACCAGCTGATCGGGATGGGCTGCGCGCGCAAGCTGGTCTTCTCCTGGGGCGGCAACCCGGGTGTCGGGTCCCTGCACCGGTTCCGGGACGCCGTCCAGAACGGCTGGCCCGGCCCGCTGGAACTGGAGGAGCACAGCCACGCCGGCATGGCCAACCGGTACGTGGCCGGCGCCGCCGGGCTGCCGTTCGCGGTGCTGCGCGGGTACACCGGCACCGACCTGCCCAACCACACCGCCATCGCCCCGATCACCTGCCCGTTCACCGGCGAGGTGCTGACCGCGGTGCCCGCGCTGCGGCCGGACGTCGCGGTGATCCACGCCCAGCGGGCCGACCGGCGTGGGAACGTGCAGATGTGGGGCATCACCGGGGTGCAGAAGGAGGCCGTGCTGGCCGCCAGCCGCTCGCTGGTCACGGTGGAGGAGGTGGTCGACGTGCTCGACCACCGGCCCGGCGCGGTGGTGCTGCCGTTCTGGGCCGTCACCAGGGTGGTGACGGCGCCGGGCGGCGCGCACCCCTCGTACGCGCAGGGGTACTCGCACCGCGACAACGACTTCTACGTCCGCTGGGACGCCGTCAGCCGGGACCGCGACAGCTTCCTGGCCTGGATGGACGAGCACGTGCTGTGTTGAGCGGGCCGGGCGACTACACCGCCGACGAGATGATGACCGTCGCGGCGGCCCGGATGCTGCGCGGGCACGTGTCCTGCTTCGTCGGCATCGGCCTGCCCAGCCTGGCCGCCAACCTGGCCCGCACCACCCACTCCCCCGACCTCGCGCTGATCTACGAGTCCGGCACGCTCGCCGCCAAGCCGGACCGGCTGCCGCTGTCGATCGGCGACGGCATCCTCGCCGAGACCGCGGACGCGGTGGTCAGCGTGCCCGAGGTGTTCAACTACTGGCTCCAGCCGGGCCGGATCGACGTCGGCTTCCTGTCCGCCGCCCAGCTCGACCGGTACGCCAACATCAACACCACCATCATCGGCCCGGACTACCGCAACCCCCGGGTGCGGCTGCCCGGCGCGGGCGGCGCGCCGGAGATCGCCGCGTCCTGCCAGGAGGTGATCGTGATCGTGCGGCAGAACCCGCGGACCTTCGTGGACCGCGTCGACTTCGTGACCTCCATCGGGTACGGCTCCGGGCCGGGCGACCGCGGCCGGTTCGGCCTCACCGGCGCCGGCCCCCGCCACGTCATCACCGACCTGGGCATCCTCGAGCCGGACCCGGAGACGTGCGAGCTCACGCTGACCCACCTGCACCCCGGCGCCACCGAGGAGCTGGCCCGCGCCGCCACCGGCTGGCCGCTCGCGGTCGCGCCCGGCCCGGATGGACAGGTGCGCCGCACCGAGCCGCCGTCCGGGGAGGAGCTCGCCGCGCTGCGCCGGCTGGAGGCCACCCTCGCCAACGGGGAGCAGCGATGAGTGGCCTGCCGCTGCCCCGGTACGCCGACGACACCGACGCGCACCCCGCGCTGGACTGGCCGGACTACCACTCCACCCGGCTGCGCGCGCCGCACCGGCCGCTGGTGCCGCTGCCGCAGCGGCTGACCGAGGTGACCGGGCCCCTGCTCGGCGAGGACCGGGTCGCCGACGGCGACAACGACCTCACCCGCCAGCACCCCGGCGACCCGCTCGGCGAGCGGATGATCCTGACCGGGCGGGTACTGGACGGCGACGGGCGGCCGGTGCCGCACACGCTCGTCGAGCTGTGGCAGGCCAACGCCGCAGGCCGGTACGCCCACACCAACGACCAGCACCCGGCCCCGCTCGACCCGAACTTCACCGGCGCCGGCCGCTGCGTCACCGACGGCGAGGGGCGGTACCGGTTCGTGACGGTCAGGCCGGGCGCGTACCCGTGGCGCAACCACCTGAACGCCTGGCGGCCCGCCCACCTGCACTTCTCCCTGTTCGGGCGGGCCTTCACGCAGCGGCTCGTCACGCAGATGTACTTCCCCGGCGACCCGCTGTTCGACCACGACCCGATCTTCCAGTCCGTCCGCGACCCGGCCGCCCGGCAGCGGATGATCTGCCGGCTCGACCTCGACGTCGCCGAGCCGGAGTGGGCGCTGGGGTACCGGTTCGACTTCGTGTTGCGCGGCCGCGACGGCACGCCGTGGGAGGGGCCGCGATGACCACCCCCGCGCAGACCGTCGGGCCGTTCTTCGCGCTCGGCCTGCCGTGGCCGGACGGACCGGACGTGGTGCCCGAGGGCACGCCGGGCGCGCTCGTCATCCGCGGCCGGGTCTTCGACGGCGAGGGCGTGGCCGTACCGGACGCGCTGGTGGAGTCGTGGCAGGCCGACACCGCGGGCCGGTTCGCCCACCCCGACGACCCACGGGGTGCGGTGGAGAGCGGTTTCCGCGGCTTCGGCCGCTGCCCGACCGACGGCGACGGCTGGTACCGGCTGCGTACCGTCAAGCCCGGCCCGCTGCCGTGCCCGGACGGCGACGCCGTCGAGGCCCCGCACCTCGACCTGTCGGTGTTCGCCCGCGGGCTGCTGCACCGCGTCGTCACCCGGCTGTACTTCCCGGACGACGAGGCCGCCAACCGGGCCGACCCGGTACTGTCCACTGTCGACCCCGAGCGGCGCGGCACGCTGATCGCGACCGCCACCGGCGACGGGGAACTCCGCTTCGACATCCACCTGCAGGGCGCCGATGAGACCGTCTTCTTCGCCCTCTGACGGGCTGTTCGGGCCGCTGTCGGCCAGCCCGGACATCGATCGCGAGATCGGCGACCGGGCCTGGCTGCGGGCCATGCTCGACGCCGAGGCCGCGCTCGCCGCCGCCCAGGCGGAGATCGGGCTGATCCCGGCCGAGGCCGCCGCCGCCATCGCCACCGCCTGCGACGCCAACCGGTACAACATCGCCGAGCTGGGCGAGCGCGCCGTCCGGGCCGCCAACCCGGTCGTCCCGCTGGTCGCCGACCTGACCGCCGCCGTGCCGCGCGGGGTGGCCGGGTACGTCCACTACGGCGCCACCAGCCAGGACATCCTCGACACCGCCGCGATGCTGGTGACGCGGCGGGCACTCGGCCCGCTGCTGGCCGACCTGGACGCCGCCAGCGACCGGTGCGCCTGCCTCGCCGCCACCCACCGCGACACCCCGATCGCCGGCCGTACCCTGCTCCAGCAGGCCGAGATCACCACGTTCGGGCTCAAGTGCGCGGGCTGGCTCACCGCGCTGGCCGCCGCCCGCGCCGCCGTCGCCGCGGTCCGTGACCGGCAGCTCGCCGTCCAGCTCGGCGGCGCCGCCGGCACGCTGGCCAGCATGGACGGCGCCGGGCCGCGGGTACTCGAGCGGTACGCCGCCGCCCTCGGCCTGGCCGTCCCCGTGCTGCCGTGGCACACCGACCGGACCAGGGTGGCCGCACTGGCCGGTGCGCTCGGCATGGTCGCCGGGGTGCTCGCCAAGACCGCGCTGGACGTGGTGCTGCTCGCGCAGACCGAGGTCGGCGAGGTCACCGGGGACGAGAGCGGCGGGTCGTCGGCCCTGCCGCACAAGCACAACCCGGTCGCGGCCGTCCGGGTACGCGCCACCGCGCAGCGCGTGCCCGGGCTCGTCGCCACCCTGCTCACCGGCATGGCGCAGGAGCACGAGCGGGCCGCCGGCGGCTGGCAGGCCGAATGGGCGACGCTCACCGACCTGCTGCGGCTCACCGGCGGCGCCGCCTGGCACGCCAGGGCGATGCTGGACGGGCTGCGCGTCGACGCCGCGCGGATGGCCGCCGGCCTGACCGACGACCTGATCGCCGGGCAGGCCGCCGCCCGGCTGGCACCGGTGATCGGCCGCGTCGAGGCGCACTCGCAGGTCCGGGCGGCGGTCGCCGACGGCACGCTGCGCGCCACCCTGGGCCGGTACCTGCCGCCCGACGAGGTGGCCGCCGCCCTCGACCCGGCCACCGCGGTACGGGCCGCCGGCACGCTGGTGGACCGGGCACTCGCCGCGTACCACGGGGACACGCCGTGAACCGGGTACCGCTGGTGCTGGCCAGCTCGCTCGGCACCACGTCGGCGATCTGGGACCCGGTGCTGCCGGCCCTCCCGCTCGACGTCCTCACCGTGGAACTGCCGGGCAGCCGGGGCGAGCCCGCGCCGCCCGGCCCGTACACCCTCGCCGACCTGGGCGGTGACGTGCTCGCCCGGCTGGACGCCGAGGGCCTGGAGCGGGTGTCGTACTGCGGGCTGTCGCTCGGCGGCATGGTTGGCCTGTGGCTCGCCGCCCACGCCCCGGAACGGATCGACCGGCTGGTCGCCTGCTGCTGCGCGGCCCGGCTCGGAACCCCGGCGCTGTGGCGGGAGCGGGCCGCGACCGTGCGGGCCGGCGGTACCCGGGCCGTAGCGGACGCCGTGGTCCCGCGCTGGTTCACCGCCGGGTTCCGGGAACGCGCGCCGGACGTGGTCGCGGCGACCGTCGACACGCTCGCCGGCGCCGACGCGGAGGGATACGCCGGCTGCTGCGAGGCCCTCGCCACCGCCGACCTCACCCCCGACCTGGCCAAGGTGCTCGCGCCGGCGCTCGTGGTCGCCGGAGCCGACGACCCGGTGGCCACCCCCGACCTTGTCGCCGACCTCGTCCACGGCCTGCAGCACGCGCGCCTCGCCGTACTGCCGGGCGCCTCCCACCTGGCCAGCCTCGAGGCGCCGGACGAGGTGGCCGCCCTGCTGCTCGACCACCTGACGTGAGGAGAACCCCGTGGACGGCGACAGCTACGAACGCGGCATGGCGGTACGCCGCGAGGTCCTCGGCGACGCGCACGTCACGTCGGCCGGCGAGGACCACTTCACCGCCGACTTCCAGGAGCTGATCACCCGGTACGCCTGGGGCGGCGTGTGGGCGCGGCCCGGCCTGGACCGGCGTACCCGCAGCTGCCTCACGCTCGCGATGCTGGCCGCGCTCGGCCGGGACGAGGAGCTGGCCCTGCACGTGCGGGCCGCCCGCCGGATCGGACTGACCGACGACGACATCAAGGAGGTACTGCTGCAGGTCGCGGTGTACGCGGGGGTACCGGCCGCCAACCGGGCATTCGCCATCGCAAGCCGCATTCTCGCCGATCCGGCCACCGAGGTCGGTTAGGGTGCCACCCATGGACCCCCGGCCGCAGCGGGCCCCGGCGCCGGCCTTCGTACAGTCCCTGGAACGCGGCCTCGCGGTCATCAGGGCCTTCGACGCCGAGCACCCCGAGCTGACGCTGAGCGAGGTCGCCCGCGCCACCGGCCTGACGCGGGCGGCGGCCCGCCGGTTCCTGCACACCCTCGTGGAGCTGGGCTACATGCGCACCGACGGCCGCCTGTTCGCGCTGCGCCCGCGCATCCTCGAACTCGGCTACGCCTACCTGTCCAGCCTCACCCTGCCCGAGGTCGCCACCCCGCACCTGGAACGGCTGGTCGCCACGGTCCGCGAGTCGTCGTCAGTGTCCGTACTGGACGGCGACGAGGTGGTGTACGTCGCCCGCGTCCCCACCAAGCGCATCATGACGGTCACGATCGCGGTCGGCACCCGCTTCCCCGCCTACGCCACCTCGATGGGCCGCGTCCTTCTCGCCGGCCAGACCGACCAGTGGCTCGACGGCTACCTCGCCTCCGCCCGCCTCGTGCCCCTCACCCGGCACACCATCACCGACCCCGACCGCCTGCGCGCCGAACTCGCCACCATCCGCGAACGCGGCTGGGCCCTGGTCGACCAGGAACTCGAAGAGGGCCTCCGCTCCCTCGCCGCCCCCCTCCGCGACAACGACGGCAAGGTCATCGCCGCCATCAACGTCTCCGCCCACGCCAGCCGAGGCACCCCCGAAACCATCGCCCGCGACCTCCTCCCGCACCTCCTGGAAGCCGCCCACCTCATCACCGAAGACCTCCTCCAAACCCCCCACCCCACCCACTACGCCACCCGCTGACCTCCAGCTGGATCAGACGGTCGCGTACCAGAGGTCGTTCGCCGAGAAGCCCTCGGGATCGAGCAGGTGAAAGCGTTCACCGCTACCAAACAGCCCCGAAAGAACATCCAGGCCAGCTTGGAGTACCGGTGCGTCCAGGGCTGGCACCTCAACAGTCACCAGACCCTCCATCGATCCAAGCAACGAGCCCACTTTGCCCGCCACGAACATCAGTGGAAGCTTCGCTGACACAAGCGCGACCACGTCGCCCTCCAGCACAAGCCGCCCCCAAGCCTCACCAGCCGCTTCGTCCCAGTCGACCGCGACGGTAGCGGCAGCGGAACCGGCCAGAGCATCCAAAGCGCGTCTCGCGTGCTCACGTGACCACAGATCCTTACGCGCGCCGGCCTCACGGAGTGAGGGGAATATATCGATCAAGGCGAATTCCCTGGGATGCGTGTACGGAATCTCCGTGAATTACACCCGGGCGTACGGGCTCACGGCTTCGTCGCGACGGCGGCCGCGGAAGATCGGGGGTATCCCCGAGTTCTGGTGGTCGTCGGGCGGCGGCTGCTGGTGGTGGACGCGGCGCGCGACCATGAGGCGCCGGGTGGGGCTGTGGGGGCGGTGGTGGGGTGTAGGGGTTTGCCTGATGTGGTGGAGGCCCTACAGAGCGGTCCCCGCGATCGTTACGGATCGCGGGGACCGTTCCGCGCAGTACCCGTTCCCCCCCCAGGTGCGGTGAAGTACTGCGAGTTCTCTTTCGCCCAAAAGTCCTGGAGAACTACGCTAGCCGAGACATGTCTCACTAAGTTCGCAATAAGGCACGGTGATCGCGTGACCGCTGCCGCGTCTGCCGGTTCCCGGCAAGCCGCGCTGCACATCCGGGAGCTGCTCCGCCGGCCGGGCACGTACCGGCGGCGGTGGGAGCGGTACGCCGAGCGCAGCCACGGTGGTGACGTGAACCAGCTCGCGGTCGCCGAGGTGCTGGCCAGATACCTGTGGACGCACCCGCGCCGGCCCGGCGACGAGGACATGCTTCCGCGCCAGCTCAAGGACACCGTCAACAGGGTGCTGGCCGGCAAGATGCTCAGCCGGCCGACGCTGTCGCTGTTCGTGCAGGCCTTCGGCTTCCCGGACGAGGAGGCCGAGCGGCTGTGGAAGCTGTACGAGGGCTCGGCCAAGATCCGCGTGCTGACCGGCCCGTCCGCGCTGCCGCCGGAGACCGCCGCCGCGATCGGCCCTGTCCGGCATCGGACAGTCTCCCTGCACGAGCACCACTACCTCGGCAAGGACCGGCTGCCCGCCCGACACCACACGCAACAGGTGGTGGAGTCGCAGGTGGACGGTTTCGAGCGGTACCCGTGCTGCTTCGACACCGACACGCTCACCATCGAGGTCGGGCACGGCTGCGCGCTGGACGGTCCGATCTACCAGGTACGCGGCGAGCTGCACGCGGTCGACATCAAGCTGCCCGAGCCGCTGCCGATCGGCCACACCGCCACGCTGGAGTACTGGTTCAGCTTCCAGTACCAGATCCCGCCCCGCCCCGAGTTCCGCCGCGCCGCCCAGCGCCGGATCGAGGGCGTCAACCTGCACGTCGAGTTCCACCCAGACACGCTGCCGAAACGCATCTGGTGGGCGGTCTGGGACGGTCTCGAGGGTCCGGTGGTCGACCGCGAGGAGGTCACCCTGAGCAGCCGCAACACGGTCGAGCGCTTCCTCACCGCCATGGAGAACACCATGGTCGGCTTCTACTGGGACTGGGACTGAGCGGAAGCGCACACGCGACTCGACCAGTCACGGTGGCACCGCTGGGCCCAGCCGGATCCAGGTTTCGGCTGCCGAGGAGGAGGGTCGCGCCGCCGCGTGCGTTGTTGGCGCGCAAGCGGGCCGACAACGCCGGCAGCGGGAACCGCAGGTTTCGGCTGCCAAGGCGGAGCGGGCCGCCGCGTGCGTT
>JBJMIH010000132.1:0-47491 GCA_045806985.1 Mycobacteriales bacterium | reverse complement strand
GCCGGCACGAAGGGTGTCGCTGAGGCGATCGCAGCCCTCGACCCGGCGCTCACTGTGGTGGGCGGGGGAGATTCGGCCGCCGCCGTACGACGTCTTGACGTCGGCGAGGAGCGCTTCGGGCACATCTCCACCGGCGGGGGAGCGAGCCTGGAGTATCTCGAGGGCAAGACGCTGCCCGGGCTCGCCGTTCTGGACGGCAGCGCATGAGCGGGCGGACCCCGCTGATGGCGGGCAACTGGAAGATGAACCTGAACCACCTCGAGGCCATCGCGCTGGTCCAGAAGGTCGCGTTCAGCCTGACCGAGAAGCAGCTCACCGACGTCGAGGTGGTCGTGCTGCCGCCGTTCACCGACCTGCGCAGCGTGCAGACGCTGGTGGACGGGGACCGGCTGCTGCTCGGGTACGGGGCCCAGGACCTGTCGCCGCACGACTCCGGCGCCTACACCGGCGACGTGTCCGGGCCGATGCTGGCCAAGCTGGGCTGCCGGTACGTGGTGGTCGGCCACTCCGAGCGGCGCGAGTACCACCAGGAGACCGACGAGCTGGTCAACACCAAGGTCAAGGCCGCGTTCCGCACCGGCATCACCCCGATCCTGTGCGTGGGGGAGGGGGTGGCCGTCCGCGAGGAGTCCGCCCACGTCGGGCACTGCCTGGGCCAGCTCGACGCGGCGCTGTCCAAGGTGGACGCCGAGCAGGCGAAGGACCTGGTGGTGGCGTACGAGCCGGTGTGGGCGATCGGCACAGGCAAGACCGCGACCCCGGCCGACGCGCAGGAGGTGTGCGCGGCCGTGCGGACCCGGCTGGGTGAGCTGTACTCGACCGACCTGGCCGCCGGGGTGCGGGTGCTGTACGGCGGCTCGGTGAAGGCCAAGAACGTCGCCGCGATCATGGCCGAGGCCGATGTGGACGGCGCCCTTGTCGGCGGCGCCAGCATCGACGCGGCCGAGTTCGCGCAGATCTGCCGGTTCGCGGAGCTGCCCGTCCACTGACCGCTTACGCGTAGTAACGGAGCGCGACCCCGCCGCCGGGGTCGCGCTCCGTTCTGTTTCCGTCACGTTTCGCCAGCTCAGCATTGCGATCCGGTGACATTTGGCCGGACGGACGTACCCTGCCTTTCGCCTACTCTTCGCGACTTCCTATCGTGTCGCGGGGAACGGCACGGTTTCCCCTCTTGGCCCCGAAAGGTAGGACCCGAAAGGCGGGACCGCTGATGACGCTCACGAGCCGATCGCTCACGAGCACGAGCAAGGGCTACACCCGCGGGGGAACGGCACGGCGGGCGCGCACCGTACTCAGGGCGGCGACCGCCGCCCTCGGTGTCGCGCTGGTGGCGACCGCGTGCGCCAGCGCGAACGGCAGGTCGTCCTCGGCGGGCGAGCTCACCGCGACCGGGGGCAAGCGCGGGGGCACGCTCAACGTGCTCATGCAGTCCGACTTCGAGCACCTCGACCCGCAGCGGATCTACGTGGCCATGGCGCTCAACGCCGACCGGCTGCTGACCAGGCCGCTGACCACGTACAAGGCGGTTCCGGGCATCCACGGCACCGACGCCGTGCCGGACCTGGCGGAGAGCTACACCCACTCGCCGGACTGCAAGGACTGGACCTTCCGGCTGCGTCCGGGCCTGAAGTACGAGGACGGCAGCCCGATCAGGGCCGCCGACGTCAAGTACGGCGTCGAGCGCAGCTTCGACGACGAGATCAGCGACGGCCCGCAGTACGCCAAGCAGTACATCGTGGGCGGCGACACCTACAAGGGCCCGTACAAGGACACCAGCCCGCAGGGCCTGCGCGGCATCGAGGTGCAAGGCGACGACACGATCGTCTTCCACCTGGTGAAGACCGTCTGCGACTACAACTACACGGTGGCGTTCCCGCTGTTCTCGCCGCTGCCGAAGGCCAAGGACACCCGCGACCAGCTGGACAACCACCCGTTCTCGTCCGGCCCGTACCGGGTGCAGACCTACGACAGGGGCCAGCAGCTGGTGCTGGTCCGCAACCCGCACTGGGACAAGGCGAACGACCCGGTGCGCGGCGCGTACCCGGACAAGATCGTGTTCCAGTTCGGCCTGGACGCCTCGATCATCAACCAGCGGCTGATCACCGACCAGGGTCCCGACCAGACCTCGATCACGCTGGACACCAACGTGACGCCGGCGTTCCTCACCAAGGTGATGAGCGACCCGGGAGTGAAGCGGCGGACGATCTCCGGCAGCGGGCCGGCGGTGTGGTACGTGGCGATCAACACGGCCAAGCAGAAGAACCAGGCCGTCCGCAAGGCGCTGAACTTCGCCACCAGCCGCGAGCAGGTGCGGGCCGGCTGCGGCGGGCAGGTCTGCGGGCAGTACGCGACCGGCATCACCAGCCCGAGCCTGCCCAGCTACGACCCGCAGGAGAACCTCTACCACATCCCGCCCACCGGCGACATCAACAAGGCCAGGCAGATCCTCCAGGCGGCGGGCGTGAAGACGCCGGTGACGCTGACCATGGCGTATCCGAACTACGATAAGGGCGTCACCGCGTTCACCGCCCTCCAGCAGGCCTGGGAGCGGGACAACCTGTTCCGCATCATCCCGCAGCCGATCCCGCGCAAGTCGTTCTACTCCACGGTCGGCCAGCCCCAACTGGAGCCGGACCTGGTGTACGTGGGCTGGTCGGCGGACTGGCCGTCCGGCTCGACCGTGCTGCCGCCGCTGTTCGACGGCCGGCAGATCGTGTCGCGGGGCAACCAGAACCTGACCCAGCTCAACGTGCCCGAGATCAACAAGGCCATGGACGAGGCCGCTGCCGAGACCAACTTCGCCAAGCAGCAGCAGATGTGGGCCCACGTCGAGGACCTGGTGCTGCGCCAGGACGTGATCGTCCCGCTCCGCTACGACCAGGTCGTCCAGCTGTTCGGTTCCCGGGTGCGCGGAGCGTACCTGCACTTCTTCTACGGCAGCTTCGACATCGCGTCGCTGTCCGTGGTCTGACCCACCGGGCCCGACCCGGCGATCACCCGGAGTGATCGTCGGGTCGCCGGCCCGGTGCCCCCGTGGCGGGCGGGCAGAGGTCATGCTGCCGTTGCTGCTGCGTCTCTCTCTGGTAACGATCCGCAGGTGAGACGCATGTTCGCTTTCTCACCCCGGACCTCGCGACTAGGTTCTCCGTACCACGGGGGACCCCACACACACCACAGAAAGGCAACCCTTCATGACGCTCACTCGGAAGGCATGGGCGCAAGCCGGCGTTGCCGGCGTCGCCGTCCTGCTTGCCGCGAGCGCCTGCGGCGGTTCGAGCAACAAGTCCTCGAACTCGTCGAACGCGAGCGGGCAAAAGGGCGGCACCCTCTACGTCCTGGACCATGACGACTTCGAGCACCTGGACCCGGCCCGGATCTACGTCTCCGCCGGCCTGGACGCGTCCCGCCTGATCACCAGGACTCTGACGACCTACAAGGCCAAGCCCGGCAAGGAAGGCCTGGAGATCGTCCCGGACATGGCCACCGACCTGGGCCAGAAGAACGACACCTGCACCCAGTGGACCTTCCACCTGAAGGACGGGCTCAAGTACGAGGACGGCACGCCGATCAAGGCGGCCGACATCAAGTACGGCATCGAGCGCACCTTCACGGACGAGCTGTCCGAGGGGCCGCAGTACCCCAAGCAGTACATCCAGGGCGGCGACACCTACGCCGGCCCCTACAAGGACCCGACGGGTGACCTCAAGGGCATCGAGGTCAAGGACGACAAGACGCTGGTCTTCCACCTGGTGAAGACCGTCTGCGACTTCAACTACACCGCCGCGTTCCCGGAGTTCAGCGCGGTGCCGAAGGCCAAGGACACCCGCGACCAGTTCGACAACAAGGTCTTCTCCACCGGCCCGTACAAGATGCAGACCTACGAGCGCGGCAAGCAGCTCGTGCTGGTCCGCAACCAGTACTGGGACAAGAAGTCCGACCCGATCCGCACGGCGCTGCCGGACAAGGTCGAGGTCGACATGGGCCTGGCCGAGGACGTGATCGCCCAGCGGATGATCGCCGACCAGGGCAACGACCAGAAGGCCGTCATGCTGGACATCAGCATGCCCGCTGCGCAGCTCCCGCAGACCCAGACGCCCAACGTGAAGAACCGGCTGATCTCCGGCGCCAACGGTTACGTGTACTACCTGGCCATCAACCAGCAGCGGGTGAAGGACCTGGCCGTCCGGCAGGCCCTGAACACCATGGTGGACAAGGGTGCCGTGATGCAGACCTGCGGTGGCATCCACGTCTGCGGTGACCCCGCCACCACGATCACCGCGCCGAACGTGCAGAGCTACCGCAAGCTCGACATGTACCACGGCGGTGACCACGGCGACGTGGCCAAGGCCAAGGAGATCCTGGCCAAGGCCAACATCAAGACCCCGGTCCCGCTGACCCTGGCCTACCGGGACCGGCAGGATGTCGCCGACCAGTTCGCCGCCTTCCAGCGCGGGTTCGAGCGCGACGGCGTGTTCAAGATCACCCCGAAGCCGGTGCCCTCGACCGGGTACTTCGCCAAGATCGGCACCCCGGCCAGCATGGCCGACGCCGACATGATCTGGGCCGACTGGGGTGCGGACTGGCCGTCCGGCTCCACCGTCATCCCGCCGCTGTTCGACGGCCGGCAGATCAAGCCGAACGGCAACCAGGTGCTCAGCCTGGTCAACGACTCGGACCTGAACAAGAAGATCGACGAGGCCCAGAGCGAGGTGGACAACACCAAGGCTCAGCAGAAGTGGGCGGACCTCGACAAGGAGGTCCAGCAGAAGGCCCTGATCATCCCGTGGCGGTACGGCATCACGCAGGACCTCCGCGGCTCGAAGGTGACCGGTGGCTACCTGCACCCGTTCTTCGGCGGGTTTGACCTGATCTCGCTGGGAGTCCAGTCCTAGCCGGCCCAGCTTCCCGCTGCCGGCGTTGTCGCGAAGCTTGCGTGCCAAAGAACAGCACGCGGCGCTCCGCTCCGCCTTGGCAGCGGAAACCTGGATCCGGCTTGGTTGGATAACGGAAGTACGTCACGGTGGGTGAGCCCCGGGCCGTTGGCCCGGGGCTCACCCCGTTCCCGACCTGCCGCGTTACCGTGACAAGTTCAACACCCTGGTCGCTCTTGCATCACTAATGCGTCACAATCTGCGGCACCGGGCGCGATGAGGCTTCCCGCCGGGAGCGGTCGTCCCTAGTGTCTGCTGCCTACAGGGACACCCCCTGCGTCATACGGAAAGGCGGAGCGCTGATGACGCACGGTTGGAAGGTGTGGGCCAGGATCGGTGGTGCCGGTCTCGCGCTCGCGCTTGCCGCCAGCGCCTGTGGCGGTAGCAGCAACAACGACAAGAACAGTTCGAAGCAGGGCAGCGGTAAGCAGGGTGGGACCCTCCACTATCTGACGATCGCGGACTTCGAGCACCTCGACGGCGGCCAGATCTACGTCTCGAACGAGCTGAACGTCGCGCCGCTGCTCTACCGGACGCTGACGGCGTACAAGCACGTGACCGGTCCCGAGGGCGGGAAGGTCGTGGGCGACCTGGCCAAGGACTACACCAAGAGCACGGACTGCCAGACCTGGACGTTCCACATTCGCGACGGCCTGAAGTACCAGGACGGCAGCCCGATCAAGCCCGAGGACATCAAGTACGCCATCGAGCGGACGTTCACGGACGAGGTCTCCAACGGCCCGACCTACCCCAAGGACTACATCCAGGGCGGCGACACCTACAAGGGCCCGTACACCGACCCGACCGGTGACCTGTCCGGCATCCAGATCAGCGGCAACACGATGACGTTCAAGCTGGTCAAGCCGGTCTGCGACTTCGACTACACGGTGGCGTTCCCGTTCACCGCGCCGGTGCCGAAGGCCAAGGACACCAAGCTGGACTACGACAACTCGCCGGTGGCCTCGGGTCCGTACAAGATCCAGAAGTACGAGCGGGACAAGCAGCTCGTGCTGGTGCGCAACTCGAACTGGGACAGGGCTTCCGACCCGGTGCGCAAGGCGTACCCGGACAAGGTCGTCTTCGACGTGAACGTCCAGCAGGAGACGCTCGTCCAGCGGCTGATCAACGACCAGGGTGACGACCAGTTCGCGATCACCGACACCAGCGCCACCGCCGCCGACATGCCGACGATCGCCGGCAAGCCGTCGGTGAAGAGCCGGCTGCTGAACTTCGGTGACGGCTCGGCCTGGTACATCGGCATCAACACCACCAAGGTCACCAACATCGCCATCCGCAAGGCGCTGAACACGATGGTGGCCAGGCAGGACGCGATCGCCTCCCTCGGCGGCCCGGTGGCCGGCGACCCGGCGAACGGCTTCACGGCGCCGAACATGCCGACGTACCGGAAGTTCGACCTCTACCACCCCGGTGCGAACGGCGACCCGGCCAAGGCCAAGCAGATCCTGCAGCAGGCCGGTGTGAGCATGCCGGTGCCGCTGACCTTCGCCTACGCGGACAACCCGACCGCCAAGAGCATCTTCGAGGCCCTGCAGCGCGGCTACGAGCGCGACCAGGTCTTCAAGATCACGCCGGACCCGGTGCAGCCGAAGGTGTTCTACACCACCGTCGGCAAGCCGGCCACCGAGCCCGACCTGGTGTTCGTGGGCTGGGGCGCGGACTGGACCTCCGGCTCGACAGTGGTCCCGCCGCTGTTCGACGGCAAGCAGATCAAGCAGTCGGGCAACCAGAACTACTCGCAGCTGAACGACCCCGAGATCAACTCGAAGATGTACGAGATCGAGAAGATGACGGACAACGACAAGGCGCAGAAGGCCTGGGCCGACCTGGAGCAGCAGATCCTCAAGAAGGACGCGCCGATCGTGCCGGTCTACTACCGCAAGGTGCGGATCCTGCACGGCTCCAAGATCCACTGCGTCTGGAACCACCCGTACTACAACGCCTTCGACCTGTCGTCCTGCTCGGTCGGCTGATCGGGGCGGCACCACACCAGTAACAGAACAGGACGGTGGGCCCCGGGACCTCCCGGGGCCCACTTGTCACTCGCTACCGACCTGGGGGGAGTTGTCGGTATCTTTCCGACATGGGAAGGAGAACCGCCATGAATCAACACCCCCGCCGGTGGCACACAGCCGCCGGACTGGTGGCAGCGGCGACGCTGCTCGCCGCGGGCTGCGGAGGAGGGTCGTCCGGGGACAAGCACTCCGGCCGGGCCTCCACCGCCGGACACCGCGGCGGCACGCTCGATGTCCTGCTGCAGAACGAACCCGAGACCCTCGACCCGGCCCGGGTGTACTCGGCGGTCACGATGAACGTCGAGCGGCTGTTCACCCGCACGCTGACCACCTACAAGGCCACCAGCGGCAAGGCCGGCACCGACCTGGTGCCCGACCTGGCCACCGACCTCGGCCAGCACGACGACGGGTGCCGCACCTGGACGTTCCACCTCAAGGACGGCCTCAGGTACGAGGACGGCTCGCCGGTCACCACCCAGGACATCAAGTACGGGGTGATGCGGTCCTTCGACGACGGCGAGGTCGGCGACGGCCCGCAGTACAACCGGCAGTACCTGACCGGCGTGGACAACTACAAGGGCCCGTGGACCACCCCGGACGGCAACATCGACCAGGCCGTCTCCACCCCGGACGACCACACGATCGTCTTCCACCTCAAGCGGACCGTCTGCGACTTCAACTACACGGTCGCCTTCGCGGCCTACGCCGCCGTTCCGCGTGCCAAGGACACCCACCTCGACTACGGGCACAAGGTGTTCTCCGACGGGCCGTACCGGTTCGGCGCCTACGCCCCCGGCAAGAGCCTGGAGCTGGACCGCAACCCGTACTGGAAGAAATCCACCGACCCGGTCCGTGGTGCCTACCCCGACAAGATCGTGTTCCAGTACGGCATCGACCAGAACATCCTGCTCCAGCGGCTGATCTCGGACCAGGGCGACGACCGGCACGCGGTCACGATCGACACCCCGGCGGCGGCCGAGATGCTCCCGCAGATCGAGGGCAAGGCCGCCGTGAAGTCGCGCACGATCAGCGGCCCGGACGGGTACGTGTGGTACCTGGGCATCAACAACCACACCGTGCCCAACGTGGCTGTCCGCAAGGCCATCACGTACGCGCTGAGCAAGGAGGAGATCCTCAAGACCTGCGGTGGGGTCGAGGCCTGTGGCGACTACGCCACCGGCTTCACGTCGCCCACCGTGCCCAGCTACCGCAAGCAGACCGTGTACAAGGTGTCGCCGCAGGGCGACCCGGCCAGGGCCAAGCAGATCCTCCAGCAGGCCGGGGTGCCGACGCCGGTCAAGCTGACCTTCGCCTACCGGCAGAACGAGGACAACCAGAAGGTCTTCGAGGCGGTGCAGCGCAGCCTCGGCCGGGACGGCCTGTTCCAGCTCACCCCGGTGCCGGTCCAGAAGAAGGTCTACTACAGCTCCGAGGGCATCCCGTCGCGGGAGTCGGATCTGGTGTGGGTCTCCTGGGGCGCGGACTGGGCGTCGGGCAGCACGGTGATCCCGCCGATCTTCGACGGTCGTCAGATCCTGCCGCAGGGCAACGTCAACTTCTCCCAGCTGAACGACCCCACGATCGACAAGCTGATGGACAAGGCGGCCGACGAGACCGACAACGGCAAGCAGCAGCAGATGTGGGGTGACGTCGAGACGGAGATCCTCAAGCGGGCCGCGAGCGTGCCGGTCTTCTACGACAAGGGCATCTTCGTGCACGGATCGGGCGTCCGCGGCACGTACATGCACTACTTCTACGGCAGCTACGACATGGTCTCGCTGAGCGTGGTATGACAGGAGTGAAACCAGGGCGGCCCGCGCGAGGGCTGGAACCCGGCCACCCGGGGATAACTGGTCGGTAAAGATTCCGCGACGTGGTCCGGCCCGCGCTTCCCGGAGCGCGGGCCTGGACTTATGGTTCAGCGAACTACCATCGCCAAAGGCGTGCCCCCAGCACGCCCCGGTCGGAAGGGTGGACTGGGTCCCCATGACTGCGCCGCTCGACGTTGACAGTGCGTCGTTGCAGGCCGGCACCGAGGAAGTCCTCGAGAGTGTCGGCGGCAAGAAGATCCAGGGACGCTCGCTCTCCCAGATCGCGTGGATGCGACTGAAGCGAGACAAGGTCGCCGTGGCCAGCGGCGTCGTGATCATCATCATCCTGTTGCTGGCCATCTTCGGGAAGTACGTCGCGCAGCTGGAGGGCAAGGGCTGGAACTACAAGGACGCCGACAGCGGCGCGCTCAACCCGAACAACTTCTACTTCCCCAAGGGCTCCTTCGGCGGCGTGTCCAGCCAGCACTGGTTCGGCGTCGAGCCGCAGCAGGGCCGGGACATGTTCGCCCGGGTCGTGTACGGCCTGCGGATCTCCATGATCGTGTCGCTGTCCTCGACGTTCCTCACCACCCTGATCGGCGTGGTCATGGGCGTCGTGGCCGGCTACTTCGGCCGCACCGTCGACAACGTCATCAGCCGCTTCATGGACCTGCTGCTGGCCTTCCCGCAGCTGCTGTTCCTGATGGCGCTGACCCCGGTGGTGTACGACCGGCTCACCCACGCGGGCCTGCCGGCCGGCAACAACACCCGCATCACCATGCTGATCATCATCATCAGCTTCTTCGGCTGGCCGTACATCGGCCGGATCGTCCGGGGCCAGACGCTCTCGCTGCGTGAACGCGAGTTCGTCGACGCCGCGCGGGCGCTCGGGGCCAAGCCCAGCCACATCCTGTTCCGGCAGATCCTGCCGAACCTGTGGGCGCCGATCCTGGTGTACGCCACGCTGATCATCCCGACCTACATCGCGCTGGAGGCGGCGCTGAGCTTCCTCGGGGTGGGCATCCTGCCCCCGACCCCGTCGATGGGGAACATCCTGTCCGGAGCTGCCACCTTCTTCGCGACCGACCCGTCGTACCTGTTCATCCCTGGTTGCTTCCTGATCATCGTGGTGCTGGTGTTCAACCTCTTCGGGGACGGCCTCCGGGACGCGCTCGATCCACGGTCCAACCGCTGACGGTGACCTGGCGCGGCCGGGCCGAGGCGAGGTCGGCCCGGCTGCGCCACGGTGTCAGCGGTGGCGGCCGGCGGCGTGCGAGGTGCCGCCGCCGGTCGTGACCCGCCCCGGGAGGCGAGACCCGCGGGCGGGAACTCACCGCAAGAGAGGGGCAATACCGATGACCCACTTGACGTGGGGCATGAGGACGTGCCTGCGCACCGGTGCCGCCGTCGCGGCGATCGGCGCCGTCTGCGCGACCGCCGCCGGGTGCGGTGGCGGGTCGTCCTCCAACTCCGGCAGCAACACCGAGCAGGGCAAGAAGGGCGGCACGCTGACGCTGCTCGCGCAGTCCGACTTCGAGCACATCGACCCGCAGCGGGTCTACGTCTCGAACGCGACGAACTTCACCCGGCTGTTCACCCGGACGCTGACCGCGTACAAGGCGGCCCCGGGCAAGGCCGGCACCCAGCTGGTGCCCGACCTGGCCACCGACCTCGGCCAGTCCAGCGACAACGGCAAGACCTGGAAGTTCACGCTCAAGGACGGCGTCAAGTACGAGGACGGCTCCCCGGTCACCAGCCAGGACATCAAGTACGGCACCGAGCGGAGCTTCGCCGACGAGATCACCGACGGCACCCAGTACGCCAAGCAGTACCTGGTCGGCGGCGACACCTACAAGGGCCCGTACGTGGGCGACGACAACGGCGGCAAGGGCCTGGAGTCGATCGAGACCCCGGACGCGAAGACGATCGTCTTCCACCTGAAGCAGCCGGTCGCCGACTTCCGCTACACGGTCACCTGGGGCACGTTCGCGCCGGTGCCGAAGGCCAAGGACACCAAGGCGGACTACGACAACAAGCCGTTCTCCTCCGGGCCGTACAAGATCCTCCGCTACGACAAGTCGCGCGGCATCGACCTGGTCCGCAACCCCTACTGGGACGCCAGGACCGACACAGTCCGCAAGGCGCTGCCGGACAAGATCTCGGTGCAGTTCGGCATCGACCCGTCCACGCTGACCCAGCGGCTGATCGCCGACCGGTCGGCCGACCAGGCCACCGCGACGATCGACACGCAGGTGGCGCCGGAGTACGCGCCGCAGGTGTTCAACAACGCGAGCGTCAAGGCGCGGCAGGCCAACGGGCAGACGGTGTTCACCTGGTACCTGGGCATCAACACCCGCAAGGTGCCCAGCCTGGCGGTCCGGCAGGCGCTGAGCTACGCCGTCGACCGGGAGGACTACATCCGCCAGTTCGGCGGCCCGCAGTTCGGCGACCCCGCCACCACGATCACCAACCCGACCAGCCCGTCGTTCCACAAGTTCGACCTGTACCCGGCGGGCAGCACCGGCAACCCGACAAAGGCGAGGCAGGCGCTCCAGCAGGCCGGCGTGACGCTGCCGGTGCCGCTGACGCTGGCCTACGCCGACACGCCCACGATCCGGAACGCGTTCACCGCGCTCCAGCGGGCGTTCGAGAAGGACGGGATGTTCAAGATCACTCCGCAGCCGATCCCGCGCAAGGAGTACTACGCGACGATCGGGACGCCGGACACCCAGCCCGACCTGGTGTACGTGGGCTGGGGCATGGACTGGCCGTCCGGCTCGACGGTGATCCCGCCGCTGTTCTCGGGGAAGTACATCATCCCGGCCGGCAACCAGAACTACAGCCTGCTCAACGACCCGACGGTGAACGCCAAGATCGACCAGGCGCTCGCCGAGCCGGACTTCGACAAGGCCCAGCGGATGTGGGGCCAGCTCGACGAGGACGTGGCCAGGCTGGCGGCGACCGTGCCGCTCCGGTACGACAGGGCGGTGTACCTCCGCGGCTCGAAGGTGCACGGGTTCTACGTCCACCCGCTGTTCGGCGAGCCCGACGTGGTCTCCATGGGCGTCGGCTGAGCCGCTTGATCATGTCTGACCTGCCGTTCGACCGCCCGCGATGGCCGCAAGCCGCGCGGGCGGTCGGGCCGCGGTCGGCAACAAGTGCATAACCACTGGTTAACAGCGGCGATGTTGCTGTTGACCACCAAACCCCGGGGGGCTTAGAAATAAGCACCCTGCCTCCGCGGCAGGCTTGACCCGTCAGTAGGTTCGGTCCGACCGACTCTCCCCACGAGTCCCCGGAGCTCAGGAAGAGGTGAAGGCACCATCACGCGTCCGCGTGACCGCCGACTGTCATGCTGAGGTACATTCTGCGCCGCCTTATCGGCATGGTGGTCTTGCTGCTCATCCTGAGCGTCATCGTCTTCGGGATCTTCTACATGCTGCCGGCGAGCCCGGCCGCGATGAGCTGCGGCAAGGCCTGCAACCCCCAGACCATCGCGGCCAAGAAGCGGGCCTGGGGCCTGGACAAGCCCATCCAGGTCCAGTACGCGGACACGATGAAGGCGATCTTCGTCGGCCGGACGTACCACGACGGGCGCAAGTGCGGCGCGCCCTGCCTGGGCTACTCCTTCCAGCTCTCGCAGCCGGTGACCAAGCTCATCCAGAGCCGCGCGCCGGTCACGGCCTCCCTCGCCATCGGCGCGGCGATCATGTGGTTGATCATCGGCATCGCGGTGGGGGTGCTTTCCGCCTTGCGAAAAGGCAGCATCTTCGACCGGTCGGCGATGACGGTCGCCCTGGTCGGGGTGTCGATGCCCTCGTTCTTCACCGGCCTGGTGGTGCTCTACATCTTCTGCGCCAAGTTCCAGTGGCTGCCCTGGCCGCACTACTACTCGATCATGGAGAGCCCGCCCAAGTTCTTCCAGAACATGATCCTGCCGTGGACGGTGGTCGCGTTCCTCAACGCCGCCCTGTACGCGCGGCTGACCAGGGCGAACATGCTTGAGACGATGAACGAGGACTACATCCGCACCGCGCGGGCCAAGGGCCTGCCGGAGCGGACCGTGGTGGCCAAGCACGGGCTCCGGGCCGCGCTGACCCCGCTGATCACGATTTTCGGCATGGACCTGGGCCTGCTGCTGGGCGGCGCGGTCCTCGCCGAGCAGGTGTTCACCCTGCCCGGTCTCGGCAAGCTGACCGTGGACGCGGTCAACAACGCCGACCTGCCGGTGCTGTTCGCGGTCACGCTCGTCGCCGCGCTCTTCGTGATCTCCGCCAACCTGATCGTGGACCTCCTGTACGCGGTGGTTGATCCACGGGTCAAGTTGCAGTGACGCGCCGTACCCTGACGAGAAGCCCGCGGTAACACCGCCGAGCCCCCCTCAAGAGCCCCAAGGAAGACATCGTGACCGCATCCGTTTTGGAAAAGCAGGAGCCGGCGCAGCCGGAGCCGCCCAAGACGTTCCTCGAGGTCCGCAACCTCAAGGTGCACTTTCCGACCGACGACGGCCTGGTCAAGGCCGTGGACGGGCTGTCGTTCAACCTGGAGAAGGGCAGGACCCTCGGCATCGTGGGGGAGTCCGGTTCCGGGAAGAGCGTCACCAGCCTGTCCATCCTGGGCCTGCACAAGGGCACCAGGGCCCGGATGAACGGGGAGATCTGGCTGGGCGGCGACGAGCTGATCGCGGCCTCGAAGGAGGAGGTCCGCCGGCTCCGCGGCCAGCGGATGGCGATGATCTTCCAGGACCCGCTGTCCGCGCTGCACCCGTACTACTCGGTGGGCGCGCAGATCTCCGAGGCGTACCTGATCCACCACAAGGTCTCCAAGAAGGAGGCCAAGGCCAGGGCCGTCGAGCTGCTGGACCGGGTCGGCATCCCGCAGCCGGACAGGCGGGTGGACGACTACCCGCACCAGTTCTCCGGCGGGATGCGGCAGCGGGCCATGATCGCGATGGCGCTGTCCTGCAACCCCGAGCTGTTGATCGCCGACGAGCCCACCACGGCTCTCGACGTGACCGTGCAGGCGCAGATCCTGGACCTGATGCTGGACCTGCAGAAGGAGTTCGGCTCGGCGATCATCATCATCACCCACGACCTCGGCGTGGTGGCCGAGATCGCCAACGACATCCTGGTGATGTACGGCGGCAAGTGCGTCGAGTACGGCACCGTCGAGGACATCTTCTACCGGCCGGAGCACCCCTACACCTGGGGCCTGCTCGGCTCGATGCCGCGGATGGACCGGGACCGGCAGGAGCGGCTGCGGCCGATCTCCGGTTCCCCGCCGAGCCTGATCAACCTCCCGTCGGGCTGCTCGTTCCACCCGCGCTGCCCGTACGAGTCGCTCAACGAGGGCGCGTCGCAGCGCGACGTGCCGCAGCTCCTCGACGCCGGCGGCGGCCACCTGGTGGCCTGCCACCTGCCGGTGGAGGAGCGCCGCCGCCTCTTCTCCGAGGAGATCGCGCCGAACCTGTGAGCGCCCCACTCGCAGGCCCTGCCCCCCAACGACCGCGCAGCAGCAGGAGAACCGTGTGACTACCGCCAGCCAGCAGCAGCCGGTGCTCACCAAGGAGGAGCGCCCCGAGCGGGAGAATCTCCTCGAGGTGACCGACCTCCAGAAGTACTTCCCGGTGACCCGCGGCATCGTCCTGCAACGGCAGGTCGGCGCCGTGAAGGCCGTCGACGGCGTCACGTTCTCCGTCCGCAAGGGCGAGACGCTGGGTGTCGTCGGCGAGACAGGATGCGGCAAGTCGACTACCGGCCGCCTGATCACCCGCCTGCTCGACCCGACCGGCGGCAAGATCATGTTCAACGGCCGGGACATCACCCACCTCGGCCAGGGCAAGATGCGCCCGCACCGCCGGGACATCCAGATGATCTTCCAGGACCCGTACTCGTCGCTGAACCCGCGGCACACGGTCGGCACGATCATCGGCTCGGCGCTGAAGCTCCAGCACATCGAGACCCCGCAGGGGTCCAGGAAGCGGGTGCAGGAGCTGCTGGAGCTGGTCGGCCTGTCACCGGAGCACTACAACCGGTACCCGCACGAGTTCTCCGGCGGCCAGCGGCAGCGCATCGGCATCGCCCGCGCGCTCGCGCTGCGGCCCAAGCTGATCGTCGCCGACGAGCCGGTCTCCGCGCTGGACGTGTCGATCCAGGCGCAGGTCATCAACCTGCTGGAGGATCTCCAGACGGAGTTCGATCTCACCTACATCTTCATCGCGCACGACTTGTCTATCGTTCGTCACATCTCGGACCGCGTGGCCGTGATGTACTTGGGTAAGATTGTCGAGATCGCGGAGCGGAGCGCGCTCTACGAGGACCCGCAGCACCCGTACACCCACGCGTTGCTGTCGGCCGTCCCGCTGCCGGACCCGAAGAAGGAGCACAAGCGGGAACGAATCCTGTTGCAGGGCGACGTACCCAGCCCGCTCAACCCGCCACGGGCGTGCCGTTTCCACACCCGGTGCTGGAAGGCTCAGGAGATCTGCAAGACTGTGGAACCACCACTACTTCAGATCGGTCAGAACCACGCCGTGGCGTGTCACTTCCCCGAGGAGAGGAAGGCCGTCTAGATGGTCGTCGCCCTGGAAAGCATCCTGGTGATCAGCAGCCTCATCCTGATCGTGCTGATCCTGCTGCACCGCGGCAAGGGTGGCGGTCTCTCGTCGATGTTCGGCGGTGGCTTCAGCTCGAACCTGTCGAGCTCGTCGGTGGTCGAGAAGAACCTGGACCGGTTCACGATCGTCACCGGTGTCATCTGGACCGCCTGCATCATCGCGCTCGGCCTGCTGCTCAAGCACTGACATCGACGTACGCGTCTTCAGATCAGAGGAGCTTGAACATCGTGGCTGGTGGTAGTGCCATCCGGGGTACCCGGGTGGGTGGCGGATTCTCGTACCGGGAGAGCGAGCGCGGGGACCCGGTACCGCGGATCCGCGTGTCGTTCTGGTGCGTCAACGGGCACGAGAGCCGGCCGTCCTTCGCGGTCGACGCGGCCGCGCCGGAGTTGTGGGACTGTGCCCGCTGCGGCTTCCCGGCCGGGCGGGACGAGAACAACCCGCCTCCGGCGCCGCGCAACGAACCGTACAAGTCCCATCTCGCCTACGTGCGGGAGCGGCGTTCCGACGAGGAGGGCAACGCCATCCTCGAGGAGGCCCTCGCGCAGCTCCGCCGCCGTCGCGGCGAATAACCGACCCCACCTCCGACCAACCGAGACCCCCGGCCGCGGCCGGGGGTCTCGTCACACGTCCAGCAGGTCGGCGAGGAGGTACGGCTCGGTGCCGGCCAGGCCGACGGATTCGTACAGCGTGACCGCCTCGGGGTCCGGCCGGCCAGGGTGCTCCCCGGCCAGGATCGCGCCCAGCGGCACCGCCTCGGCGCCCGCGAGCAGGGCGGGCGGGTCGTAGGCCCTCAGCTGCGCCGGTGAGTCGGTGGCGATCAGCGCCGCCCGCGCGGGCAGGTCCGGCCCGAACTCCGCCCGGCCGGCCTGCTTGGGGCCGACCGTGGTGACCGCGGTGCCGGGCGCCAGCCAGCCCGCGTCGATCACCGGTGTTCCGGACGAGGTGGCCAGCACCACGATGTCCTGGCCGGCCACCGCCTCCCGGGCGTTCGTCACGGCGCGGGCGGGCACGCCCAGCTCACCGCGGACGCGGTCGGCCAAGGCCTCCCGCCGTTCCGGCGAACGGCTGTACACCGCGACGCGCGCGAGCGGTCGGACCGCCGCGATCGCCCACACCTGGGTCCACGCCTGCCGCCCGGCGCCGACCACCCCGAGAGCGGCCGCGTCCCGGCGGGCGAGCACGTCGGCGGCCACCCCGCCCAGCGCGCCGGTTCGGTACTCGCCGAGGGCCGTCCCGACCGCCACCCCGGCCAGCTCGCCGCCCGGCTCGGCGTGCACGGCCACCAGCTGCTCGCCGCCCACCTCGGTGTCGTAGGACCGGTAGCCGTACCAACGCCCGGCCAGCCGCCCCACGGTGAACATCAGCCCGGCGACCCGCACCCGCGGCGGCGCCACCAGCTCCCCGCGGTGCGCGGCCACCAGCGCCGCCCGCATCGCGGCCACCGCGGCCTTCGGCCGCAACCGCGCCACGACCTCGGCGTCATCCAACACGATCGCCATGCGACCGATCCTGGCACGTCAGAAGACGCCACCGCCGGCGCCGAGGTTCTGCCCGGTGACCCAGCGGGCCTCGTCGCTGGCGAGGAACACCGCGACGTCCGCCACGTCGGCCGGCGCGCCTACCCGGCCGAAGGGCGACATGCCGGCGGCGACCTCGCGGTCCCGGTCCGGCAGCAGGTCGGTGTCGGTGAAGCCGGGGGAGAGCGCGTTGACGGTGATGCCGCGCGCGCCGAGCTCGCGCGACAGCACCCTGACGAACTGCTCGACCGCGCCCTTGCTGCCCAGGTAGAGGGACGTCTCGGTGAAGAACATCCGGGTGCCGCCGGTGGACGTGGCGATGATGCGGCCACCGTCCCGCAGCCGGCGGGCCGCCTCGCGCAGGGTGAAGAAGACGCCCTTGGTGTTGATCGCGAAGATGCGGTCGAAATCCTCCTCGGTGCACTCGACCACCGGCTTGACCACGGCATCCGCCGCATTGGCCACGACGATCGAGAGCGTGCCGAGCTCCTTCTCGGCCCGATCGAACATGTCGGTGACTCCGGCCAGGCTGGACAGGTCCGCCCGTACCGGGACGGCGGTCCCGCCCTTGTCCCGGATCGCCGTGACGACCTCGCCGGCGAGCTGGTCGTTCCTGACGTAGTTCACCGCCACCGCGGCGCCGCGGTCCGCCAGGCCGAGCGCGATGGCCCGCCCGATGCCGCGCGAGGCCCCGGTGACCAGCGCCGCCTTGCCCCTCAAGTCACTCACTGTGAACACTCCGTAATTCCGTGATACATGCCGTCTCGTGATTCGAGCATAACATCACGGGAAAGCCTGTATCGTGAAAGAGTGACGCGTGCATATCAGCTCAAGCGCCGGGCCGCGGCGCAGGAGGAGACGCGGCACCGTATTGTCCAGGCCGCCGTGGCCCTCCACCAGGAACGCGGCCCCGCGCTCACTTCGTTCACCGACATCGCCGCCCGCGCGGGAGTGGGCAGGATGACGGTCTACCGCCACTTCCCGGACGAGCAGGCGCTGTTCACCGCCTGCAGCGGCGCGTACTTCGAGCAGCATCCCCTGCCGGATGTCGCGGGGCTGGCGCCCACGGCGGATCCCGCCGCCCGCCTCCGCGCCGCCCTCCGCGCCGCCTACGACTACCACCGGGAGACCGAGCCGATGATGGTCCGTGTCCTGGCCCAGGTCGGCGACGAGCCGGTCACCCGGCCCTACCACGAGCACTGGCAGGCGGCGGCCGACCGGCTGGCCGAGGCCGCTGCCGCCGGGGACCCGCGGCGACGGGCCACGGTCCGCGCCGCCGTCCTCCTTGCCCTGTCGTTCCAGACCCGGCAGCTCCTCGTCCGGAAGGGCGGCCTCACCGACGAGGAAGCGGCCGAGGTCGCGAGCCGGTTCGTCCTGGCGGCCGCGGCGCCGGCCGCGTGACTCTCCAGTCGCCGGACTCGGCGGAGCGCCAGAGGGACCGGCGGCGGCGGTTCCAGGTGGCAGCAAGGGCGCCGGCCAGCGGGCCGGGGCAGCGTTCGTAGAGCACCTCGCGGCCGGGCTCCGGGCGGCGTTGACCAGGCCGGCGGCCCCCAGCGTGCTCAGGTGCCCGAGGACGGCCGGCCCGGCGGGTCACCGGCGGCAGGCCGGCGTCCCGCGCGTTCAGGTGCCCGACGGTGGAAAGCCTGGCAGGACACCGGCAGGTCCGAGGCGAGGGCGGCGGCGCTGGCCCAACCCGCCTCGGCGAGCGCGGTGAGCAGATCGCGGCGGGTCGGGTCGGGTCGGCCAGCGCCACCGGCACCGCGTCGACGTCGCTCATGTGGTGGGGCGCCCTGAGGTCGCCACGCCCTGAGGTCGCCACGCCCAGCGTCGCCGTTCCGCGCGGTGGGAGGGAACTCCGGCAGCGTGGAGTTGCCTCGGTGACCTCGTGGCCGGCGGCGCAGCGGTACGAGGCATGGCGCGGCGGGTCCAGGCGCGTGGTGGTGCTGGCCTGGCCCGCCCCGGCGGGCGCGGTCAGCGGGTCGCGGCGGGTCGGGTCGGCCAGCGCCACCGGCACCGCGTCGACGTCGCTCATGCGGTGGGGCGCCCCGAGGTCGCCACGCCCTGAGGTCGCCACGCCCCGAGGTCGCCACGCCCCGAGGTCGCCACGCCCGGCGTGGCCGTCCGGCGTGCCGCCGTTCCGCGCGGTGAGAGGGAACTCCGGCAGTGTGGAGTTGGCCTCGGTGACCTCGTGGCCGGCGGCGCAGCGGTACGAGGCGTGGCGCGGCGGGTCCAGGCGCGTGGTGGTGCTGGCCTGGCCCGCCCCGGCGGGCGCGGTCAGCGGGTCGCGGCGGGTCGCGTCGGCCAGCGCCAACGGTTCGGAGCGTGTCGCCGAGGTACCGGCGCGTCGATGGCGATCTCGGGTCAGGCACGCTGGCGGACGAAGATCCCGATTCCCTCCGGAACGGGGCGCTCCGCGCCGCCGGACGGGTGGTTCCGGACCGTGACACCATCCGCGCCGGGGTCGCGGGCCACCAGGTCGGACGACCCGCCGCCGTCGAGGTTGACCCCGTCGGCGGCGCCGAGGTCGAGCAGCAGCTGGGCGAGCTCGGCGATCGTCAGGCCGGCGCCGTTCTCGCTGTCGCCGTCGAGGGCGAGCAGCCACAGCCGGCGGCCGTCCGCGCTCACCCCCGCCGCCGTGCGGACGGCGGCGACGGCGGTGTCCAGCCCGTCCAGCGGCTGGCCGCCGGCGAGGATCGGGAAGCCGCCGACCGCGAAGCGGAACGGCGGGACGGGCGTGGTCGCGGCCAGGCGGTCGAGCACCGCCACCGGCTCGCCGACGGCCAGGCCGCGCAGCGCGTCCGCGCCGGCCTCCCGGCCGACCATGACCAGCGTGCCGGCCGGGATCGGGCCCGACCCGGGTGTGGCGGTCACGCTGACCACCCGGCCGCCGCTGACCGTCACCTCCTCGGTGTCGGTGCTGCACGGGGCGTTGCGATTGGTGTCGCTGCCGCAGGTCGCCCGGGTGCGCGCCGCCGTACCCCACGCGGACGTGAACAGGCCGATGCCGTTCTCCGCCAGGGCGTACTGGTTGAGGCCCGCGAGGTCGAGGATCCCGTGCGGGGTGAGGGCCGCTCCGCGCAGCGCGAGCCGGGCGACCCTGGCGCGGCCGTCGGCGCCGACGCCGATCACGTCCTCGGTGGACGTGCCCGGCGGCAGGCCCGGGCCGAACCGCTGGCCGACCGGTACCGCCGCCTTCCAGTCCCTGCCGTGGGTGATCGCGGGGCCGACCGCGGACCCGGTCGGCACCACCCCCGGATGCGTCTCGCTGATGTTGAAGAAGTCGCCGTTCACGCCGCCGACCGCGTGCTCCGTGTCGGCCATCTGCGACAGCGGCGCACGGGCCGCGACGGCCCCGGGGTCCAGCAGGTCCACCGAGACGCGCGGGTCGCGCAGGTCAACCTCCAGCAGGTGGCCTGCGACGTGCCCGTGCGAGGCGGTGAGGGTGAACTCGCGGTACTCGACGCCGGGGGCGAGCCGCTCCTGGCCGGTGAAGGTGAGCCCGTCGGACTCGGCGGTGGCCCGGCTGCCGCCGACGCCGCCGACCAGCGCCGCGGCGAGGGCCGCCACCAGGACGACCCGGCTCCTGCCGGGTGTGCTGCGCGAAAGGGACATCCCGCCTCACCTGCCTCGAATCACCCTGCGACTGCCGTGATCGTAGGGCCTGGTGAGGCTCGATGGGACCGCCGAGGGACGGCCCGAGGACGGAAACGTGCAGCCTTCAGCCCGGGTTAACTACCAGGTCAGACGGAGTTCGGCGGGGAGTTTGGCGGCGGCGGCGCGGTCGAGCAGCCAGAGCGTGGCCGCGCTGCCGGCGACGCCGGCGGCCGGCACCTGGGTACGGCCGGCCCCGGTGAGCGCGAGCGCCACCGCCGGGGCCTTCTCCTCGCCGGCCGCGATCAGCCACAGCTCGCGGGCCCGGTTCAGTGTCGGGAACGTCAGCGAGACCCGGGTCGGCGGCGGCTTCGGGCAGCCCCGCACGGCGGTGACCGGCCGGTCCTCGTACACCCCCGGCATCTCCGGGAACAGCGAGGCGACATGCCCCTCCGGCCCGACACCCAGCATCAGGACGTCGAACTGCGGGGTCGGGCCGTGGTTCTCCTGGCGGGCGGCGACCGCCAGCTCCTCGGCGTACGCGGCGGCCGCCTCCTCCGGGGCCATCCCGCTGTCACTGGGCGGCATCGGGTGCACCCTGGCCGGGTCCAGCGGCACGTGGTCCAGCAGGGCCTCGCGCGCCTGCTTCTCGTTGCGCTCCGGGTCGCCGGCGGGCACGAACCGCTCGTCACCCCACCAGACGTCCAGCTTCCGCCAGTCCACCGCGTCCCTGGCCGGGTTGTCGCGGACCGCGCGCAGCACCTGGATGCCGATCCGGCCGCCGGTCAGCACCACCGACGCGGTACCCCGGGACGCCTGCGCGTCCACCAGCCGTGTCACCAGCCGCGCCGCGGTGGCGTTGGCGAGCACGTCCGGCGACGGGTGGACCCGGATCGCCGTGGAACTCATGAACCGTTCTTCCGTTCCGGGCCGGCCGGCGGGATCAGCGCGGGCTCCTCGCCGGGCCGCTGGTCGGCGGGGTCCACCCAGATGTGCTCGCGCTTGCCGGGGCGGTCGTTCAGGTTGGCCTGGCCGGTCGCCGCCTCCAGCGCGGAGGCGTACGGCTCGTCCCTGGTCAGCCGGCGCAGCTCCTCGGCGAGCAGGTCGCCCAGCTCGCGGCGGGGGAGCGGCAGCGTCCTGTCCACCGTGCCGGCGCCGTGCAGGGTGGCGTTGCGCCCGTCCTTGCGGGACAGCGACACCTCCTCCACCCCGGACATCCCGACCTTCACGCCGGTGATGCCGGGCCCGTTGGAGGCCCGCTGTGCCACCTTGACGTCCAGCCGGCGGCCCAGCCAGCCGGACAGCAGCGCCGCGCTCGCGTTGCCCTGCTCTGCCGACACCGACACCCGCCGGGTCTCGCCCTGCATCGGGTCCATCGCGGCGGCCAGCAGGCTCCGCCAGCCGGTCGTGCGGGTCCAGGCCAGGTCGGTGTCACCGGGGGCGTAGTCCTCGGCGCGGGCCTGCAACGCGGCGATCGGGTCCTCGGCCTGGGCGCAGTCGGTGATCCGCCGGTCCGCGTACACGCCCAGCGGGTCGAACGCGATCTTCTCCGGCGGCACCCCGTGCCACCAGGTGACGACGGGCGTGTCCGGGGCGAACAGCGGCAGCGCCACCGACTCGGCGTGCAGGGTGAGCCGGCCGTACATCCGCATCACCACCGCCTCGCCGGGCCCGAGCCGCCCGCCGACCAGCACCTCGGCGTCCAGCCGGGACTCGGCTTCCAGCGCCCGGCGCACCACGACCAGCAGCCGGAACGGGTGCATCGACGCGGCCTGGGTGGCGGCCTCCTCGGCCTCGGCCACCCGCTTCTCGTCCACCACCACGACGAGGGTGAGGGCGAGCCCGGAGGTGACCGCTCCGGCGGCGCGCCGCTCGGCGGCGAGCGCCTTCACGACGTCGGTGCCGGTGGTGTCCCACAGTGTCGTCACAGCTGTCGTCTCCTCTACGGCCGGCGCCACGCCCGGCCCTCGCGGGCGAGCATCTCGTCGGCGGCCCGCGGGCCCCACTCGCCGGCGCGGTACGGGTGCGGGGGGTGGCTCGCCCAGAACTCCTCCAGCGGGTCCACCACGCCCCAGCTGGCCTCGACCTCCTCGTGCCGCGGGAACAGCGTGGAGTCGCCGAGCAGGACGTCCAGCACCAGCCGCTCGTACGCCTCCGGGGAGGACTCCGTGAACGCCTCGCCGTACAGGAAGTCCATGGACACATCCCGGACCTCCATCTGGGTGCCGGGCACCTTGGAGCCGAACCGGAGCGTCACGCCCTCGTCCGGCTGCACCCTGATCACCAGCTGGTTCTGCCCCAGCGTCTCGGTGTCGGTGCGGCTGAACGGCAGGTGCGGGGCCTTCTTGAAGGACACCGCGATCTCCGTCACCCGGCGCGGCAGCCGCTTGCCGGTGCGCAGGTAGAACGGCACCCCGGCCCACCGGCGGGTCTCCACGCCGAGCCGGACGGCGACGTAGGTCTCGGTGGTGGAGTTCGGCGGGACGCTCTCCTCCTGCAGGTAGCCCTTCACCCGCTGGCCGGCCAGCCAGCCCTGGGTGTACTGGCCGCGCACCGCGTGCTCGGCCAGGTTGTCCGGCAGCGAGATCGCGGTGAGGATCTTGAGCTTCTCGGTGCGCAGCGCCGCCGGCCGGAACGAGACCGGCTCCTCCATCGCGGTCAGCGCCAGCAGCTGGAGCAGGTGGTTCTGCAGCACGTCGCGGGCGGCGCCGGTGGCGTCGTAGAAGCCGGCGCGGCTGCCGATGCCGACCTCCTCCGCCATCGTGATCTGCACCGAGTCGACGTAGTGCGAGTTCCAGATCGGCTCGAACAGCGTGTTCGCGAACCGCAGGGCCAGGATGTTCTGGACGGTCTCCTTGCCCAGGTAGTGGTCGATCCGGAACACGTCGCGGGCGGTGAACACGGTGTCCACCAGCGAGTTCAGCGTCCGGGCCGAGCTCAGGTCGGTGCCGAACGGCTTCTCCACCACCACCCGGCGCCAGCCGCCGGCCTTGCTGTTGTCGGCCATGCCGGTGCGGTCCAGCTGCTTGAGCACGACCGGGAACGCCGACGGCGGGATCGACAGGTAGAACGCGGCGTTGCCGGGGATGCCGTGGCTCTTCTCCAGCCCGTCCAGCGTCTCGGCCAGCTTGTCGAAGCCGGCGTCGTCATCGAAGGAGCCGGGCACGAACTTGATCGAGTCCGACAGCCGGTTCCAGACCTCGTCACGCCATGGCGTGCGGGCGTGCGACCGCGCCGCCTCGCGGGCCATGTCGGCGAAGTCGCCGTGCCCCCAGTCGCGCCTGGCGAACCCGAGCAGCGCGAACCCCGGTGGCAGCAGCCCCCGGTTGGCCAGGTCGTACACGGCCGGGATGAGCTTCTTCCTGGACAGGTCGCCGGTCACCCCGAAGACCACCAGCGCGCACGGCTCCGGCACCCGCGGCAGCCGGCGGTCGGCCGGGTCGCGTAGCGGGTTCGCTCTCGGCACCGGCTCCGGCTGGTGCAGGTTGATCTCGACGTCCGACGCCTTGTTCGCCGTCGCCGGCCGGTCCACCTCGGTCATCCGTTCCCCTCCCGTGCCGCCGCCAGCACCTGCGCCAGGCCGTCGGCGCGGTCGGTGAGGTGCAGCCGCACCACCGGCCGGCCCCGGCCGGCCAGCGCCTTCAGGTCGCCGGCAGCCTGCGCGGCCTGGAGCGTGCCGAACGAGTAGTCGCGACCCGGCACCGCCAGGTCCTCCGTCACCGCGCCGGTGACCTGGAGATACGTCCCCACCTGCGGGCCGCCCTTGTGGTACTGGCCGGTGGAGTGCAGGAACCGTGGCCCCCAGCCGAAGGTCACGGCCCGGTCGGTGCGGGCCGCCAGCAGCCGGCGCAGCTCGGCGGCCTCGGCCTCGGCGAACCGGTCCAGGTAGGCCATCACGGCCAGGTACCCCCGGTCCGGGATGGCGGCCAGCAGCGCGTCCAGCGCCCCCGCCACGGTGCTGGCGCCCTTCACGTCGCCGTACACCTCGACGGCCCCGTCGGTGAAGGCCGGCGTGGTGTCCGGCAGGCCGGCGGCGAGGATCTGCTGGGTGTTCTCCTTCGACTCGGCCACGTTGGGCTGGTCGAACGGGTTGATGCCGAGCGCCCTGCCGGCCAGCGCGACCGCGTACTCCCAGACCAGGAACTGCGCGCCGAGCGGGCCGGTGACGACCGTGCCCTCGACGTCCGCGCCGTCCCCGAGCCGGGCCAGCTGGACGTCGGCGCTGCGGGTGCCGGGCGCGTCCGCGCCCTCCGCCGCCACCGGCAGCAGCCCTCGTCCCTGCTTGCCGGTGGACTCGGCGATCAGCTGCTCGGCCCAGTCGCCGAAGCCGGCGAACTCGGAGTCCACCAGCACGACCTTGTCGCGCCCGGCCATCCCGCCGCCGCCGAGCAGCGCGCCCAGCTCAAGGCCCGGGTTGCCGCTGGTGCCCTCCAGCGCCTCGCGTACCCGACCCGCGTCGTCGAGCAGCTGGGACACCTCCACGCCGGCCAGCGCCGAGGGCACCAGGCCGAACGCGGTGAGCGCCGAGTACCGGCCGCCGACGGTCGAGTCGGCCAGGAAGACCTCGCGGAAGCCCTGCGCGGCGGCGATCTCCGCCAGCCCCGAGCCCGGGTCGGTGACCGCGACGAACCTGCGCCCGACCTGCTCCGGGGTGAGCCCCAGGTCGGCGAACGCCTGGGCGAACGCGCGCCGGTGGCTGTCGGTCTCCACGGTGCCGCCGGACTTGGACGACACCACCACGACGGTGCGGTCCAGCCGGTCGGCCAGCGCGGCCCGCACCTGGTGCGGATCGGTGGTGTCCAGCACGGTCAGCTCCACGCCGGCCGTCCTGGTGATGACCTCGGGCGCCAGCGAGGAGCCGCCCATGCCGGCCAGCACCACCCGGTCCAGGCCCTCGCGCTGCAACTCGGCGGACAGCTTGGCCAGCCGGGGGAGCAGGTCACGCGAGGTGGCGGCCAGGTCGACCCAGCCCAGCCGGATGCTGGCCTCCGGCTCGGCCTCGTGCCCCCACAGCGTGGGGTCCTTGTCGGCCAGCTTGCCGGCGACAGCGGCCAGGTCCGGCAGCACCTTGTCCCGGTCGGCGGCCAGCTCGGCGCTGGTGACCCGTACGGTCACGCCGCCGCCCGACACCCCCGCCCCGTCGGCTTCGGCCGCGCCCACGTCCTGGCTCATGACCTGCTCGCCTTCGTCAGCTCGGACTCCACGGTGCCGAGCAGCTGCTTCCACGACGCCTCGAACTTCTCGACGCCCTCGCGTTCCAGCGTCGCCGTCACGTCGTCGTAGTCGACGCCGAGCGCGGCGAGGTCATCCAACACCTTCCGGGCGTCCGCGTAGTGACCGGTGACCGAGTCGGAGGTGACCTCCCCGTGATCGGCGACCGCGTTCAGGGTGGCCTCCGGCATGGTGTTCACGATGCCCGGGGCGATCAGGTCGACCACGTACCGGGTGTCCGGGTACGCGGGGTCCTTCACGCCGGTGGAGGCCCACAGCGGGCGCTGCGGCCGGGCGCCGGCGTCGGCGAGTGCCTGCCAGCGCTCGCCGCCGAACACCTCCTCGTACCGCTGGTAGGCGAGCCGGGCGTTGGCGATGGCGGCCTTGCCGCGCAGCGCGGCCGCCTCCGGGGTGCCGATCTTGTCCAGCCGCTTGTCCGCCTCGGTGTCCACCCTGGACACGAAGAACGACGCCACCGACGCGATCTGGGACAGGTCGTGCCCGTTCTCCCTCGCCAGCTCCAGGCCGGCGAGGAAGGCGTCCATGACCTGGCCGTACCGCTCCAGGCTGAAGATCAGCGTGACGTTGACGCTGATGCCCTCGCCGAGCGTGCGGGTGATCGCAGGCACGCCCTCCTCGGTGGCCGGGATCTTAATGAACAGGTTCGGCCGGTCCACCAGCCACCACAGCGCCCTGGCCTCGGCGACGGTCTTGTCGGCGTCGTGCGCCAGCCGCGGGTCGACCTCGATCGAGACCCGGCCGTCCAGGTGCTGGGTGCGCTCGTAGGTGTCGCGCAGCACGTCGCAGGCCCACCGCACGTCGGCGGTGGTGATCATGCGGACGGCCTCCTCGACGGTCACGCCGCGCAGCGCCAGGTCGGCGGCCTGCTCGTCGTACGAGTGGCCCTTGTCCAGCGCGTTGGCGAAGATCGTCGGGTTGGTGGTCACGCCCACCACGGACTTCTCGGCGATCAGTTCGGCCAGGTTGCCGGTGCGGAGCCGCTCGCGGCTCATGTCGTCGAGCCAGACCGCCACCCCGGCCGCGGACAGGGCGCGAAGGTTGTCGCTCATCACATACTCCTCAGTACCCGTTCGGCGGGTCCCTGTCAGTGAAGTACCCGTCAGTTGCCGGTGGTCGTGCCCTGGATGCCGCCGACCCGGGACAGCGTCGCGTGCGCGGCCGCCACCACCCGGTCCGGCGTGAAACCGAACTGCTCGAAGATCACCTGGTACGGCGCGGAGGCGCCGAAGTGCTCCAGGCTGACGCTCTCGCCGTCGTCGCCGATCCACTCCCGCCACGGCAGCGCGATGCCGGCCTCGACGCTCACCCTGGCCCGGACGTCCGGCGGCAGCACCCGCTGCCGGTACGCCTCGTCCTGCTCGCGGAACCACTCCATGCACGGCACCGACACCACCCGGGTGGGCACGCCCTCGGCCTCCAGCCGCTCCCGCGCGGTCACCGCGAGCGACACCTCGGAGCCGGACGCCATGATGATCACCGCCGGACGCGGGGCGGTGGCGTCGTACAGCACGTACGCGCCGCGGGCGACCTCGTCGGCGGCGCCGCCGCCGGTCCGGTCGAACACCGGGATGTTCTGCCGGGTCAGGCAGAGGCCGGCCGGCCGGTCGGTGTGGTGCAGGATCGTCCGCCAGACGGCCACCGTCTCGTTGGCGTCGCCCGGCCGGACCACGTCCAGGCCGGGGATGGCGCGCAGCGCGGTCAGGTGCTCCACCGGCTGATGGGTGGGGCCGTCCTCGCCGAGGCCGATCGAGTCGTGCGTCCAGACGTAGGTCACCGGCGCGCCCATCAGCGCCGCCAGCCGCACCGAGGGCCGCATGTAGTCGCTGAACACCAGGAACGTGCCGCCGTACGGGCGGGTCGGGCCGTGCAGCGCGATGCCGTTGAGGATCGCGCCCATGCCGTGCTCGCGGATGCCGAAGTGCAGGGTGCGGCCGTACGGGTTGCCGGGGAACTCCCTGGTCTCGTACTCGCTCGGGATGAAGGACGGCTCGCCCTCCATCGTCGTGTTGTTGGACTCGGCCAGGTCGGCGGAGCCGCCCCACAGCTCGGGCAGCACCGGGGCGAGCGCGTTCAGCACGGTGCCGGACGCCTTGCGGGTGGCCATGCCCTTCGGGTCCGGATCGAAGGTGGGCAGCGCGTCGTCGAATTCCGGCGGGAGCCGCCGCGCCCACAGCCGGTCGAACAGGGCCTTGCGCTCGGGGTTGGCGGCGGCCCAGGCGTCGAAGCCGTCCTGCCAGCTGGCGTGCGCGCGCTTGCCGCGGTCGAGTACCTCGCGGGCGTGCGCGAGCACCTCGTCGTCCACGAAGAACCTGCTCTCCGGGTCGAAACCGAGGATCTCCTTGGTGGCGGCCACCTCGTCGGCGCCGAGCGCCGAGCCGTGCGCCTTGCCGGTGTTCTGCTTGTTCGGCGCCGGCCAGCCGATGATGGTGCGGAGCGCGATGAACGACGGCCGGTCGGTGACGCTCCTCGCCTCCTGGAACGCGTCCCAGAGCGCCTCGACGTCCTCGTGGTAGCCCTGGCTGGAGCCCGCGTCGCCCTGCCGCCAGTCGATCCGCCGGACGTGCCAGCCGTACGCCTCGTACCGGGCGGCCACGTCCTCGGACTTGGCGATCGTGGTGTCGTCCTCGATCGAGATCTGGTTGTCGTCGTAGAGGACGGTCAGGTTACCGAGCTTCTGGTGGGCGGCCAGCGCGGACACCTCGTGGCTGATGCCCTCCTCGATGTCGCCGTCGGAGACGATCACGTACACGTGGTGGTCGAACGGGCTCTCGCCGGCCGGCGTGTCCGGGTCGAACAGGCCGCGCTCGCGGCGGGCGGCCATCGCCATCCCGACCGCGTTGCCGATGCCCTGGCCGAGCGGCCCGGTGGTGGTCTCCACCCCCGGGGTGTGCCCGTGCTCCGGGTGGCCGGGGGTGCGCGATCCCCACTGCCGGAGGCTCTGGAGGTCGTCCAGCGTCAGCCCGTAGCCGGACAGGTACAACTGGATGTAGAGGGTGAGGCTGCTGTGCCCGGCCGACAGCACGAACCGGTCCCGCCCGACCCAGGTCGGATCCGCCGGATCATGGCGCATCAGCCGCTGGTACAGCAGGTACGCGGCGGGCGCCAGGCTCATCGCGGTTCCGGGGTGGCCGTTTCCGGCCTTCTCGACGGCGTCCATCGCCAGCACGCGGATCGTGTCGACGGCCCTGCGGTCGAGATCGTTCCACTCGAACGACCCAGTCGTGGAATTAGTACTCACGCGGAGCTCTCCTGCGGTCGTGGTTGACCCGGTCAGTCTTCACTTTCGACCCTACTCATGACGCCCTGGATTCGCCGTCGCCCACGCCACATCGGCGGGTCGTCGGGACGGGTGGGCACGCACCCGGCGGCCGGCCCCGTGACCTGCGCCGTGCGAGGCCCGGACTACGATGGCCGCGAGCGGCTGTCCGGCCGGTACCGTAGAGCCCTGAGAGGTCGACCAGCAACATGCCCGGTGTCCGATGAGCGTGGTCGCCGCTGACCAGCAGGTTTCCACCGGCGCGGGCGCAGCCGCGCCGGAGCGCCCGGTGGCTGTCGCCGCTCCGCGCGGCCGGGTGCGGGACGTGTTGCTGGCCTACGTCGGCCTGACCAAGCCCCGGATCATCGAGCTGCTGCTCGTCACCACCGTCCCGACGATGATGGTGGCGGCCGGCGGGATGCCGTCCGCCTGGGTGATGATCGTCACCCTGGTCGGCGGGACGCTCGCCGCCGGCAGCGCGAACGCGCTCAACTGCTACGTCGACAGGGACATCGACGAGGTCATGCGGCGGACCCGCCGGCGGCCGCTGCCGCGGCACTCGGTCAGCCCGAAGCAGGCGCTCGTCTTCGGCATCCTGCTCGGCGTGGTGTCGGTGGACCTGTTCGCGGTCGCCACCAACCTGCTCGCCGCCGGGCTCACCGCCGCGGCGATCCTCTTCTACGTCTTCGTGTACACGCTGTGGCTGAAGCGCCGCACCCCGCAGGCGGTGGTGTGGGGCGGGGTGGCCGGTTGCATGCAGATCCTGATCGGCTGGGCCGCGGTCACCGGCGGCCTGGACTGGCCGGCGCTGGCCCTGTTCGGGGTGCTGTTCTGCTGGCAGCCGCCGCACTTCTGGGCGCTGGCGATCCGGTACCGCGAGGACTACGCCGCCGCCAAGGTGCCGATGCTGCCGGTGGTGGCCAGCGAGCGGGTGGTCGCCCGCGACATCGTGGCCTGGGCGGTGCTCACCGTGGGCTGCTCGCTGCTGCTGTGGAACCTCGGCTGGGGCTACCTGGTGGCCGCCGCCGTGCTCGGCGCGGTGTTCCTGCGCGAGTCCTGGCTGCTGTACGGCCAGGCGCGGGCCGGCCGGCCGCTGCGGCCGATGCGGCTGTTCCACCTCTCCAACAGCTACCTGGCGCTGCTGTTCTGCGCGGTCGCGGCCAGCGCCCTGCTGTCATGAGGATCGCGCTGGCGACCTGTTCGGCCTTTCCCGACGGGGACGAGGACTTCGCCGCGCTGGCGGCGGCGCTGGACGCGCTGGACGCCGAGGCGGTGTCGGCGGTCTGGGACGACCCGTCCGTCGACTGGGCCGCCTTCGACCTCACGGTGATCAGGACCACCTGGGACTACACGCGCCGGTACGACGAGTTCCTGGCCTGGACCCGCCGGGTGCCGCGGCTCGCCAACCCGGCGCCGCTCGTGGCCTGGAACACCACCAAGACCTACCTCCGGGACCTCGCCGAGGCCGGTGTGCCGGTGGTGCCGACCGACTGGTACGAGCCGGGCGGCGGCGGCTTTTCCCAGCCAGACGGGCAGTTCAGCCCGCCGGCGGCGGCCGAGTACGTGGTGAAGCCGGCGGTCGGCGCCGGCTCGCGCGACGTCGGCCGGTTCCGCGCCGGCGCCGACGACGGTGCCGCCGCGCGGCACGTCGCCGGCCTGCTGGCGGCCGGGAAAACGGCGATGGTGCAGCCGTACCTGGACGCGGTGGATACCGCGGGGGAGTCGGCGCTGGTCTACTTCAAGGGTGTTTACAGCCACGCGATCCGCAAGGGTCCGATGCTGGACCGGCCGGGGATCGCCACCGGCGCGGACGACGAGGACTTCGGCCTCTTCCTCGAGGAGCGGATCAGCCCGCGGGTGGCCGGCGAGGAGGAGCGCGCGCTCGCCGAGCGGGTGCTGGCGGCCGTACCGGGGGAGCACGGGGAACCGCTCTACGCCCGTGTCGACATGGTGCCCGGTCCGGACGGTGCGCCGGTGCTGCTGGAGCTGGAGCTCACCGAGCCGTCGCTGTTCCTCTCCTACGCCCCCGGGGCGGTCGAGCGGTGCGCCTCCGCGCTGGTCACGGCTGTCACCGTCTGAGGCGCACTCCGGCGCGTTGCGTATCGGGCTTAGAGTCCCCGCATCCGCACGTTAGATGATCTTGGGAGGCACCCGGATGCAGGGTTACGACGCGGGTATGTACGGCAAGGTCCACGCCGACGTGTACGACGACTGGTACCACAGCCTCACCGACACCGACGCCTGCGTGGACGGCCTCGCCGATCTGGCCGGTGGCGGAACAGTGCTTGACCTGGGCGCGGGCACCGGCAGGATCGCGATCCCGCTCGCCGCGCGCGGACTGCGGGTCACGGCCGTCGAGATCAGCCCCGAGATGATCGGCAAGCTCAAGGAGAAACCCGGGTCGGACAAGCTCGACGTCCAGCTCGCCGACATGACCGACTTCGACGGCGGCGGCGAGGAGTACTCGCTGATCTTCATCGCCGCCAACTCGCTGATGTCAGTGGCCGACCTGGACGCGCAGGTGGCGACCATCGTCAACGCGGGCAGGCAGCTCGCCCCCGGCGGCCGGTTCGTGGTCGAGGGCCTGCTGGTGGACCCGTCGATGTTCGACAGGGTCCGGTCGACGATCGTGGAGACCGGCGAGGCCGGGGTGATCATCAGCAAGCACGACCGGATCCGGCAGGTGGTGGAGCGGCAGCTGGTCCTGTTCACCACCGAGGGCAACCAGCTCTACCCGACCGTCACCCGGTACTTCACGCTGGCCGAGCTGGACCTGATGGGCCGGCTGGCCGGCCTGGAGGTGGAGGCGACCTGGGCGGACTGGCGCCGCACCCCGCACTCCCAGCCGACCGGCTGGTACGTGCGGGTCTTCAGAAGGCCGGAGTGACCCGAACGAGATCATCTCCCGGTAGGTTCGCCGGCATGGAGGGATTCGAGGCCGGCATGTACGGGGCGCGGTACGCGCAGCACTACGACGAGTGGCACAGCTGGTTCATGGACACCGAGGGCGCGGTCGAGGGACTGGCGGCGCTCGCCGGTGACGGGGCAGTGCTCGACCTGGGCGCCGGCACCGGCCGGCTGGCGGTGCCACTCGTCGAGCGGGGACTGGAGGTGCACGCGATCGAGATCTCCCCGGAGATGGTGGCCCAGCTGCGGGCCAAGCCCGGTGGCGACCGGGTGCGGGTGGTCGTCGGCGACATGGCGACCGCCACCGCGCCCGGCGAGTTCACGCTGGCCTACGTGGGGCACAACACGATCGTCGCCCTGCCCGACCAGCAGGCCCAGGTGCGGCTGTTCGCCAACGCGGCGGCGCACCTGCGGCCGGGCGGCCGGTTCGCGCTGGAGAGCCAGGTACGCCGCCGGGTCGACTGGGACAACACCAGCAGCACCCGCGTGCTCCAGGTCGGCGCCGACCGGGTGCGGTACCAGGTGTCCGTGTGGGATCCGGTGACCAGCGTCATGTCGGCCAACCAGGTCGAGCTCACCCCGGACGGACCGCGGTTCTACCCGCTGTCCGGGCGGATGGTGACGCACGCGGAGATGGACCTGATGGCGCAGCTGGCCGGGCTGGAGCTGGAGGAGCGCTGGGGCGACTGGCAGCGGGCGCCGTTCACCGCCGAGGCCCGGATGCACGTGTCGGTCTACCGCAAGCCCGCCTGAACCGCGTCCACGTCGACGACGTCCGGCACCTCGACGGCCGGCCGGTCGTACTGGACCAGCAGCAGCCGCAGAACGGCGATCCACACCAGGCAGGCGCCCAGCAGGTGCAGGCCGACCAGGACCACCGGCAGGTGCGTGAAGTACTGCGTGTACCCGATCGCGGCCTGCGACAGCTCCACCCCGAACAGCACCCACGCGGCGCGCCGTACCCGCTCCGGCACCCGGGCGGCGTGGAACGCGACCAGGGTGGCCACGGTGAGCCCGACCAGCAACATCACCGCGTCCGCGTGCAGCTGGCTGATCGCGGCCGGGTCGAACCCGGTCCGCCGCGCCCGCCGGTCGCCGGCGTGCGGTCCCGACCCGGTGACCAGCGTGCCCAGCACGATCACCAGCGCCGCCGCGCCGGCCATCAGCCAGCCCAGGGCGCGCAGCGGGCCGACCACCGGGACCGGCGCGGTGTCCGGCAGCCGGGACCGCCACCAGGCCAGCACGCAGACCGCGATCACCGCGATCGACAGCAGGAAGTGGCCGGCCACCCAGTACGGGTTCAGGTGGGTACGCACGGTGATCCCACCGACCACCGCCTGCGCCGGGACGCCGGCCAGCACCCCGCCGGTGAGCCAGCCGAGCGCCCGCCGGCCGCTGCGCAGCGCCACCACGAACGTCACCAGCGCGACCAGGCCCACCACGAACGCCAGCGTGCGGTTGCCGAACTCGACCAGCGTGTGGCCGGTGGTCTCGCCGCGCGGCACGTACGAGGAGTCCGTGCACTTCGGCCAGTCCGAGCAGCCCAGCCCGGAGCCGGTCAGCCGCACCGCCCCGCCGGTCACCACGATGCCCGTGTTGACCACGACGTCGGCCAGACACAGCCGGGTCACCAGCGACGGGGACGGGCGGGAAGTCATGCTCCGATCGTAGGTGGGGACGGTACCGGCCGGGTCGGCCGGGTCACCGGTCCAATGACGGGTTGTGCAGGACGATGAACTGGCCGTTCCGGTAGGTCACCCGGTAGCCCTGCGACGGCAGGGCGTCGACCCCCGGGATCGTGGTGAGCGTCACGATCCAGGCCGGCCGCATGTGGTGGTACCGGTGCTGGCCGTCCGGCCACATCGTGATCCGCGACGTCCGCGACACCAGGTGCGCGCCGATCCCGCCGTCGGTACCGACATCCGCGCCGACCGGAACGTGGGCGATCACCGGCGCGTACGCCCGGTCGTCGTGGGCCTTCGCCCAGTAGTCCCGCTTGGTGAGTGCCCAGGCCGGCCAGTGCGGCAGGATCGCGACCGAGACCGCGACGACCAGCGCCGGCCAGACCAGCCGCGGACCCCATGCCGCCAACGGGCCCGGCAGCGAGACCCGCCACCGGGCCGGCAACCGGGCCGGCAACCGGGCCGGCAGCCGCTCCGGCAGCCGGGTCAGCCGGTCCGCGCCGTCCACCGCCGCGAAGAACAGGATCACCACCAGGTAGGCGTTGTACTGGTAGTCGGTCGCCCAGTAGTTCGGGTTGCTGGAGAACATCCGCTCCAGCAACAGCGGCACGGCGAGCAGGCTGATCGGCGACAGCAGCGGCAGGAACAGGACCGGCAGCAGCAGCCAGCCCAGCAGCGTCCACTTCGCCCCCGGCGTCGCCGCGAAGTGCAGCGCGTCGACCGGCTGGAAGAGGGCGTGCCGGGCCGCCTGGCCGGGAGTGTCGCCGAAGTGCTGGTAGGTCCAGTTCCGGTCGGAGCGACCGCCGAACGCGGGGATCAGCAACTGGGTCGTGACCGCCACCGCGACCAGCCCGCCGGCGGCGAGCCAGGCACCGAGCCGGCGGCTGCCCCGCAGCGCCAGGTAGAGGCCGAGCACCGCGACCACGAAGCCCAGGTCCTCCTTCACCAGCAGGAGCAGCAGCGAGACGATCGCCGCCTGGCGGTGTCGGCCGGCCAGTGCCCGCTCCAGCGTCCAGGCCAGCACCGGGACCGCGAGCGCCACCTCGTGGAAGTCGAAGGCGGCGGCCGTCTGGAGCGGCCAGGCCAGCGCGAAGCCGAGCCCGACCAGGTAGGCGGCGAGCGTGCCGAGCAGGCGCCGGGTGGCGGTCCACAGCGGCGGCACCGCCAGCGCGAACAGCACCGCCTGGGCGACCTGCAGGGTCTCGGGGCTGTCGTGGATCCAGTACAGCGGGGCCAGCAGGGCCAGCAGCGGGCTGAAGTGGTCGCCGAGCTGGAGCAGGCCGGGATCGTGCTGGCCGGTCACCTGGAGGATGGAGGCGTGCGGGGCGCGGAAGTGGGCGTAGGCGTGCACGGTCTGGTCGAAGATGCCGATGTCGAGCAGCCCGCTGTAGCCCGCGCGGTAGCGGATCACCGACAGCGCCGCGAGCGCGGCCGCCGTCCCGGCCGTGATCAGCCCGACGCCGAGCAGGTGCCACGAGAGCAAACGCCGGGACAGCTGCCGGCGCCAGCGGCCACGGTCGTCGCCGGTCGACTCGCCGTGGTCCGGGTGGTCCCGGGGGGAGGTCCCGCTGTCCGAGCCTGTCGCGATCGGGGTGCTCATCGTGTCCAGGATCGTACCGGCGGCCGCACCGGCGATCGCGCCGCCCGCGTCCGGACGGAGGGGGCGCGATGCCGCTCCGGGCCGGTCCCGGCAGAATGCCACCCGTGACCCAGCCCAGCACCGTGGCCTCCGGCGAGCGTGACGCCGACCCCGCGACGGACCGGGCGGCCGGCTCGCGCCGGTGGTGGCCCGGTGTCGCGATCGCGGCCGGCTACCTGCTGGTCGCGGTGCTGCTGCTGCACCGGCAGTGGGCGGACCCGGCCCGGCACGCGCTCGGCTACAACCCCGGCGACCAGGCGCTCCAGGAGTGGTACCTGGCGCACGGCGCGCACCTGCTGACCACCGGCCACGGCGGGCTGTTCTTCACCCACCTGTTCAACGCCCCGGACGGGGTGAACCTGGCGGCCAACCCGTCGCTGATCCTGCCGGCGCTGCTGCTGACCCCGGTCACGCTGCTGTTCGGCGCGCCCGTCGCGTACCTGGTGCTGCTCACGCTCGCGCTCGCCGGCACCGCGACCGGCTGGTACCTGTTCCTGTCCCGCCGGTTCTGCCGGACCCGCACGGCGGCCGCGCTGGGCGGCGGCCTCTGCGGCTTCGCCCCCGGCATGGTCGCCCAGACCAGCGGGCACGCGAACCTGTCCACGCAGATCCTGGTGCCGTTCCTGGTGTGGCTGGTGGTGCGGCTTGCCACCGACGGCCGGCCGGTCCGGGACGGCGTGCTGCTCGGCCTCGCGATCACCGCGCAGGCGCTGACCGGTACCGAGATACTCCTGCTCACCGCCCTCACGTTGGGGATCTTCAGCCTCGCCTACGCCGCACTGGCCCGGCGGCGGGCCAGGGAGGCCGCGCCCCGGCTGCTACGCGGGCTGGGCATCGCGGCGGCGGTGTCGGTCCCGCTGCTGGCCTGGCCGCTGCGGGAGCAGTTCCTCGGGCCGATGCACTTCCACGGGCTGCCGTTCGACCGGACCTACTACGCGCTGCGGCCCGACTCGTACTTCCAGGTGCCGGTGCAGTCGCCGTGGGGCGCCGAGAAACTCAGCATCGACCTGGCCCCCGGCTTCGCCGAGGAGAACGCGTTCTACGGGACGCCGCTGATCATGGCGCTGTGCGTCATCGCATGGTGGCTGCGTCGCAACGCGGTGGTGCTGGCCGCGTCGGTCGCGGCGGTCGTGATGGCGCTGCTGTCGCTGGGGCCGCGGATCATCCTCAAGGACCTGGACACCGGCGGCGTCCCCGGGCCGTGGGCGCTGTTCACCCACGTCCCGATCCTCAACCAGTCGCTGCCGGTGCGGATGGCCCTCGCGGTGATCCCGGCGTTCGCGGTGGTGCTGGCAGCCGGGGCCGACCGGCTGGGCGACCTCGGCCGGTACCGGCTGCTCGGGGTGGCCGGGCTGGTGGTCGCGCTGGTGCCGATCGTCCCCACGCCGCTGGGCAGGACGGTGCGGCCGCCGGTGCCGCACTTCATCACCAGCGGCCACTGGCGGCAGTGCACCCGGCCCGGCCACACGCTGGTACCGGTGCCGCTGCCCACCCCCGGCGACCCGGACACCATGCGCTGGGCGACCGCGGCCGGACTGGGGTTCGCGATACCGGAGGGCTTCTTCCTCGGCCCCACCGGCCGGAAGGGCGGCGACTCCGCCGGGCTGGGCACGGACAGGCTCACCAGGCCCACCGGCAAGCTGCTCGACGACGTCGTGGTGACCGGGAAGCCGGCGGCGGTCGGCCCGGCGCAGCGCGCGCGGGCCGCCGCCGACCTGCGGTACTGGCGGGCCGACTGCGTGGTGTTGGCCCGCTCCGCCGTCCACGCGGGCGCGCTGCGGACCACGCTGACCCGGCTGCTCGGCCCCGGCCGGCCGGTGGACGACGTCGTGATCTGGGACCGCTGAGCCTCTACTCCCAGCGGAACCAGCGGGCGGCCGCGGCCAGGGCCACCGCGCCCCAGCACGCGAGCGCGATCCAGCACCGCGCCGGGCCGGTGCCGCCGTCGCGCAGCACGTCCCGCAGCGCGTCGGCGAGGGTCGCCGCGGGGGACAGGTCGGCCAGGCCGCGCGCGCCGGCGGGCAGGTCGTCGAGCGGGTACACGAGCCCACCGCTGCCGAGCAGCAGCAGGTACACCAGGTTCGCGGCGGCGAGCGTAGCCCGTGCCGGCAGCGTGCCGGCCATCAGCAGCCCGATGCCGGCGAACGTCGCGGTGGCCAGCACCAGCAGCGCCGCCACCAGCAGCGGGTCGCCGTGCGGGTGCCAGCCCAGCGCGAGCCCGACCGCCGACAACACCGCGACCTGCGCCACCTCCACCGCCAGCACCGCGAGGGCCTTCGCGGCCAGCAGCGCCGCCCGTGGTAGCGGGGTCGCGCCGAGCTGCTTGAGCACCCCGTAACCGCGGTCGAAGCCGGTGCCGATGGCCTGGCCGGTGAACGCCGTGGACAGGACCGCGACCGCGAACACCCCTGGCACCATGAAGTCGATCCGGCGGCCCGGCAGCGCCACCGCGTGCACGGTCGTGAAGCCCACCAGCAGCAGCACCGGGATGACGACGAGCAGCAGCAGCTGCTCGCCGTTGCGCAGCATCAGCCGCAGCTCCATCGCGGCCTGCGCGCGCACCATCCTGGCCAGCGGGGCGCGGCCCGGCGCCGGGGTGAACGTGCCCGCCGGCAAGTCGGTCGTCGGCGCGCTCATCCGCGCAGGTCCCGACCGGTCAGGTCGAGGAAAACGTCCTCGAGCGTGCGCCGGCCGAGCCGCAGCCCCTCCGGCAGGATGTCCTGGTCGGCGCACCATGCGGTCACCGCGGCCACCGCGCCCGGGTCGAGCGGGCCGGACACCGTGTACTCGCCGGGCGGCCGCTCGACCGCGCTGTACCCGGCCGGCAGCGCCAGCCGCAGCGTGCCGAGGTCCAGCCCGGGGGTGGCGCGGAACTTCAGCTCGGGCGCGCCCGCGGTCAGCTCGGCCGGTGTCCCGGCCGCCACGATCCGGCCCCGGTCCAGCACCACCAGGTGATCGGCGAGCCGCTCCGCCTCGTCCATGTAGTGGGTGGTGAGCAGCACCGCGACGCCGTCCGCGCGCAGCCGCGCCACCAGGTCCCAGGTGAACCGGCGGGCCTGCGGGTCCAGGCCGGCGGTCGGCTCGTCGAGGAACACCAGCTCCGGGCGGCCCACCACGGCCATCGCGAGCTTCAGCCGCTGCTGCTGGCCGCCGGACAGCGCCCGGTACGGCTTCCGCCCCAGCTCGTCCAGCCCGAGCGTGGCCAGCAGCCAGTCCGGGTCCAGCGGGTTGGTGTGGAACGCCGCCACCAGCCGCAGCATCTCCCCGGCCCGCGCCCCGCTGTACACGCCGCCGGCCTGCAACATGATCCCCACCCGGGGGCGCAGCGCCGGGTCGCGCGGGTCGCGGCCGAACACCCGCACCATGCCGCCGTCCACCGGCCGGAAGCCCTCGCAGGTCTCCACCGTGCTGGTCTTGCCGGCGCCGTTGGGGCCGAGGACGGCGACGACCGTACCGGCGTCGACGGTGAAGCTGACCTTGTCCACGGCAGTGGCGTGGCCGTACCGCTTCACCAGGTCGACGACCTCGACAGCCGGCGTCTCCATACGACGCAGTGTAGAAGTTGCCGGGGAGGCACGGCGGTCCGGGAGGGCCGTCACCGTGCCGGTCCGGGTCAGGCCAGCTCCTGTGGCCCGTCGGGGTTGTGCAGCACCACCCAGCCGTTCTTGTCGTACACGACCTTGTACCCGCGCTGCTTGAGCTGCTCGACGCGGCGCTTCTGCTGGTCGAGGTCCTGGAACGGGAACGTCCACTGGCCCACGTCGGCGAAGATCCACGGCGCGGTGTAGTGGCTGCGGTCACCCGGCATCGACCACAGCTGTACCTTGTCGCGGTCGGTCAGCATGATCCCGGGACCGTTGGACGCGTCCACCCACACGCCGCTCGGCACGTGCCGCAGCGCCTCCTGCATCTGCCGCACCCGCGGGGTGTACGGATGCCACCAGGACCTGGTGGTCATCTCCTGCCACATCGGCCAGGTCGGCAGCGTGACCAGCGCGATCACCGCCACCACGGCCGCCCACGCCGGGCCGAACAGCCGCCCCGGCCAGGGCGCGAGCCGCCCCGGCAGCCGCTCGGCGACCCGCTCGGGGAGCTGGAACCGGCGGGCGCCGTCCACCGCCGCGCAGAACAGCGGCACGACGACGAACGCGTTGTAGTGGTAGCCGGTGTTCCAGTACAGCCCGTTCGAGGACAGCATCCGCTCGGCCAGCAGCGGCACGCTCAGCAGCACCAGCGGCGAGCGCAGCGCGAGGAACAGCATCGGCGCGAACAGCCACAGCAGGGTGTTGGCCTTGACCTCGGGGACCAGCATGTACTGCATGCTGGCCAGCGGGTGGGCGGCGAGGTGCTTGCCGAGCTCGGCCGGGTTCTTGCCGAACTGGTAGTACGACCAGTCACGGTTCGGGCTGCCGCCGGACGCCGGGATGATCACCTTGGTGATGAACATCGTCGCGGCCGGGCCGCCGATCAGCAGCCCGACACCCCACCGGACGCAGCCGCGCCAGATCAGGTACCCGCCGAGCACCGCGACGACCAGGCCCAGGTCCTCCTTGACGCCGAGCAGCAGCAGGCTGATCAGCGCCGCCTGGCGGTACCTGCCGGCCTGGAAGCGCTCCAGCATCCAGGCCATGATCGGGACCGCGAACGCCACCTCGTGGAACGGGAACCACAGCGCCCCCTGGATCGTCCAGGACACCCCGAACGCGATCACGACGAAGTACGCGGCGACCGCGCCGAGCGCCCGCCGGGTGAACACCCAGAGCGGCGGGATCCCCAGCGCGAACAGGAACGCCTGCGCGACCAGCAGCGTGCTCGGGCTGTCGTGGATCCAGTACAGCGGGGCGAGCACGGCCAGGATCGGCGTGAAGTGGTCCGACCACTGGAGCTTGCCGAGCGAGTCCGGCCCGAGGATCGCGACGATCGGGGCGTGCGGCGGCTGGAAATGGGAGTAGCTGCGCAGCGCCTGGTCGTAGATGCCCAGGTCGAGCAGACCGGTCTCGCCGTGGTAGTGCCGGACCAGCGAGTACGTCGCGTACAGGGCGGCGAACGCCAGCGTGATCAGCGTGACCGCGATCGCGTGCGGGCCGGGCACGCGCAGCCGGGGCTTGGCCCAGTTCCAGGCCTTCGCCCGGTACCGACCCAGCCGGCCACCCTCCTCGGCGCCCCGCTCGTCCGCCGCCGCGGCCTCGCTGGTCCCGGTGGTCCCGGTCACCTCGCCGGTTTCGGTCGACTCGGTGGACTTCACGGTCTCGCTGGCGTCGTTCGTCCCGGTCCTGCCCGGCGCGCCGGCCGTGTCCCCGGCGTCCTCGGCGGCCGTCTCGCCGGAGACGGCGGGTTCGGTGGATCCGGTGGAGACCTCGGCTGTCATCGGCAGAATTTCCGTTCGGCGGCGTACGGATCGACGGGGTAGCGGAGCTGTGTCCGGCGCCACGCGCCGGTGAGATTGTGCCAGAACCGGCTCAACGTCATCGGGTCACGCACGGCGTGCTGCAGCTCGGCGAGGGCCCCGCAGCTCAGCGCGTGCCGGGCGGCCTTCAGCTTGCCCGCGTCGACCCCGTCCGGCGTGAAGTTCGGCGGAGTGTAGTCGGCCAGTACCCAGTAGTTGGGCAGCCACTTTTCGTGCCCGGGCCGGCCGCGTGTGGCGATCTGCTGGTGCGCGGACAGCGGGTAGGACAGGCCGAGCTCGTCGATGCTCAGCGTGTCGACCGAGTTGACGGCGCCGTCGGTACCCAGCACCCAGGCTTCCGTCGCGCCCTTCACCCGCTGGTGATAGGCGATCGGGGCGTACCGGAAGTGGGTCAGGCCGTCCGCGTACACCAGCACGTGCCGGCGCTCCGCTTCGTAGATCTGCGGTGTCTGCTTCTCCAGCCGGAAGTAGGCGTCGTCGGTGGCCGGGTGCTTCACGCCGGTCGCGTTGATCCAGAACTGCCGCTCGTCGGCGAACGTGTTGTGGCCGATGACGTCCACGCGCAGCGACACCGCGCACACGGCCGCCCACACGGCGACCGCCACCACGGCGGGGGTGAGCAACGGGCGGTACGGGAGCACCATCACCGGCAGCAGCGCGCAGAACGCGGCCGGCAGCAGCATCCGGCCATGCATGAAGTCGCCGCCGACCTTGACGATGTAGAAGGCGAGAAGCACCGCGGCCGTCAGGGCAGCCGCCGGCACGATCAGATCGGCCAGGCCGGCCCGGCTGGTCAGCTGGTGCCGCACCGCCACCGCCAGGGCCAGCACGAGCAGCAGGGCCGGCAGCCACAGCCAGTACGGGTCGGTGAAGTTGCGCAGGTACAGGTAGCCGGTGTGCCAGTTGGAGGACTGCGCCTCCTTGGCGATCGCGGTGTTCGGCACCACCACCCCGTAGTAGCCCATCCGGAAGATCTCGTACGCCACCGGCAGCGCGACCGCGACGGCAGCCAACAGCAGCGTGCGCGGCCAGGACGGGCGGGTGAGCAGCCACGCCGCCGCCCCGAACACGGCGGTGACCAGCCCGAGGTCCGGCCGGACCAGTTCACCGAGGCCGAACAGCACCGCCATCGGGACCAGCCGGCGCCACCCGGCCTCGCGGTGGCGGTCCAGCCAGACCAGCGCCCACCAGACCAGGCCGATCCAGGCGGTGACCAGGCCGGTCTCCAGGCCCGAGGTGGCGAAGTCCCAGAACGGCGGCAGCGCGAGCACCACCAGGCAGCCGGCCGGCAGCATCCACCGTTGGGCGGAGCGGGTGGCGGCCGTGGTTCCCGTCCTGGCCAGGTGCCAGCGGCGGGTGCCGTCGATTGCCAGCGCCAGCCCGATCATGCTGCACAGCAGGCCCGTGTACACGGCCGTCTTGTCCGGCCGCAGCCCGGTGCTGGCGAGCAGTGTCATCAGGAAGGTCCACAGCGTGCTGGTGTTCGCCTCGGCGCGCTCGCCGACGTTGAACACCGGGCCGTTCCCGGCCAGGATCTGGCGGACCGTGCGGGTCACGATCAGGCCGTCATCGGCGATCCAGCGGTGCCGGTAGCCCTGCACGCCGAGCGCCAGAGCCGGTCCGATCACCAGAACGGCGTTCCAGATGCGCAGCACCCGATCGCGCCAGTCGCCGGCCGGTGGCCTGTCCGAATCAGCAGGCCGTGGATCCGCGGATTCTGCGACGGTGGTCATCTCGCTCCATGACGGCTTGGTACGGCTCGGAGAACGTGGCGATCCGTGGAGCGTACTCACTGTCTCTGTCATTGCGCACAGCGGTCGTCAAGCTGCGCAAGCCTGGCGGTCAGGTTCGCCGCAGCACCACGAACGGGGATCCGGACCAGGCGACGCGGTAACCCTGCGTGAGCAGCCGCCGCGCGTCCGGGCCTTCCTCGGTGAGGACCCAGTCCGGTTTGACCCCCGGGTACCGGTGGTGCGTGTCCGGGAACTCGGTGACCTGCCGGTTGCGCGCGGTCAGGTGCGTGCCGAGGTAGCGGTCGACGCCGACCGACACGCCGGGCGGGACGTGACTCAGCGCGACCGAGGTGGTGTGGCCGGACGAGCCCGTTTCCCACCACGCCGTGTCGGTGAGCTTCCACAGCGGCCAGTGCGGGAGCACCGCGGCCGCCACGACCGCGACCGCGGCCATCGCCACGGCGGGCGCGGGCCGGCGCGCGCGGTCCGGCAGCCGGCCGCGCACCCGGGCCGCGCCGTCGACGGCGGCGAAGAACAGGATCGCCACCAGGTACGCGTTGTAATGGAACGAGGTGCCCCAGTAGCTGCTGTTACCGGACAGCATCCGCTCCAGCAGCAGCGGCACGGCCAGCAGCGTGATCGGCGACAGCAGCGGCAGGAACAGCAGCGGGGCGAAAAGCCACAGCAGAGTCACCCATTTGGTGCCCGGCGTGGCCCCGTAGTGCAGGCTGTCCGCCGGGTGCGCCACCAGGTGCCACAGCGCCTGCACCGGGTTGGCACCCAGGTGACCGTAGGTCCAGTCCCGGTCGGCAGAGCCGCCGAACGCCGGGATCAGTACCCGCGTCGTCACCCCCACCGCAGCCAGTCCGGCCGCGGTCAGCGCCGTGCCCAGCCGGCGGCTGCCCCAGCTCGCGAGCAGCAGGCCGAGCGCCGCGACGACCAGCCCCATGTCCTCCTTGACCAGCAGCAACAGCAGGCTGATCGCGGCGGCCTGGCGGTGCCGGCCGGCGGTGGCGCGCTCCAGCGCCCAAGCCGTCACGGGGACGGCCAGCGCGACCTCGTGCACGTCGTAGCCGACCGCGGCCTGCAACGGCCAGCTCAGCCCGAACCCGACGGCGACCAGGTACGCGGGGGCGGTGCCGAGCCGGCGCCTGGCGAACAGCCACAGCGGGGGGATCGCCAGCGCGAACAGTGCGGCCTGCGCGACCAGCAGCGTGGTCGGATCGTCGTGGATCCAGTACAGCGGGGCGAGCGCCGCGAGCAGCGGGGAGAAGTGGTCGGCGAGCTGGAGCGTGCCGGGGTCGTGCGGCCCGTCCAGGTGGATGATCGTGGTGCGCGGGGCGTGGAAGTGCGCGTAGCCGCGCACGACCTGGTCGAAGATGCCCAGGTCGAACAGGCCGCTCTGGTAGTGGAAGTGGCGCAGCAGCGAGTACAGGGAATACAGCGCGCCGAAGACGACCGTGACCGCGCCGACACCGTACGCGTGCGGCCCCGGCCGGCCGAGACCGCCGGCCAGCCTGCCGAACCGTCCGGGCCGCCGCGTCCCGCCGGTGGGGGCGCCACCGTCGGGCTCGAGCGGCCTGTCGCTGTCGACGACGACGTTCCCGGTCACCGAGCGTGCCTCCCTCCACCCTGACGGTGCTCCTTCAGCCATCCCACCGCGAAGTCGACGACGTCCCGCCGCGCGTCAACCGGGCCGACCCCCCGCCCCTCCGCCCCGCTCGCCTCGGAGGCGCTGCCGAGCGCGACGTAGTGGGCGGTGTCGACGTCCACGTCCTCCCGCGTCACCTAGCCCGTGTCTCGAAGTGGCTGCCAGGTCCGAAATCCGCCAGCCCGCCGCCCGTCTCGCCACGATCAAGGAGTTGTGGCCGCGTTGTCACATGAAAATGCGGGCACAATTCCTTGATCGTGGCCGCAGGGGTCCGAAATCCGCCAAGGGCACGCAGGCGGAAGCCGACTTTGAGACACGGCCTGGTCCCGGCCGCCGGTCGCGGTGCGGACGGCCGCGCCCCGTACATCCGGCCCGGCGGCGGCAGCTCGCCGACGGTCTCCGCCGGCGCGTGCCCGGCGGCGGGGTGCGGATTGTCCGGTGTATGCGTCGGTACGACCAGCGTGCCGGCCGGCCGAGCACGTCCCGCGGCGCCTCCACCACGGCGACCGGGCCGCCGCACCGTCAGCTCGGCGTGGAGAGCGACGCGCGCACGGAGCGGTCCCCCGCCCTCTCGTACGCCCAGCTCGTGCGGCTCGGCGGCCAGTTCACCCTGGGCGACCGGTCCCGCCGACGCGTGAGCGGCGCTCGGTGACGACGCCATGCCCCGATCCTGCCACACCCCTCCGCCCGGCCGGCCGTCACACCTTCCCATAACAGGCCCACCCGCTCGTCGCCGCTGGGCACCCGCCGTGACGCGGCCACGCCGCCGCGCCGCCGCGGTGGAGGTGCGGCGGCATGGCGGTGGCTGCCACGGCGGCGAGTGGTGTGGCCCGGCCTCGGCTGGTGCGCGCGGGCGAGGGCGGGGAAGGTGCGTCGGGGGCGGTCAGCCGCTGAACTGGTCGAGGATGGCGGCGCAGAACGCCTTCAGGTCGTCGGGCTTCCGGCTGGTGATCAGCACGTTGCGCCCGTTGCGGCAGATCACGACCTCCTCGTCGCGCCATTCCGCGCCGGCGTTGCGCAGGTCGGTCCGCAGGCTCGGCCAGGAGGTGACGGTCCGGTCGTACACGCTGTCGGCCTCGATCAGCGTCCACGGCGCGTGGCAGATCGCCGCGACGGGCTTGCCGGCCTCGAAGAACGACCGGGCGAAGGCGACGGCCTTCTGGTCCATCCGGAGCCGGTCCGGATTGGCGACGCCGCCGGGCAGCACCAGCGCGTCGAAGTCGGTCGGGTCGGCGTCCGCCACCGGCGTGTCCACCGGGAAGGTGTCCGCCTTGTCCAGGTGGTTGAACGCCTGTGCCTGGCCCGACTCGGGCGCCAGCAGCCGCGGGGTCCCGCCCGCGGCCTCCACCGCCTTCCAGGGCTCGGTCAGCTCGACCTGCTCGACACCCTCGTTGGCAACGAGGAACGCCACCGTCCGACCGGCGAGTTCATTCGCCATGGGGGCCTCCCGTTCGGTTCGGGTTGTGGTCTCACCTCCACCGGAACGCAGGCGGGAACCGAGCGCAACCCGTTCAGCAGTGCAGGAGCGCCTTGATCTCGGCCGGGTACCCCGCCGCGCCGTTCTCGCACAGCGACGTACCGAGTACGGCGTGCGAGCCGTCCGCCCTGCTGACCAGCGTGGCCTCGTCGGCGCCGGGCGAGGAGATCTTCGCCACCACCCAGCCGGCCCGGCACGTCCTGGACGCCACCGTGCTGCCGGCCGGCAGGCCGCCGCCGTTGGCGTGCCGCGCGTAGCCGAGGATCGTGCCGTCGTCCGGGCAGTTGCCGGCCGCCGCCGTGGCCGGCGCCTTGGTCGGCGGGTCGCCGCCCGGGTTCTTCTTGTCGCCGGATCCGCATCCGGCCAGCAGGCCGGCGGCGACCGCACCGGCGGTGACGGCGACCGCGATCCCCCGAAATGTCTGCATGGTGTCCCCTCGGTAGTGTGGCTGTACCGGGGAAGATGCCCGCCCGCGGGGCGGCCTACGCGGGGGGAATGCCCCCTTGTCGACGCGGTGGGTGTGTTGCTTGACACCTCAGTTGCCCCGGTCAGCCGAAATACGTCACACTTATGTTGTGAAAAACAGCGCGACGCTGGACCGGACGGCCGACGGCCGCACCCGGGACCGTGTCGTGCGCCTGTTGCTGGAGAGCGGGCCGGCGACAGCCGCCCACCTCGGGCGGCAGCTCGACCTCAGCCCCGCCGCGATCCGCCGGCACCTGGACGCGCTCGCCGCCACCGGCCGGGTGGTCAGCCGCGAACAGCCGATCCGCGGCGCCCGCCGCCGCGGCCGGCCGGCGCGGGTGTACCTGCTGACCGACGCCGGCAGGGAGACGCTCCCGCACACCTACGACGATCTGGCCGCCGCCGCACTCCGCCACCTCGCCGCGATCGGCGGGCGGGAGGCGGTGGCCAGCTTCGCCACCGAGCAGGTGGCCGCCCTGGAGGAGCGCTGCCGGCAGGCGCTGGAAGGCGCGGGGGACGACCCGCAGGCCCGTGCCGAAGCGCTCGCCGCCGCGTTGACCCGGGAGGGCTACGCCGCGTCCGCGTCGGCCATCGCGTCCGGCGGCCAGCTCTGCCAGCACCACTGCCCGGTCGCGCACGTCGCCGCGGAGTTCCCGCAGCTGTGCGAGGCCGAGACCGCGGCCATCGCGCGGTTGGTCGGCAGCCACGTCCAGCGACTGGCGACCATCGCGCACGGCGACGGCGTCTGTACGACACATATTCCCGGGAGGACTACGGCATGACCACTCCTACCAGCCCCCCGCGCGGGGGAGCGCCGCTGCTCACGCAGGACGAGCAGATCGAGGCGCTGTCACGGTACGAGTACGGATGGGCCGACTCTGACCTGGCCGGCGCGAGCGCCCGGCGTGGCCTGTCCGAGGAGGTCGTCCGCGACATCTCGGCGAAGAAGAACGAGCCCGAGTGGATGCTCAAGCGGCGGCTCAAGGGCCTGGACCTGTTCCACCGCAAGCCGCTGCCCACCTGGGGCGCCGACCTGACGACGATCGACTTCGACAACATCAAGTACTTCGTCAGGTCCACCGAGAAGCAGGCCGCGTCCTGGGACGACCTGCCGGCCGACATCCGGAACACCTACGACAAGCTGGGCATCCCGGAGGCCGAGAAGAACCGGCTGATCGCCGGCGTCGCCGCGCAGTACGAGTCGGAGGTCGTCTACCACCAGATCCGTGAGGACCTGGAGGAGCAGGGCGTGCTGTTCCTGGACACCGACACCGGCCTGCGCGAGCACCCGGAGCTGTTCAAGGAGTACTTCGGCACGGTCATCCCGACCGGCGACAACAAGTTCGCCGCGCTGAACACGGCCGTCTGGTCCGGCGGGTCGTTCATCTACGTGCCGCCCGGCGTGAACGTGGAGATCCCGCTCCAGGCCTACTTCCGGATCAACACCGAGAACATGGGCCAGTTCGAGCGGACGCTGATCATCGTCGACGAGGGCGCGTACGTGCACTACGTCGAGGGCTGCACCGCGCCGATCTACTCG
>JBJMIH010000131.1:0-11765 GCA_045806985.1 Mycobacteriales bacterium | reverse complement strand
CGGGCCGAGCGTGCAGACGATGTGGAACGACAACGTCTACGACGGCGGCGCGCTGGTGCTCTACGCGCTGTACCAGACCGTCGGCGCGAAGACGTTCTACGACATCGAGCAGGCCTGGCTGGACCGGTACCACTTCGGCCACGCCAGCACGCAGGACTGGATCAACCTGGTCTCCCGCGTCTCGCACCGTGACCTGCACAAGTTCCTGTCGGACTGGCTGTACGGCACCAAGACTCCGCCGATGCCGGGCCACCCCGACTGGACCGTCGACCCCGCCTGACCCCCGACCCCCCACCACACCAATGTGGGTTTGAAAAGTCGTTGGTTGTCTGACAACCAACGACTTTTCAAACCCACGGCGGGGTCCGTCAGGCGGTGGCCTCGAGCTTGGCGAGGGCGGCTCTGACCACGCCGTCGCTGGCCGACAGCGCTTCCTGAGCGCCCGACACGTCCACCTGGCCGAGCAGGGACACCAGCGCGACCTTGGCGTCGCCGCCGGCCGCCGCCAGCGCGTCCTCGCAGGTCTGCGAGGGCTGGTTGGTGGCCTGTTCCAGCAGGCCGACCAGCCGGCCGCGCAGCTTGGCGTTGGTGGCGAGCAGGTGCACCATCAGGTTCGAGTACGTCTTGCCGAGCCGGATCATCACCGCGGTGGAGAAGGCGTTCAGCACCAGCTTCTCCGCGGTGCCGGCCTTCATCCGGGTGGATCCGGCGATCACCTCCGGCCCGGTGTCGACGCCGAGGTGCAGGTCGGCCTCGCCGGCCAGCTCGGCGTCCGGGTTGGCGGAGATCAGCACGGTGTACGCGCCGCGCGCCCGGCCGGCCCGCAGCGCGCCGAGCGCGTACGGTGTCCGCCCGCTCGCGGTCAGCGCCACCACGACGTCGCCGGCCCGCACGTTCCGGGCATCCAGCTCGCCGGCCTCCACCGAGTCCTCGGCGTTCTCGACCGGCTGGGTGAACGCCTGCTCGCCGCCGGCCAGGTGCGGCACGAACCGGCCCGTCTCCAGCGAGAAGGTGGGCAGCAGCTCGGCGGCGTCCAGCACGGCGATCCGGCCGGAGGTGCCGGCGCCGAAGTAGTGGACGCGGCCGCCGTCGCGGAGCGCCTCCACCGCGTGGTCGACGGCGATCGCGAGCGCCGGCAGCACGGACCGTACCGCCGGGGCGACCGTGACGTCCTCATCGTTGATCTTGCGCAGCATCTCCAGCGTGGGGAGCTGGTCGATGTCCAGGGTGCGGGGGTTGCGTTCCTCGGTCGGTGAGACGATCCGCGCCGCGTCCTGCTCGTGCGGCGGGATGCGGCTCACCGGCGCCCCCGCTCGCCCGGCTGGCGGTGCCCGCTGATCGCGGCGTGGGTGGCTTCCAGGTGCTCGCGGACCTCCGGCAGCGACCGCTGGGCGACCCCGACGAACACGCAGTCGATGACCGTGAGCTGCGCGATCCTGCTGGACATGGCGCCGGACCGGAACGTGGTCTCGCGGGCGGCGGTGGTCAACACGTGATCGCTGACCCTCGTGATCGGGGACTTCGGGAAGTTGGTGAGCGCCACCGTGGTCGCGCCGCGGCGGCCGGCCTCGGTGAGCGCCTCGATGGTGTCGTTGGTGGTACCGGTGTGGGAGATGCCGATCGCCACGTCGCCCGGCCCGAGCAGGGCGGCGGAGGTGAGCATGATGTGCACGTCGCTCCAGGCGAACGCGGTACGCCCGATCCGGTGCAGCTTCTGCTGGAAGTCGGCGCCGACGAAGGCGGACGCGGCCACGCCGTAGATGTCCACCCGGCGGGCCGCCACGATCGCCTCGACCACCTGGCGGAGCACCTCGGTGTCGAGCTGGGCGGCGGTGTCCTCCACCGCGGTCGCGTCGGCGTACGCGATCTTCTCGACCACCTGGGCGAGGTCGTCCTCCGGCGAGATGTCCGACCCCACGACGCGGCGGGCGCCGGCGCCGCCCTCGGCCCTGCCGGCCTCGGTGGCCAGCGTGAGGCGGAGCTCGGGGTACCCGGTGAAGCCCAGGGCTCTGCAGAACCGGATGACCGTGGTCTCCGAGGTCTGTGCCCGGTCGGCGAGCTCGGTGATGGTGAGGGTGGCAGCCTCGGCCGGGTCGTGCAGGACGACCTGCGCGACCCGCTGCTCCGCCGGGGAAAGGGACGGCAGCAGCGCACGCACCCGCACCGCGGTGCTGGCGGTGGGCGCCGCGGATTCTGGGGCGGGGTCGTCGGGCGCGGTCTTCCTGCGCCGCGAGACGCCCGTACGCGTGGTAGTCATGGCGGAAAGTTACTTACATCCCTATCAGCTCGTCAATGACTTCTTCACAAGGTTACCCCTCGGGCTGTAGACCGTTTCCAGTCCGCTCCCAGTCAAGATGATCGCAGCTCAACAGATTGACACCAGAGGGAACAGCAAATCCGTGGAAATACGGCCGACCCGTCAGTAACGGAGGTGTCTGGCCCGGACGGCCTCGAAGGCGTCCAGATCCTCCTTCCCGGCCGCGAGCACGTCGGCGGGTCGCGCACCGGCGTCGATCATCGTCCGGACCGCGGCGGTACCGGCCAGCCGGTCGACGCCGTGGTCGGGACGCCAGCCGAATTGGTCCGGACAGGTGTCGCGGGCGGCGACGATCATCTCCAGCGCGGTGCGGACCGGGTCGTACGCGGCGCGGTCGGTCACGTGCAGCTGCGCGCCGCCGCACAGTTCGCCGGCGAACTTGCCGAACATCGGGGTGAACCATGCCTCCCGGAACCGGACCCCGGGCAGGTCCCGGGCGTTCAGCGCGGCCGCGTACCGGCGGTCGATCCACGGCGCGCCCACGGTCTCGAACGGCCGGGTGGTGCCGCGGCCCTCGCTCAGCAGCGTGCCCTCGAACAGGCCCTGGCCGGGGTAGCAGACGGCGGTGTCCACGGTCGGCATGTTCGGGCTGGGCGGCACCCAGGGCAGGCCGGTCTCCTCGAACCGCATCCCCCGCCGCCACCCCCGCATCGGGATCACCCGGAGGTCCACCGTGCCGCCGTCGGCGGGCAGGAACTCGGCGTTGAACAGGTCCGCCAGCTCGCCGGCGGTCATCCCGTGCTGGAGGGCGATCGGTTTCAGCCCGATGAAGGACGCGTGGTCCGGATCCAGCACCGGGCCGGACACCCGGTCGCCCCCGGTCGGGTTGGGCCGGTCGAGCACCACGAACCGGACGCCGGCCGCCGCCGCGCCCCGCATGGCCAGGTACATCGTCCAGATGTAGGTGTAGAAGCGGGCGCCGACGTCCTGGATGTCGAACACCACAGTGTCCACACCGGACTGCCGGAACACCTCGGCCATCTGGTCGGCACTCTTGCGGTACAGGTCCCAGGTGGCCACGCCGGTGGCCGGGTCGGCCCGGTCCGCCTCGGACGCGCCATCCTGCGCCGAACCGCGGAAGCCGTGCTCCGGCCCGAACGCCGCCACCACCCGTACGGCGTCGACCGCCGCCAGGTGGTCAAGGTCGTGAGTAAGATCGGCCAGCACGCTGGTGGGGTTCCCGAGCAGGCCGATCCGCTCGCCGCGCAGCGCGGCGTAGCCATCGGCGGCGAGGACCTCGACCCCCGTCAACACGCGGGACACCGGCTCCCCTCGGGAACTTGTTACGCGGTTTACAAGTCCGACGTAAATTACCTACAAGACCTCCGTCCGGTCAAGAGCCACCCGTCCGGCGAGGCTGGAGTAAGCCTGCGGCGGCAGCAATCCCACCTCACCCAACGCCGGGGCCGGCCAACATCGCGACGCTGGCGCGGCCCGGCCCGATTTCCCGTTTCGGGGTAGCCGGTCAGCCGGTCAGCCCGCCAGCCGGGCGGCCAAGGTCGCGAAGGCCTGCCGCAACGGCGACTGCGGCGCCACCTCGCCCAGGGTGCGGCCCGCGACCACGGCCCGATCCAGGCTCGCGACGTCGAATGGCAGGAACATCGGGTCTTCCACCCCGGCGTACCGGCGCAGGACTGCGGCGATCTCCCGCTCGGGGTTGCCCGGAGTGGCGCCGCGACGGACCTTGTTGATCACTACTCGTGGCGGGGCGGCGGCCGGGGCCGCCTCGCGCAGCTCGGTCAGGCCGCGGATCAGCCGCTGGAGGCCGACCGGATCGGCCGCGCCCACGGCGACCACCGTGTCGGCGGTGCCGAGCGCGGCCAGGGTGGCACCGTTGCGGCGGGGCGCCACCGTGTCGTACGCCAGTTCCTCGTCCTGCTCCAGGGAGAACCCGCAGTCCACCACGGTGAGCATGGCGAACAGCCGGCACCGCTCAAGCAGGCCGCGTACGGCGTCCGGGCGCAGCTCCGGCCACCGCTCGGCCCGAACGAGGCCGGTGAGCACCCGCAGGTATGGGCCGAGCGCCCGGGCCGTACCGGCGAGCCGGGCCAGGTCGAGCTGGCCGTTCGCCTCCAGTCGCGCGGCGGCGGCCACCCCGGGCGCCTCGTCCAACATGCCGAGCATCTGCGCCACCACCCCGCCGTACACGTCGAGGTCGGCGAGCAGGGTGGCCACGCCGTGCCGGGCGGCCTCGTCGGCGACGCCCACCGCGACCGTGCTGCGGCCGGGCGCGCCGGCCGGGCCCCACACCGCGACCACCCTCCCGGTGCCGCGTGGCTGGCGGGCCAGCGCGAGCGACGGGTCGGCACCCTCGGGTAGCGGGTCGACGCCGGCCACCGCGGCCAGCACCGCCGCGGCGACTGCCGGCCCGCCCGCGTCCGCCGCCAGCACGTGCGCCACGCCGAGCCGGCGCAGCCGGACCGCGTCCTCGCCGTCCGCGTCGGCGGCCAGGCCCACAGTGGCCACCCCGGCGGCGGCCAGCCGGCCGAGTGCGTCCCGGTCGAGCCGGCGCAGGTCAGCGGACAGCACCACCGCCCTGGCCTGGCCCGACGCGGCCGCCCCCAGCAGGTCGGCCAGGTCGACGCAGCGGCGCGCCACCGTCACCCCCAACTCCGCCCCGTCGAGCGCCGCCACCAGCGCCGCCTCCCACGCCGGATCGGTGACCGCCGTGAGGATCGGCACGCTCACCGGCGCGTCGGCGCCGGCGACGGCGGCCCCGTGACCGCGGTTCGCGGCGGTGGTGTGGGCGGCGGCGAGCCGGTCGGGGGCCCGGGCAACGGATCCACGTCGCCCTGGGCGGTGCCGGGCGCGCTCTCCACCACGTCGATGTCGGTGGTGTGCAGGGCGGTGACCAGCCGCTGCACTGCCCCGGCCGGTACCCGCAGGACGACCGTGACCGTGCCGGCGGTGGACCCGATCAGTCCGCTGGCGGGCCGGCGTACCGCCTCGACCGGGGCGGCGGCCAGGATCCGGCTGCTGGTGCCCGGTGGCGCGCCGCCGACCGCGCGGGGCGTCGCGTACACGTCCGCGCGTGCGCCCCTGGCCAGGCCGGGCGGCACGCTGCCGCCGGACACCGTCACGGTCACCAGCTGGCCGTCCGGCTCGGGGAGCAGCGCACTGCGCGGCAGCAGGTCGCCGCCGGCCAGGTCGCGGTTGACGGATTCGCCGGTGACGGCGCTGTCCGAGCTCACGTAGTACCGCGCGTGCCCGAACAGCCGGACCTTGACCGGTTCCAGGTCGGCGGTGGCCAGCGCATTGCCCGCTGCCACATTTCGGGCCAGCGCCCACACGGTGACGGACCGCTGGGCCAGCGCGACGAGCCGGGCGCCGAGCAGCACCGACACCAGGATGAACAGCACGCCGAGTACCAGGCGTGGATCGAACCAGGACGGCTGTCCGAGCCGCCTGGCCGGTGGTGAGACCGGTCCGGTCACGTGGATCACCCCCGTGGTGACCTCGAAGTGAACGCGAGCATATATCGATCACCACACCAGTCGGCAAGGTCGAATTTGGAAGAAAGCTGGCGGAGGCGAAAGACTGCATGTCAATGCTATCGATGGCAAACTGTCGTCGTCCCGCCCAATGGGAGGAACTCGAGAAGGCCATGCCAGAGGCCCGCTTCCTGCTGCTGTCCGACGTCGCCGACATCCTGAACATCTCCGCCTCGCAGGCGTACGCGCTGGTCCGCTCCGGCGAGCTGCCGGCGATCAAGATCGGCGGGCGCGGCCAGTGGCGGATCGAGCGCGCCCAGCTCGAGGCCTACATCGAGCGGATGTACGACGAGACCCGCCGCTTCGTCGCCGACCACCCGCTCGGTCGGGAAGAGAGCGTTCCGACCGACTAGGGCGCGCCCGTGGCCGGCTCGGACACCGCCTGCCGGATGAGGCCGTCACGGGCGGAGGTTCCGCTGTTCGGCGGCCGCGCCCGCCCAGGGCGCGTGCGAGATCAGCTCGACCGGACGAGGTGCACGGCGGCGAGCGGGATCGTCAGCACCTGGCGTACCGCCGCCGGCCGGCGGAACTCCTCCAGCGGGTGCTCCGCGAGCTCCACGAAGTCCGCGCCGACCCGGTCCAGCGTGCCGGTCACCGTCCCGCCGCCGGCCAGCGTGAGCGCGACGGCGGCGCGGTCCCTGGCCAGCCGGCGCAGGGCATAGCGGAGGTCCAGCCTGGCGGCGACCGGGCCTTCCGCGCCCGGCGGAGCCGATCGGGCCGAGAGCCCCGCCACCGTGGTGACGGCGGCCAGCGGCACCAGCGCGGCGCGCCCGGTCCACTCGGCCGCCAGCAGCCAGTCCGGCCCGAGGTCGCGCAGGTTTCCCTCCACCGGTCCGGCCAGCGTGGACAGCCGGATGCGGTGGCCGAGCGCCGGGCGGAGCCGGTCGACCAGCCGGAGCCGGCCCACCTCGATCCTGGTCCGCTCGGCGACCTCGGCGGACAGCGCGGCGGCCTCCCCGGCGGCCAGCTCGGCCTCCAGGTCGGCGAACAGCGACTCCCAGCGCGCCCCGCTCATGTCCGGCCTACCGTACTGCACCTTCACTGCCCCCTTGACCGATTTCCCGGAACAGCGTACAAAAGCAAACGTAAGCAAACGCACGTGAACGGGGGATTGTCATGTCAGGATGGCGACGCCTGCCCGCGGTCCTGCTGACCGTCCTGGCCGCCCTGGTCGGCCTGGCCATCGGGACGCTGCTGGCGTGGGCGGGACCGCGCCCGGCCCGGCTGCGCGAGGCGGTCACCGCGCCACGGCACCTGGCCGCCAGCCAGGGCGCCGACGCGCTCGCGGTGGCGGTGGCCGGAGCGCTCGCCTGGCTGGTGTTGGGCTGGCTTGTGCTGGCGGTCCTGGCGGTGACGCTGTCCGGACTACCCGGTGTGGTCGGCCGTGCCAGCAGGGCGGTCGCTCACCGCACCGTCCCGGCCGCCGCCCGCCGGGTACTGGCCGGCGCGCTCGGGCTGACGCTGGTCAGCGGCACCGGGGTCGGCCTGCTGTCCGGGTCCGCGTCGGCCGCCACCCGCCCCGCGGCCGCGGACACGACGGCAGCCACCGCGGGCACCACGGCCACCGCGGGCACCACGGCGCCCAGCGCCGCCAGCGTCGAACTCGGCTGGGACGGCAGCCGCGCGCCGCCCTCGGTGGACCTCGGGTGGGACGCCGAGGTGCCGTGGACGCCACCGGCACCACCGGTGTCGCCCGAGCCCTTCCCGGTCGTCCCACCGGCGATACCGCTGCCCGGGCCGGAACCGCGTGGCACCGCACCCGACGGCGACCACGTGGTCACGCGCGGCGAGTCGCTGTGGTCGATCGCCAGAGACCACCTGGGCGCGGGCGCCACCGACCGACAGGTCGCCGCCGAGTGGCCGCGCTGGTACCAGGCCAACCGCCAGGTCATCGGCGACAATCCGGACCACATCGTGCCGGGAATGCGCCTGACCCCGCCGGCCGCCGATCCCGTCGACTGACCACGGAGCCACTGCTGGAGGGATAGATGGCCGCTCCGCCGATGGCGGCCGTGACAGTACGGGCGGCGCGGACGCTCCGCTTCGTCCCACCGGATGTCCACGACGACGCCGACGACGCGTACGTGCGGGGTCTGCCAGGAGAGGAGTTGCTGCTCCGTGCGCCTGTCGCCGACCCGGAACCTGCCGCCACGGCGGCCGGGGACCCAGGCGCCGTGGGCGCGCGACTGGCCTGGGTGACGATGGAGGTACTGGCCGGGGTCAGGCCCGTCCCGCAACTGCGGGCCCTGACGAACGGCGCGGTGTACGCGGTACTCGCCGACGCGGCCAGGACCGGCTGGCTGCGTGCCGCCGGCGGCGGCCCCGCCGCGATCCGGTCGGTACGCGTCTACCGCCCCACCGCCAGCGTCGCGGAGGTATGCGTCCGCCTCGACCACGGCTCCCGCGCCCGGATGATGGCCGCCCGTATCGAGGACATCGACGGCCGCTGGCGATGCACAGCTTTCCAGATCGTGGCCTGACCCCCTCCCTACAAGGCCACGGCCCCGGAGGCCCGGGTCCCACGGGGGACCCGGGCCTCCGGTCGGTACCCACCCGACGCGACAGACGCCCCCACGACCAGCCCCCGGCTACTCCAACCACCTCGACCACCCCAACCACCCCGGCCTGCCCCACAGCCCTACCAAGCCGACCAGCCCTACCAAGCCGACCAGGCCGACCGGACTGACCAGGCCGACCGGACTGACCAGGCCGACCGGACTGACCACCGGGCCAGACCGACCACCCGACCAGACCGACCACGGCCATCTCCGCCAGCCCGGCCACCCGGGCCACCTCGCCCAGCCCCGTCACCTCGCCCAGCCCCGCCAGCTCGCCCACCCACCACCTCGTTCTGCCCCACCAGCCCAACCGACGCCATCAGTCCCACCAGCCCCATCAGGCCGACCAGACTGATCAGGCCGTGCAGCCTGATCAGGCCGTGCAGGCCGACCAGGCCCTGCAGGCCGGGAAGCCGCCCAGGCCGGGAAGGCCGCCCAGGCCGTGCAGGCCGTGCAGGCCAGCCCGGGCAGGCCGAGCAGGCCCAGCAGGTCGAAGAGGCCCAATAGGCCCAACAGAGCCAGCAGGCCGAGCGGGCCCAGCGGGCCCAGCAGGTCGAACGGGCCCAATAGGCCCAGCAGGCCCAGCAGGCCGAGCGGGCCCAGCAGGCCGAGCGGGCCCAGCAGGCCGAGCGGGCCAACCTGGGCAGGTCGAACAGGCCGGGCAGGTCGGGCTGGGCGAGCAGGTCGGGCTGGGCGAGGTGGCCGAGCAAGGCCGGGCAGGTCGAACGGGCCGGGCAGGTCGAGCCGGCCGGGCACGGGGCACCCCTCAGGGGCCGTGCTCTGGTGGCGGGCGACCATCGTCTGCTGGGGCAGTCGTACTGGCGGCGGGACCAGCTGGCGGAGGGGCGCGCGTTGCGGGGATGCGCTTGTCCACTTCGGACGTAGGGCGGTCGGCGTGCGTGGTCGTGGACCATGGCGGTCTCGCTCAGCTCGGCGGTTTGCTGAGGCCTGAGCGTCCACTTCGGAGCCGGTAGGCCGTCCTCGGACAGCCGCTGCCCGCCTCCGGCGATCTCCGGGCGGACCATGAGCTGCAGCCGGTAGGAGCTGGTCTGCGGAGGGCAGCGCCTTGATGACGCTCACCGTTGACGACGAGGGTGCCCGGGTGGCTTTGAGTTCCGGCGGGGTGCGTTCCACGGCGGCGGCAACCTGCGGGCGTACGGCGTGCCGCCTACCGGGGGTGGTCGGCGGCACGCCGTTTGGTGCTGGTGGTGAGGTGGTTACTGAGGGCCGCCGGGGGCGCCGTGGCAGCGCTTGTACTTGCGGCCGGAGCCGCAGGGGCAGGGGGCGTTGCGGGAGGGTTCGTGGCCCACCGCCTGGCCCGGGGCCTGGCTGGGTGGCGCCGGCGGGGCGGCGGCCGACTGGGCGGGCTGGTTGCCGCGCTGGCGTGCCTGCTGACGGCGCTGGCCACGCTGGTCGGCGGGCTGCTGGCCGGGCTGGCCCCCGTTCTCGGTCCGGACCACCGGGCTGGCGTCGCCGTCGACCGACGGGGAGCTGTACTGGAGGCGGCTCGGCCGCTGCGGCGCCTGCAATCCCTTGGCGCGGGCGGCCACCGGGGGCTCCGGCGGGGCCTCCTTGGTGAGGGCGGGCGGGGCAGCCGGGGCTCCCTGCGCGTTCCGTGCGGGGGCGGCCGGCGCCGGCTCGGGCGGGGCCTGCTCCGCGGGGGCCTGGTCGACGGGCGCCTGCTCGACGGGCGCCTGCTCGACCTGGATCTCGACGTGGAAGAGGAAGCCGACCGACTCCTCCTTGATGCCCTCCATCATCGTGGCGAACAGGTCGTAGCCCTCGCGCCGGTACTCCACCAGCGGGTCGCGCTGCGCGTACGCCCGCAGCCCGATGCCCTCCTGCAGGTAGTCCATCTCGTACAGGTGCTCGCGCCACTTGCGGTCCAGCACCTGGAGCACCACCTGGCGCTCCACCTGCCGCATCACCTCGGGCCCGAACTCGGCTTCGCGCTTGTCGTACGCGGCTTGCGCGTCCTCGATGACCCGCTGCGCGATGGTGTCGGCGTCGAGCCCGTCCCGGCCGCCGGCCTCGGTCTCCAGCTCGTCCACGGTCACCGAGATCGGGAACAGCTGCCGGAACGCGTTCCACAGCGTGTCCAGGTCCCAGTCCTCGGCGTACAGGTCGGCGGTCGCGCCCTGCACGTACCCGCGGATCGTGTCGTCGATCATGCCGCGCACCTGATCGTGCAGGTCGGCGCCTTCCAGCACCTTCCGGCGCTCGGCGTAGATGACCTCGCGCTGCTTGTTGAGGACCTCGTCGTACTTCAGGACGTTCTTGCGGATCTCCTGGTTCTGCTGCTCGATCTGGTGCTGGGCGTTGCGGATCGCCCTGGTCACCATCTTCGACTCGATCGGCACGTCCTCGGGGATGTTCAGCGTGTCCATGATCCGCTCGACCGCCGACGCGTTGAACATCCGCATCAGGTCGTCCTGGAGCGACAGGTAGAACCGGGACTCGCCGGGGTCACCCTGCCGGCCGGACCGGCCGCGCAGCTGGTTGTCGATGCGCCGCGACTCGTGCCGCTCGGTGCCGAGCACGTACAGCCCGCCGGCCGCGACGACCTCCTGGTGCTCCCTGGTGCACTGCTTCTGGTACCGGGCGTAGACGTCGGGCCAGGCCGCCGCGTACGCGTCCGGGTCCTCGTGCTCGAGGATCCCCCGGCGGCGCAGGTCGGCGCGGGCCAGGAACTCGGCGTTGCCGCCGAGCATGATGTCGGTACCGCGACCGGCCATGTTGGTGGCGACCGTGACGGCGCCCTTCCGGCCGGCCTGGGCGACGATCTCCGCCTCCCGCGCGTGCTGCTTGGCGTTCAGCACCTCGTGCGGCACGCCCCGGCGGGCCAGCATCGTGGACAGCCGCTCCGACTTCTCCACCGAAACGGTGCCGACCAGCACCGGCTGGCCGCGGCGGTTCCGCTCGGCGATGTCGTCGACGACCGCCTCGAACTTGCCGTCCTCGCTCTTGTAGACGACGTCGGCCTGGTCCGCGCGGATCATCGGCTTGTTGGTCGGGACCGGCACGACGCCGAGCTCGTAGGTCTTGTGGAACTCGCCGGCCTCGGTCTGCGCCGTGCCGGTCATCCCGGAGAGCTTGTCGTACATCCGGAAATAGTTCTGCAGGGTGATCGTGGCGAACGTCTGGTTCTCCGCCTTGATCTCCACGTGCTCCTTGGCCTCGATGGCCTGGTGCATGCCCTCGTTGTACCGGCGGCCGTGCAGGATGCGGCCGGTGAACTCGTCGACGATCAGCACCTCGCCGTCGTTGACGATGTAGTCCTTGTCGAGCTTGTACAGCTCCTTGGCCTTCAGCGCGTTGTTGAGGTACCCGACGAGCGGGGTGTTCACCGACTCGTACAGGTTGTCGATGCCGATCTGGTCCTCGACCTTGGCGATGCCG
>JBJMIH010000130.1:0-20080 GCA_045806985.1 Mycobacteriales bacterium | reverse complement strand
CGCACGTACCCGAGGCCCACGTCGACCAGGGTCCGCAGGTACCGGTGGATCGCCGGGATCGGCTCGAAGAACTGCTCGGCCTCCTCGATCGGCATGTCCAGCACCTCGGCGATGGTCTTGCCCTTGTAGTGCACCTCGAGGGTCTCCCGGTTGTACCGGGCGCCCTTGCAGACCTCGCACGGGACGTACACGTCCGGCAGGAAGTTCATCTCGATCTTGATGGTGCCGTCGCCGGAGCACGCCTCGCAGCGGCCGCCCTTGACGTTGAACGAGAACCGGCCGGCCGTGTACCCGCGCACCTTCGCCTCGGTGGTCTCGGCGAACAGCTTGCGGATCCGGTCGAACACGCCGGTGTAGGTGGCCGGGTTGGACCGCGGGGTGCGCCCGATCGGCGACTGGTCCACCCCCACCACCTTGTCGAGCTGGTCCACGCCCTTGATCCGCTTGTGCCGGCCCGGCACCATCCGCGCGCCGTTCACCTGGTTCGCCAGCGCCGTGTACAGGATGTCGTTGACCAGCGTGGACTTGCCGGACCCGGACACGCCGGTGACCGCGACGAAGCAGCCGAGCGGGAACGCCACGTCCAGCCCGCGCAGGTTGTGCTCGCGCGCCCCCTCCACCACCAGCTGCCGACTCCTGGCGACCGGCCGGCGCAGCTCCGGCACGTCGATCTGCCGCTTCCCGGACAGGTACTGCCCCGTCAGCGACTGCTTGTTCTTGAGCAGGCCGGCCAGCGAGCCGGAGTGCACGATGTGGCCGCCGTGCTCGCCGGCGCCCGGTCCGATGTCGACCACCCAGTCCGCGGTGCGGATGGTGTCCTCGTCGTGCTCGACCACGATCAGCGTGTTGCCCAGCGACTTGAGCCGCTGGAGGGTGTCGATCAGCCGGTGGTTGTCCCGCTGGTGCAGGCCGATCGACGGCTCGTCCAGCACGTACAGGACGCCGACCAGCCCCGACCCGATCTGGGTGGCCAGCCGGATCCGCTGTGCCTCGCCGCCGGCCAGGGTGGCCGCCGCCCGGTCCAGGGTGAGGTAGTCGAGGCCGACGTCGAGCAGGAAGCCGAGGCGGAGGTTGACCTCCTTGAGCACCCGCTCGGCGATCATCCGCTCCCGGTCGGACAGCTCCAGCGACTGGAGGAACTTCGTGCACTCGCCGATCGACAGGCCGGACACGTCGGCGATGTTCCTGCTGCCGACGGTGACGGCGAGGACCTCCGGCTTGAGCCGCGCGCCGCCACAGGTCGGGCACGGCACGTCGCGCATGAACTCCTCGTACCGCTCCCGGCTCCAGTCCGAGTCGGTGTCGGAGTGCTTGCGCTCCAGGAACGGCACCACGCCCTCGAAGTCGGCGTAGTACGACCGCTCCCGGCCGTACCGGTTGCGGTACCTGACGTGGACCTGCGCCTCGCTGCCATGAAGGATCGCCTTCTTGGCGCGCTGCGGCAGCGCCCGCCACGGGGTGTCGATGTCGAAGCCGAGCTGGTCGCCGAGCGCGCCGAGCAGGCGGGTGAAGTACTCGATGTTGTGGCCGTAGGACCACGGCTGCACGGCGCCCTCGGCCAGCGTGCGGTCCGGGTCGGGCACCAGCAGCTCCGGGTCGACCTCCTTGCGGGTGCCGAGGCCGGTGCACTCCGGACAGGCGCCGTACGGGGAGTTGAAGGAGAACGACCGCGGCTCCAGCTCCTCGAACGACAGGTCGTCGTAGAGGCAGGCCAGGTGCTCGGAGAACATCCGCTCCCGGTGCGGGTCGTCCTCGGGCAGGTCCACGAAGTCGAGGATGACCAGGCCGCCGGCCAGGCCGAGCGCGGTCTCGACCGAGTCGGTGAGCCGCCGCTTGGCCGACTCCTTGACCGCGAGCCGGTCCACGACCACCTCGATCGTGTGCTTCTCCTGCTTCTTCAGCTTGGGCGGCTCGGTGAGCGGGTGCACCACGCCGTCGACCCGGACCCTGGCGTACCCCTTGGCCTGGAGGTCGGCGAACAGGTCGACGTACTCGCCCTTGCGGCCGCGGATCACCGGGGCGAGCACCTGGAAGCGGCTGCCGTCCTCCATCTGCAGGACGCGGTCCACGATCTGCTGCGGGGTCTGCCGGCTGATCGGGCGGCCGCATTTGGGGCAGTGCGGGTGGCCGATGCGCGCGTACAGCAGCCGCAGGTAGTCGTAGACCTCGGTGATGGTGCCGACGGTGGAGCGCGGGTTGCGGGAGGTCGACTTCTGGTCGATCGAGACGGCCGGCGACAGGCCCTCGATGAAGTCGACGTCGGGCTTGTCCATCTGCCCGAGGAACTGCCGCGCGTACGCAGAGAGTGACTCTACGTAACGGCGCTGGCCCTCGGCGAAGATCGTGTCGAACGCGAGGCTGGACTTGCCGGACCCGGACAGGCCGGTGAACACGATCATCGAGTTCCTCGGCAACTCAAGGTTCACGTCCTTGAGGTTGTGCTCACGCGCTCCGCGCACGATCAGACGTTCGGCCACCAGTACCCCGGGAGGTCAGGAAATCGGACAGGGACGGAAGATTGAGGCGGACAGGGAGCAGTCCTCGTCCACCGTCACTCACCATAACGACGACCCCTGACAGTTTCTGCCGGGCGACGGATCCGGCTACGGTCGCCGGGGGGATACTCGCCGGTGGTCGTGACCGTGAGCAGTCGACAGGAGGAAGATCCGTGACCGAGGTGGTCGACAGCATCGGCCGCGTCACCGTTTCCACCGAACGGCTGCTCACCCGCGCCGCCGCGATCGAACCGGCGGCGCTGGCCGGGCCGTCGCTGCTGCCCGGCTGGACCAGGGCGCACGTGCTGGCGCACCTCGCCGGGAACGCGCGCAGCCACGTCCGGATGCTGGACGGCGCCGCCGCCGGCGAGCTCCGGCCGCAGTACGCCTCCACCGAGGCCCGCGCCGCCGAGATCGAGGACGGCGCCCACCGGCCGGCCCCCCAGATCCTCGCCGACCTGCGTACCTCCTGCGCGGCGCTGGCCGAACGCTGGACCAGGCTGCCGTCGACGGCGTGGGAGAACCCGGTCGCGCCGCTGAACCGGACGCCGCGCTCGGCGTACCGGCTGCTGTGGCAGCGGCTGCGGGAACTGGAGGTGCACCACGTGGACCTCGCCGCCGGGTACCGGCCCGCCGACTGGCCGGACGGGCTCGCCGACGGCGTGCTGGACGAGGTGGCCGCCGCGTTCGTCGCGCGCGCCGAGACCCCGGTGTTCCGGCTGGTCGCCACCGACCTCGGCCGGTGCTGGGACACCGGCGAGGAGCCCGAGATGGCCGTCGCCGGCCCGAGCCGCGACCTGTGCGCCTGGGTGACCGGCCGGGACGCCGGCGCCGACCTGTCCACCGACCCCGAAGACACGCTGCCGACACCGCCGAGGTGGAGCTGATGACCGACCAGACCGACTCTTCCTACACCGGCCAGGTCACGCCGGGCGGGCCCGCCGACCACCGTCACCTGGGCGCGGCCACCCTCGCCAAGCTGTCCGTCGGGCCGATGGACAACAACGCGTACCTGCTGCGGTGCGCCCGGACCGGGCGGGGCGTGCTGGTCGACGCCGCCAACGAGGCCGACCGGCTGCTGGAGCTGATCGGCGACGGCGGCATCGACCTGATCATCACCACCCACCGGCACGGCGACCACTGGCAGGCGCTGCGCGAGGTCGCGGCCGCCACCGGCGCGCGCACCGTCGCCCACCCGCTCGACGCGCCCGAGCTGCCGGTCGCCCCCGACATCCTGGTCGAGCACGGCGACGAGGTGACCGCCGGCGACCTCACCCTGAGCGTCATCCACCTGCGCGGGCACACCCCCGGCTCGATCGCCCTCCGCTACGACGGGCCCGAGCGCACCCACCTGTTCACCGGCGACTCGCTCTTCCCCGGCGGTCCCGGCAACACCCGCGGCAACCCCGACGACTTCAAGTCCCTGATGACCGACCTCGAACAGCGCGTCTTCGCCGCCCTCGACGATGACACCTGGATCTACCCGGGCCACGGCAACGACACCACCCTCGGCGCCGAACGCCCGTCCCTCCCCGACTGGCGCGTCCGAGGCTGGTAGCCCCGGCTACTTCGCTGCCGCCGATGTCCCGCCCAGCGTCGGATACAGCTCGCACCGGGTCGGCTCGCCGGTCACCGGATCCGTCGTAGCAGACGGCCGCGACATAGACATCGGACGTGGTGGCCGACATCGAAGCTGCCCTTCTCGATCCGCACGTCGGTCGCGGCGTCGGTGCCGGGCTTGACCTCCAGCGGCACTCCGGTGGCGACGGTCGCGCCCGATCGGGCGACCGGCGCCGAGGCCTCGCGAGTGGCCAGCAGCTTTCCCGACGGGTCGAGCCCGGCGAGCTTGTCGGTGCCGTTCCTGATGAGCGCGACCGCGTAGGCGAATTCGCTGTCTGGGGCCCTGCCGAACCCCGTCTTGAGCACCTGGACGCTTCCCACGGGTCTGTTCGGGGTGGACTCGTGGTGCCTGACGAGGAGCCGCACGCGACCAGCGCCCACCCCAGAGTTACCGCAGTTCGGTGGCGAGGAGGGTGAGGAGGTCGGCGGCGGGGAGGGGGCGGGCCCGGGAGTGGGCGGCGCCGACGTAGAGAGACATCCGGGTGGTGTCGCCGCCGGCGGCGGCGGCACGGCGGAGCGGGCCGGTGATCTGGTTGAGGTGGGGGTAGGCGGCGGGCGCGGCTTCGGCGTAGGTGTCGGTCCAGTGGTTGCGGAGGGCGCGGGCCGGGCGGCCGCTGAAGGCGCGGGTGACCACCGTCTCGCCGGCGGTGCGGACGGCGGCCTTGTGCAGGGGGTGGGCGTCGCTCTCCGGGCAGGCCAGGAAGGCGGTGCCGAGGGCGGCGGCCTCCGCGCCGGCGGCGAGGACCGCGCCGATGTCGGCGCCGTCCATCAGGCCGCCCGCGGCGACGAGTGGCAGGTCGGTCACGGCGCGTACCTGGGCGAGCAGGCTGAGCAGGTCGGTGTCGGGCGGCGTGCCCGCGTTGGCCCACGTCCCCCGGTGCGCGCCGGCGTCCGGGCCCTGCACGACCAGCCCGTCCACGCCGGCGGCGGCCGCCGCCCCGGCCTCGGCGGGCGAGGTCACGGTCACCCCGACCCGGCAGCCGGCCGCCCGCAGGGCGGCCACCGCCGCGGCCGGCGGGCAGCCGAAGGTGAACGTCACCACCGCGGGCGCGAGCTCGGCCAGCAGCGCGAGCTTGGCGTCCCAGCCGTCGTCCCCGCCGACCGGCTCGCCGGGCGCCACGCCGAGCGCGTCGGCCTCGGGCCGGACCAGGTCCGCGTACCGGGCCACCGCCGCCAGGTCGACCGGCGTCGACTCCGGCACGAACACGTTCACCCCGAACGGCCGGTCGGTCCGCCCGCGCAGTTCGGCGATCTCGGCCCGTACCGCGTCGGCGGTCTTGTACCCGGCGGCCAGGAACCCGAACCCGCCGGCCCCGGACACGGCCGCCGCCAGGTTCACCCCGCCGGGCCCGCCCGCCATCGGGGCCTGCGCCACCGGCACGTCACAGAGGTCGGCGATCAGCACCGGTCAAGTCTCCCCTACCGGCAGGGCTGGCCGAGCGCGCGCTGGCGGGCCAGCGTGGTCCCGTCCACGCCGCGCACCATCAGCTGGTCGACGTGGTACTCGGTCCGGTTGGCGAGCAGGAAGCCGCCCACCGTGGCGCAGATCTCCATCGCCTGCTGCTGGCCGGGGACACCCAGGTCGGTGTGTACCCAGGCCGCGCCCGCGGCGGTACGGACGGTGGCGACGTGCCGGTACCAGTCCTGCTGGGCGAAGTTGGCCGCCAGGTACGCGCGGATCGCGGCGGCCGCGCTGTCCTGCCCGGGGTCGCCGCTCGGCTCGACCGGTTCGCCGGTGGGCGGCGTGCCGCCGGTCTCGATCCGGTCGGCGCCGGCCGGCGTGCCGGCGGAGTGGTGGGTGGCGCACCCCACGGCCAGCAGCAGGGCCGCGACGGCGGCGGCGACGGTGAGCGGCGCGAACCCGCGCACGCGCATGGGTCACCCTCCTTGGCTCCATTGCCGGGACAAACGCGCCAAGAGTAGCCAAGGCCCCGGTTCCGGGAGGGTCTGGAGTGGTCAGGCTCACCCCGCCCGTACGCTGTCCGGACGCACCGGACGGCCGGAGGGAAGAGGGATGACGGAAGCGCTCACGGCACTGGACGCGGTGCTGGACGCCGAGCTGGCGGCGGCGCCGGTCACCGGCGCGGCACCCCGACGCGTGTCGGTGTGGTGCGGCCACCCGGGCCGGCCGGCGGCGTACCAGCGCGACCCGGATGCCCTGTACTACGCCGCCAGCACGATGAAGGTGGCGGTGATGCTGGCCGCGTTCCGCCGCCACGAGGCCGACGGGCTCGACCTCGACCAGAGGGTCAGTGTCGTCAACCGCTTCCCGTCCGCGTACGACGGCGTCCCGTTCTCGGTCGACCGGGCGGAGGACAACGACCCCCAGGTCTGGGACGCGCTCGGCACCGAGGTCCCACTCCGGTGGCTGGTCGAGCGGATGATCGTCCGGTCCTCCAACTTCGCCACCAACCTGGTGTTCGGCGTGGTGGGCGCGGCGGCGGTGGCCGAGGCGGTACGGGCGGCCGGGGCCACCCGGATGCGGGTGCAGCGCGGCATCGAGGACGCGCGCGCCCGCGAGAACGGGCTGAACAACGAGGTCACCGCCGCCGACCTGGCCCGGCTGATGGGTGGCCTGGCGCTCGGGACGGTCGCCTCGGCCGGGTCCTGTGACGAGATGCTGCGGATCCTGTACAGCCAGGAGTGGGCGGAGAAGATCCGGGCCGCCCTGCCGCCCGGCACCCGCGTCGCCAACAAGGACGGCTGGGTCGCCGAGATCAACCACGACGCCGCGCTGGTCTCCCCCGCCGACGCGCCGCCGTACCTGCTGGTGGTGTGCACCGAAGGGTATGACGAGGAGGCCGGGAAGGTGATGTGCCGGCGGGTGGCGGCGGCGAGCTGGCAGGACCGGCACGATCTCGACACGGTGTCCGGCCGGGGTGCCGGATCCGAGCAGATTGTCTGAGTTGTCGGCATGGAGGATGCCCTAGGGTCGGAGAGGTGACCGCCCGCGACACCATCCGCGACCTGCGTACCCATCGGATCCGCGCGCCGCTGCATTCACCCTTCGTCACCGCCCTGCGTACCACCACGGCCGTGGACAGCCTGCTGGTGGAGGTCGTGGACGCCGACGGCTGGTCGGGCTGGGGCGAGGGCGCGCCGGTCTGGCGGATCACCGGCGACTCGGTGGAGGGGATGCGCGCCGCCCTGCACGGCCCGCTGCGCGCCGTGGTGGTCGGCCGGGACCCGGACGACTACGACGCGATCTGCGCCGACCTGGCCCGCGCCGTGGTCGGCAACACCACCGCCAAGGCCGCCGTCGACGTCGCCCTGCACGACCTGGCCGCGCGCCGGCGCGGGATACCGCTGCCCGCCCTGTTCGGCTCGGCCACGCTGCGGCTGCCCACCGACGTGACCCTCGCCGCCGCGCCGACCGACCAGATGGTGGAGGCCGCCGGCAAGCGGGTCGCCGAGGGGTTCGGGGTGCTGAAGCTGAAGGTCGGCGAGGGCGGCGTGGACGAGCTGGCCCGGCTGCGGGCGATCCGCGCGGCGGTCGGGCCCGACGTGCTGATCCGCCTGGACGCCAACCAGGGCTGGACGGCCCGGCAGGCGGTACGGGTGATCGGCGCGATGGAGGACGCCGGCCTGGACATCGAGCTGGTCGAGCAGCCGGTACCGGCCGGCGACCTGGACGGGCTGGCCTGGGTCACCGACCACACCCGGACGCCGATCCTCGCCGACGAGGCGGTCTGGTCGCCGCGCGACCTGCTGGCGGTGGTCCGCCGCCGGGCCGCCGACATGGTGAACCCGAAGCTGGCCAAGTGCGGCGGGCTGCGGGCCGGCCGGCAGCTGCTCGCGGTGGCCGAGGCGGCGGGTGTCGGCGTGATGCTGGGCTCGATGATGGAGACGCACGTCGGCGTGGCCGCCACGGCGGTACTCGCCACGCTCGCACCCGGCCCGCTCACCCACGACCTGGACGCGGCCTGGTGGCTGGTCAGCTCGCCGGTCCAGGGCGGGATGACCTACGACGGCGCGACCGTCGTGCTGCCGGACGCGCCGGGCCTGGGCGTCGGCGGCGTGCGACCGGAGGCCCTGGTTGACCCGGCGGAGGCGGTGGAGGCATGACAACCCTGGTACCGGACACCCGGGCGGTGGGCGTGAGCGCGGCCGCGCTGTGGACCGGCCCGGACGCGGTACGGCGGCCGCTGGACGAGCCGGCCCTCGCGGTACCGGCGGACCTGCGCGCCTGGACGGCCCGGCAGGGGCCGCCCGAGCGGCTGGAGCTGTGGGGCCGGGTCGACTCGCAGCTGCTGTACGGGGAGCGGGTGCGGGTGGAGGAGGTCGCCGGCGACTGGACCAGGGTGATCGCCCCGGCCCAGCCGTCGGTGAAGCACCCTGGCGGGTACCCGGGCTGGGTCCCGACCCGCCAGCTCGCCGCGCCGGCCGCCGAGGACGGCGGCGGGGACGGGTCCGCCGCGGGCCGGCGGGTGGTCGTGCACGTGCCCGGCACGGACCTGCGCGCCACCCCGGGCGGCCCGATCCTGGTGCCGGACGTGAGCTTCGCGACCACGCTGCCGCTGCTGGAACGCGTGCAGGGCTGGGTGCGGGTGGCCACGCCTGGCCCCGGCGACGGCTGGCTGCCCAGCACCGACGTGGACGAGCTGCCGGCCGAGCCGGAGCTGCCCACCGGCGAGCAGCTGATCGCGGCGGCGAGCCAGTTCGTCGGCATCACCTACGCCGCCGGCGGCACCTGCGGGCTGGCGCTGGACTGTTCCGGGCTGGTGCACACCGCCTACCGGCGGTACGGGGTGACGGTGCCCCGTGACGCCGCCGACCAGGCCGGCATCGGCACCCCGCTGGACCCGGCCGAGGCCGAACGCGGCGACCTGCTGTTCTTCGCCAAGCCCGACACCGGCCGGGTGTACCACGTGGGGATCTGCCTGGGCGAGGACGGCCTGCTGCACGCCTCGGAGCGGGACTGGGCGGTACTCGACGCCCCGATGACCCCGGAGCGCCGGGCGCACCTCACGTTCGCCCGGCGCTACCGGAGCGCGTAGTCAGGAGCGCCTAGTCAGGAGCGCCTAGTCAGGCGGCCGGGGTGGCGGAGCTTAGCCGGCCGGCCAGGCCGGCGAACGCGGTGGCCTCGGTGGCCAGCCACTCGTCGTAGTCGGGTACCGGCGGGGCGGCGGTGTGGGCGCGGCTGTGCTGCACGTCCAGCACCACCGGCTGGCGATCCGGATAGGCGCGGGCCAGCAGCCGGGACATCACCGCGGCGGCGGCCGGGGCGAGCGGGTCGTTCTTCAGGTACAGCGCGACGGCGAGGCGGCGGCCGTCGGGCAGGTCGGCGACGAACGCGGGGCTGACCCGGACCGGCAGCGGCAGGTCGGGGCAGGCCCGCGGCTCGATCTTGCGGACGAGCGCGTCGGCCACCCCGCTCTCCAGGTGCCAGCGGCGGTACCGGCGGGCGAGGCGGCGGTAGGCGGGTTTGCGGGCCGGGCTGGCGTTCACGACGGCCTGGCGGAGGCGCTGGCCGAGGTCGCCCTTGCAGGTGCCCTCGATGAGGGCGCGGCGGATGGCGGCGTAGTGGTCGGTGGCCGGGCTGTACGCGCTGCCGAGCTGCGCGATGATGCTCCTGGCGACGCCGACCCGGTCGGGACCGGCGGTGGTGAGGTATTCGGCGAAGCGCGCGAACGAGACCGGGCGAGAGCGGGGCGTGTCCATGTTCTAACCCTATGCGACGGGTCTGACATTTTCGCCCCCTCGATCGCTCGTATGTTCGAGGACTTCGCGGGTCGCGGAGGGCAGAAATGAGCCGGCGCCGGGAGCGTGCCTGCCGCGCTCCCGGCGCCGGACCAGTGCCGCTGACGCCACCCAGGACGGACCGTTGACAACGTTGTCCGCAACGTAGGGTCAAACGACGCCCGTCGCAGAGTGCCTGCTCGCGTCGGGGCGGCCCTGCGACTGTTCCTTACCGCGCGACGGACGTCAACCCCCGGCAGGGTGCCGGACGTCCGCGAAGCCGGAAACCGACCCCTCTGACCGCTTCCACGGTGAGATCGACTCCCGCCTCCACCAGCCGGCGGCGTAACCGTTTGACCGCGGAGTGCAGCCCGGACGGGTCGCCGAGGTAGTCGGTCTGCCACACCTTCCGGTGCAGCCGCGAGTACTGCCACACCTCGGCCGGCGTGCTGGCCAGGCAGGCCAGCACCTCGCGCTGGAGGTAGGACAGGCCGAGGTCGCGGTCCGCCCAGGTGGCCTGCTGGCGGAGCCGGTCGACCACCAGGTCGCCGACGGCCACCACGTCCCCGCCGTCGACACGCCCGGCACCGTCCGGGACGACCGTGGCGGTCGCGGCCGCGGTGATCTCCACCGTGGCCGGCACCGGGACGGAGCCCGGCCCGGCGAGCGCCCACCGCGCGGTCTCGATGTCGGGACAGATCAGGACGACGCCGACGCCGTCCAGCAGCCGCGCGAGGCGGATCCGGTCGGCCACGTCACGTGCGATGAGGATCACCACAGGGGTCTCGGTCCCGGATCCGACCGGCGCTCGGAAGTCAACAATACCCATATGTCGCATCTCCCCGTCGGGTCCGAGACAGCACATCGTTCACAACTGTCCGAGTCAATACATATTGATGGCGAGATCAGGTAATTGCACGTTTCCGCCCCATTGTGGTGGTCCGCGCGTGCCGGTGCGGGTCCGGAACCGGACAGTGTGGGAGGCTGTCCGCCATGGTTCTCGAGGTCGCCCTGATCGATGTCGGATCAGGCATGGAAGAGCAGTTCATCAACGCGTACCGGACCGCCCACACGTTGCTGGACGGCACTCCGGGCTGCCGGTCGGTTCGGATGACCCGGGGTATCGAGACCCCGTACCGGTTCGTCATGCTCGTGGAGTGGGACTCGGTGGAGTCCCACCGCAACAACTTCCGCGGCACCGACCGCTTCGCCAAGTGGCGGGAGATCATCGGGCCGTACTTCGCCGGCGAGCCGGTGGTCGAGCACTTCCGCGACATCCCCCTGGCGTGACGCCCTACTTCTGGCCCGCCGAGTCCATCGCCCGCAGCTCCTTCTTCAGCTCCGAGATCTCGTCGCGGAGCCGGGCCGCCAGCTCGAACTGGAGCTCCCGCGCGGCCACCAGCATCTGGTCGGTCAGCTCGGAGACCAGGTCCGCCAGCTCGGCCCGCGGCATCCCCCTGACGTTCTCCGGCCGGTGCACCGACGTCGCCTTGGACCGCAGGTCCGGCGCGGGCGCCTTGCCCCGCGACTGCTGCCGGCCCGACCCGCCCACCAGCGCTGTCTCCTCGGCCTCCCGGTAGATGTCGTCCAGGATGTCGGCGATCTTCTTGCGCAGCGGCTGCGGGTCGACGCCGTGGGCCTTGTTGTAGGCGATCTGCTTGTCCCGGCGGCGCTGGGTCTCCTCGATCGCGTGCCGCATGGACGGGGTGATCCTGTCGGCGTACATGTGCACCTCGCCGGACACGTTCCGGGCCGCGCGGCCGATGATCTGGATCAGCGAGGTGCCGGAGCGCAGGAAGCCCTCCTTGTCCGCGTCCAGCACCGCCACCAGCGACACCTCGGGCAGGTCCAGACCCTCCCGCAGCAGGTTGATGCCGACCAGCACGTCGAACTCGCCCTTGCGGAGGTCGCGTAGCAGTTCCACCCGGCGCAGCGTGTCCACCTCGGAGTGCAGGTACCGCACCCGGATGCCCAGCTCCAGCAGGTAGTCGGTGAGGTCCTCGGCCATCTTCTTGGTCAGCGTGGTGACCAGCACCCGCTCGTGCTTCTCGGTGCGCTGGCGGATCTCGTGCACCAGGTCGTCGATCTGGCCCTTGGTCGGCTTCACCACCACCTGCGGGTCGACCAGGCCGGTCGGCCGGATCACCTGCTCCACGAACTCGCCCTTGGCCCGCTCCATCTCGTACGGGCCCGGCGTCGCCGACAGGTACACGGTCTGCCCGATCCGCTCCAGGAACTCCTCCCAGCGCAGCGGCCGGTTGTCGGTGGCCGACGGCAGCCGGAAGCCGTGCTCGACCAGCGTCCGCTTGCGGCTCATGTCGCCCTCGTACATGCCGCCGATCTGCGGCACCGTCTGGTGCGACTCGTCGATGACCAGCATGAAGTCGTCGGGGAAGTAGTCGAGCAGGGTGTTCGGCGGAGTGCCGGGACCGCGGCCGTCGATGTGCCGCGAGTAGTTCTCGATGCCGGAGCAGAACCCGACCTGGCGCATCATCTCCAGGTCGTACTGGGTGCGCATCCGCAGCCGCTGCGCCTCCAGCAGCTTGCCCTGCTTCTCCATGGTGGCCAGCTGCTCGGTCAGCTCGGCCTCGATGCCCCGGATGGCCCGCTCCAGCCGCTCCGGGCCGGCCACGTAGTGGGTGGCCGGGAAGACCATGATCTCCTCCTGGGCCTCATCCACCACCTCGCCGGTCAGCGGGTTGAGCTGGTACAGCCGCTCCACCTCGTCGCCGAACAGCTCGATCCGGACGGCCAGCTCGGCGTAGGCCGGGATCACCTCGATCGTGTCGCCGCGCACCCGGAACGTGCCGCGGGTGAGGTTCAGGTCGTTGCGGGAGTACTGCATGTCGACCAGCCGGCGCAGCAGCCGGTCCCGGTCGACCTCGTCCCCGACCCGCAGCGGGATCGACTGCTCGAAGTACTCCTCGGGCGCGCCCAGGCCGTAGATGCAGGACACGGTGGCGACGACGATCACGTCCCGGCGGGTGAACAGGCTCATCGTGGCCGAGTGCCGCAGCCGCTCGACCTCCTCGTTGACCGAGGAGTCCTTCTCGATGTAGGTATCGGTCTGCGGGACGTACGCCTCGGGCTGGTAGTAGTCGTAGTAGCTGACGAAGTACTCCACCGCGTTGTCGGGGAAGAACTGCCGCAGCTCGTTCGCGAACTGGGCCGCGAGGGTCTTGTTCGGCTCGATCACCAGCGCCGGCCGCTGCATCCGCTCGACCAGCCACGCCACGGTGGCGGTCTTGCCGGTGCCGGTGGCGCCGAGCAGCACGCTGTCCTTCTCGCCGGCCCTGACCCGGCGCTCCAGCTCGTCGATGGCCTGCGGCTGGTCGCCGGACGGCTGGAAGTCGCTGACCATCCGGAACGTGCCGTGGGCACGCGCCCGGTCCAGCTCGGGACTGACCTTGCGGGCGAGCGGGGAACGCGTGGGAGTACTCATGACACCACCGTAAGGGTGGGGTCTGACAGTTTGTTCCCGCCGGGTCCCGGCGCGGGTGGCAGACTGCTCCGTGCTGGCGCGCGAGCGGGAGGATCACGGGTGGCGGTGGACGACATGCGGTCGCGGATCGTGGCTGCCGCGACCGAGGTCGTCCGGACCGAGGGCGTGCGCGGGGCCACCACCCGGCGGATCGCGGCCACGGCGGGGGTCGCCGAGGGCAGCATCTACAACCACTTCGCCGACAAGGCGGACCTGGTCATCGCCGTGGTCATGGAGGGCCTGCCGGTGCCGGGCGCACTCGGCGAGCTGGCCGGCCGGGTCGGAACCGGCACGGTACGGGACAACCTGGTCAGAGTGGTGACGTACGGCCTGGAGTTCTACGGCGACCTCCAGCGGCTCACCGCGATGGTGGCGTCCGATCCCACCCTGTACAGCCGGCTGCTGGGCCAGCTCGACACCAGGGGCATCGGCCCGCGCCGCGCGCAGCAGGCCCTCGCCGGCTACCTGGCCGCCGAGCGGGCGGCCGGCCGGCTGACCGGCCCCGCGGACCTCGGCACGGTCGCCTTGCTGCTCACCGGCGCCTGCCAGGCGCAGACGCTGCTGGAACAGTTCCACCCCGAGCTGGCGCCGCGCGGCGGCGACCGGGCGGCGCTGGCCGGGCGGATCGTGGACACCGTCCTGCCCCTGCTGGCGCCGTAGCGCGGATCACCACCCCGGCCGGTTGCGCGGCGAGCGGGCGATGCCGGCCGCGTCCCTCGCCGCCGCCCTGGACGGCCTGGCCGGCGAGGGGGCTCTCGGTTTTGTCGGTCGGTGAGGGCATGATGTGCACCCATGGCGACAGGCATCCAGGTGGTGGTCGACTGCGCGGATCCGGCGCGGCAGGCGGAGTTCTGGGCGGCGGCGCTCGGGTACGTCGTGCAGCCACCGCCGCCGGGGTACGAGACCTGGGAGGACGCGGCCGCGGCGATGGGCATCCCGGAGGAGCGGTGGGGGAACGCCTCGGCGGTGGTGGACCCGGACGGCGCGGGCCCGCGGATCTTCTTCCAGAAGGTCCCCGAGGGCAGGACCGTCAAGAACCGGCTGCACCTCGACCTGAACGTGAGCAGCGGCTTCGCGGTGCCGATCGAGGAGCGCAAGGACCAGGTCGAGGAGGGGGTGAGCAGGCTCACCGGGCTCGGCGCCACCCGCGTCGAGGCCTACGAGGAGTACGGCCAGTACCACGTCGTCATGCGTGACCCCGAGGGAAACGAGTTCTGCGTCCAATGATCAAACCCCTGCCCGAGCCCGGCGACCTGATGTCGCTGGTGCTCCGCACCGACTTCAGCGACGACGCGGCCTGGGACGCGGTGCGCGCGGCGATCGACGGCCACGCCGGCGAGTACCCCGACGCCGACTACGTGGACGATCCCGCCTATGCCGGCGTGACCGTCGAGGCACTGGTCGAGGCCGACGCGGCCGCGCCGGAGAGGGCCAAGGTGACGTACCTGTTCCTCGCCGACGCGACCACCATGGCCGACCCGGAGCACGCGCTGCTCGCCGTGGACCTGTACATCGAGCCCGGCCGGACGATGCGGGTGCTGCCCAGCTGCTTCTCCGACGTGTCGGTCAACGTGTCGCTCGGGAACATGGACTTCGCCGAGTTCGCCGACAACGCCGACGAGGCCGGCACCTTCCGCGGCTTCGACTGAGGGCGGGTCAGCAGGCGCTGCCGCAGCATTCCACGCAACTGCACACCTGGCAGCAGTCGCAGCAGCCCCCGCAGTCGCAGCAGTCGCGGTCGCAGCAGACGCAGCGATTGGTGCAGCGCTGGCCGTGCAGCGGGGACGACTTGTGCCGCCACAGGCCGCAGGTGCAGCAGGTGAGCGTGCCGGCGAGGCAGAACAGCGGGCCGCGCGGCTTGGGCGGGAGCTCCGGCGGCGTCCCGGGCGGCTTCGCGCCGGGGTACGCCGGGCGCTGCCAGCCCGGCGGGTGGTGGCCGGCGAGGGTGAAGGTCCGGTCCACGGCGTCCCGGGTCTCCCGGCCGAGCAGCGCCCTGGCCAGGTCCGGCGACGCGAACTCGATCTCGGCGAGCGCGAGCCGCAGCCCGAGCAGCGCGTCGTCGCAGCGCCGCCGCGCCCCGTCCAGGTCCGTGCCGGTGGCCAGCAGCGGGTTGTACGCGCCGGCGGCCCGGTCCGCGTCCAGGTCCTCGACCGCGTCGAGCAGGTGGGCGAGGCGGCCGAAGTGGCGGCCGGCCTCGGCCAGCGCCGGCGCGTTCCCCGGCCGGCCGGCCAGGGTCGCGGTGTGCGCGAAGGCCGCCGCGACCGCCGTCTCGGTCGGCTCGGTGAGCGTCAGCAGGCTGGCGCCGGGGGTGGCCTCTCGCGCGCCCTGCTCGGCGACGGCCTCGGTGAGCAGGCCCACGTCGAAGCCGACGCCCGCGCCGGTACGGGCGCCCGCCGCCGCCCACCGGTCGGCCAGCCGGCTCGCGGTGGCGGCGACCGGCCGGCGCCGGTACCCGCCGTCGCCGTCCTCGACGTGATCGCGGGTCTTGGCGGCGGCGAGCACCAGCGACACGGCCGCCGCCAGCCGGGCGCCCTCGCCGCTCCTGTCCAGCACGTCCGCCCGCCGGAACCCGCGCAGCGCGCACGGCGCGGCCGTCCGGTGCGGGCTCCGGTCCGGGGCCTGCGCCTCCATCAGCACCGAAACCAGCAGGCCGTCGTAGTTGGTGACCAGCCGGGCGGCGTGCCCATGCTCGTCGCGCAGGGTCAGGCAGAGCCCGCACAGGTGCGCCATCCACGCGGTGTGCAGATGCTGGCACATCCGGTGCCGGCACGGCCGTACGATCCCGAACACGCTGTTCCTCCCCCGCCACACCGCTCGCCCAGGTCCGTCCAGACCCTACCCGTCACAGCCAGCCGTTACTCTCGGCGATCCGCACCGCCTCGGTCCGGTTCCGGGCGCCGGTCTTGCCGATCGCGCTGGACAGGTAGTTGCGGACGGTGCCCTCGGACAGGAACAGCGCCTGGGCGATGTCGGCGACCGGCGCGGCGCCCCTGGCCGCCCGCAGCACGTCCCGCTCCCGCGAGGTCAGCGGGTTGGCCGCCGACGACACGGTGGCCGCGGCCAGCACGGGGTCGACCACCCGCTCCCCCGCGTACACCTTCCGGATCGCGGCGGCCAGCTGGACGGCGGGCGCGTCCTTGAGCACGAAGCCGACCGCGCCGGCCTCCAGGGCCCGACGCAGGTAGCCGGGCCGGCCGAAGGTGGTGAGGATGACCACCCGGGTGTCCGGCACCTCGGTGCGCAGCCGGGCCGCCGCGGTCAGGCCGTCCACACCCGGCATCTCGATGTCGAGCAGCGCCACGTCCGGCCGGTGCCGGCGCGCCTCCACCACCGCCCGCGCCCCGTCGGCCACCTCGGCGACCACCTCCAGGTCGTCCTCCAGCGACAGCAGCGCCGCCAGCGCGCCCCTGACCAGGTGCTGGTCGTCGGCGAGCAGCACCCTGATCACGCGTCCGCCCTCCCGCACAGCGGCGCCACCGCCGCCAGCCGGAACCCGCGACCGGCGGCCGGCCCCGCGGTCAGCTTCCCGCCCACCGCCGCCAGCCGCTCGGCCAGCCCGGCGATCCCGTTGCCGGTGCCGCCGGTCGGCCCGACACCGTCGTCCAGCACCACGAGCACGGCCTGGTGCTCGGCGATGGTCACGCTGATCAGGCAGTGCGAGGCGCGCGAGTGCCGGAGCACGTTGGTGGTGCCCTCCCGGACCACCCAGGCCAGCAGCGCCTCCACCAGCGCGGGCAGCGGCTCCCCGGGCGGGCGCACCTCGCAGCCGACGCCGGCGGCGGTGAGCACCTCGCGGGCGTTGTCCAGCTCGTCCGGCAGCGACAGCTCGCGGTACCCGGACACGGTCTCCCGCACGTCGACCAGGGCCTGCCGGGCGATCCGCTCGATGTCGGCCAGCTCGACCACGGCCCGGCCGTCGCCGGCGCCGTCCTTCTCGGCCAGCCGCCGGGCCAGCTCGGTCTTCAGCACGATCGTGGACAGGCTGTGCCCGAGCAGGTCGTGCAGGTCGCGGGCGAACCGCAGCCGCTCCTCGGCCACCGCCAGCCTGGCCACGTCCGCCCTGGCCGCGCGCAGCTCGTAGTTCTGCGAGATCAGCCGGGTGATGCCGACCATCGCGATCGGCACGACCAAGGTCTGCGCGGCCAGGAACAGGCCGCCGGCGCCCAGCCCGGACCCGGCCGCCAGCACCACCACCTGGACGGCGCAGACCAGGCCGGCCAGCGCCACCGCCGCGCGTGCCGGGAACGCCAGCGCCGCCGCCACCCCGGCGTAGATCGGCAGGCCGGTCCACGCGTCGCCGAAGGCGAGCATGGCGGCCACCGTGACCACCGCGATGGCGAGCGCGACGGCCTGGTACCGGCGGAGCCAGCCGCGGTTCCAGCGGCGCATCGCCAGGTACACGTAGAGGCCGACGAACGCGACGATCACCGCCCAGCCGGCGACCGTGGCCGGCGGCCGGTGGTGGCCGTGCCACAGGTCGGCGGCGGGGTAGAGCAGGTACAGCAGGTAGACCATGCCGAACGCGCGCCACCAGTCGTGGCCGGCCGGACGCCACCGCTTCACGGGAACCTACGGTACGGTCACGGCCGCCAACCCGTGCGGGCCGCCCAGTCCTCGGCGGCGAGCGCGACGAGATCGCAGGCGGGGTCCTTGACGCTGGTGTAGGCGTCCACGTCGTCGGGGGTGAGCGCGGCCAGCCCGCGCTTCAGCTCGCCGTACGCGGCCGCCGCGGCCGGGTGTGCCCGCAGGTGGTCGCGGAACAGCAGGGCGTACCGGAAGTTCGGCGCGCCCTCGACGCGGACGTGCAGGTTGACCGGCCGGGCCGGGTCGGCGGAGGCGTGCAGCCGCTTGGCCCAGCCGGAGCCGGGCTTGCGGCCCGGCGGCACGTGGTCGCGGTCCGCCGGCCGGCGGACGAAACCGGCGGCGGCCAGGGCCGGCGCGAGCCCGTCGGCGGCGGCCAGGTCGGGCACGGCGAGCTGGAGGTCGATGACGTCCTTGGCGGCCAGGCCGGGAACGGCGGTGGAGCCGATGTGGTCCACCCGGTGCCGGCCACCGGTCGCGGCCCTGATCCGGTCGGCGAGCCGGCCGGCCAGGGCCGGCCAGCTGGGGTCGTACTCCACCACCCGGACACCGTCGCGGGGGGCGGGCCGCCCGGCGGCGAGGTTGGCCGCGTATCCGGCGATCCGCTCCCACACCCGGTCCACCTGGGCGCGCAGGTGCTCGAGGCTGCCGTCGTTGTCGAGCACCACGTCGGCGACGGCCCGCCGCTCGTCGTCGGTGGCCTGGGCCGCCATCCGGGCCCGCGCGTCCTCGGCGGGCAGCCCGCGCCCGGCCAGCCGGCGCAGCCGGGTCTCCTCCGCCGCGGTCACCACCAGCACCAGGTGGTACCCGGGGGCGAGGTGGTTCTCGGCCAGCAGCGGCACGTCGTGGACGGCCACCGCGTCCTCGGGGAGGTCGGCGACCAGCTCGGCGGTCCGCTCGGCGACCAGCGGGTGCACGATCGCGTTGAGCGCCGCGCGCCGGTCCGGGTCGTCGAAGACCACCGCGCCGAGGGCGGCCCGGTCGAGCGCGCCGCCGTCGGTGAGCATTCCGGGCCCGAACTCGGCGACGATCCTGGCCAGCCCCGGCGTGCCCGGTTCGACCACCTCCCTGGCCAGCTGGTCGGCGTCCACGACGGCGGCGCCGTGCTCGGCGAGCATGCCGGCGACCGCGCTCTTGCCGGCGCCGATCCCGCCGGTGAGTCCCACAGTCAGCACCGGGGCAGCTTAATACATTGACATGTATATAACTGACGAGCTATAAGAGGCGTATGACGACGACGTTCGAGGTGCTGGCCGAACCCACCCGGCGGCGCATCCTCGACCTGCTGCGCGACCGCGAGCGCTCGGTGGGCGAGCTGGTCGACCAGCTCACGCTCAGCCAGCCCGGGGTGTCCAAGCACCTGCGGGTGCTGCGCGAGGCCGGGCTGGTGAAGGTGCGGCAGGACGCGCAGCGGCGGTGGTACCAGCTCGACCCCACCCCGCTCACCGAGATCGACGCCTGGCTCGCCCCGTACCGCCGGTACTGGAACGACCGCCTCGACGCCCTCGAACGCCACCTCGACACCGACGACTAGCCCATCAACGTTCGAAGTCCTCCGGACGGGCCACACCGAACAGGGGGATGCGCCAGAAGGTGGGGGCCGGGCCGGGGACGCCGGCGCGGTGCCTGGCCACCCGGACCGTGACCAGGATCAGCCGACGGACGCCGAAGACCAGCAGGGCCGCCAGCGGCAGCTCGCCGAGGGCCGCCGAGACCAGCGCCACCGGCAGGTCGCCGGTCCCCCAGGACAGGACGACGTCGAACCACGCGTCGACGACCAGCAGCGTCGCGGTGATCAGCGCGAACAGGACCACCACCTGGCGCCGCCGCCAGGCCGCCCACGCGGTGCCGGCGAGGCCGCCGAGCAGCCCGATGTCGAAGCCCACCCAGGCCACCCGCCACTGCGCGGCCAGGTGCCGCTCGGGCAGGCTGACCGCCAGGTAGCAGATCCACGGGATCAGCGCCAGGCAGGCGGCCGTCACGGTGGTCAGCGCGGCCTGCCGGATGTGCCGCACGTGCGGGTCGCGGAGCGACGGGAACGGATCATCGGTGCTGTCCACCCGGAAAGGTTAGGTTGCCTGGTCCGTCCAGAGGTAGGTGACCGTGACCCAGCCGTTGCCGGCCATCCCGAGGTCGTCACGGAAGGTGCCGTCGGCCAGGTCGATGCCGGCCGGGTTCCTGACCGGGCGGCCGAACTGGTCGAGGCCGCCGTGGTACCCGCTCT
>JBJMIH010000129.1:0-8290 GCA_045806985.1 Mycobacteriales bacterium | reverse complement strand
TGAGCAGCCGTTCCACGTACTTGGCGAGCACGTCGACCTCGAGGTTGACGGGCGCGCCGGGCACGGCCCCACCCAGCGTCGTGAGCGCCAGCGTGGTAGGGATCAGGCCCACCTCGAACCAGTCGTCTCCCACCGCGGTCACCGTGAGGCTCACCCCATCGACCGCGACAGAGCCCTTCTCCGCGACGTACCTGGCCAGGTCGCGCGGCATGCCGAAGCGGACGGTCTCCCACCCGTCGCCGGGCGTGCGGGAGACCACCACCCCGGTGCCGTCGACGTGGCCCTGCACGACGTGGCCGCCCAGCCGGCCGTCGACCGGCACCGCGCGCTCCAGGTTCACCGGGGCGCCCGGCAGCAGGCCGCCGAGGCTGGTGCGTTTGAGGGTCTCGGCCATCACATCGGCCCGGAAGGTGTCGCCGTCGACGCCGATCACGGTGAGGCACGCGCCGTTGACCGCGATCGAATCGCCGTGCCGGGCACCGGCCGCGACCTTGGGGCCGCGTACGGCCACGACACCCGAATCGCCGTGCGGAGCGAGCGCGATCAGTTCGCCGAGTTCCTCGACGATGCCGGTGAACATCGGTTCCTCCCTCGGGCCGGTACGAGCTCCGAGGGGGATGACGGGAGGACACCGCGACGGTGGCTCTTCCGGCGTCGCAGACGCCCACGCCACCGTGCTCGCGCGCTACCTCCCATCCGGACTTTCACCGTCGGTCCCGGAGTTCCACCGGGTCCACCGCTGGCTGAAAGCCATCGGGTCGCGGACTGTCACCGCCGGTTCGGAATTTCACCGAACCCCGGAGCGCGCAGCTCTGGTTACTCTCTATTGTCGCATGTCATCGCCAGTTTGAAGGCTGGGACGCGTGTCACTTTCGCGCTCTCTGGCCTGTCTGGCATCACGCTACCCATGCGTACAGTGATGAAGCCACTCCAGAGTGTGTTGGAGGGGCGGCCGGGCTCAGCGGGCGGCGAGGTGCCGGAGGCGCTCGACGGCGGCGGCCGGATCGGCGGCCCCGTACACCGAGGAGCCGGCCACGAACGTGTCCGCCCCGGCCTCGGCGGCCTCCATGATCGTCTCCGTGGTGATCCCGCCGTCCACCTCGATCCGCACCTCCAGGTGGCCGGTCTGCACCAGGGAGCGGGCCGCCCGCACCTTCGGCAGCACCTCGGCGCGGAACTTCTGCCCGCCGAACCCGGGCTCGACGGTCATCACCAGCAGCGTGTCGAACGACCGCAGGATGTCCACGTACGGGTCGAGCGGGGTGTCCGGCTTGATCGCCAGACCGGCCAGCGCCCCGGCCGCCCGCAGGTCCCTGGCGACCGCCTCCGGATCGGTGGTGGCCTCCGCGTGGATGGTCACGTTGTGCGCGCCGGCCTCGGCGTACCCGGGCGCCCACCGTTTCGGGTCCTCGATCATCAGGTGGCAGTCCAGCGGCAGGCCGGTGTGCTTGCGCAGGCTCTGCACCACCGGCAGGCCGATGGTCAGGTTGGGCACGAAGTGGGCGTCCATCACGTCCACGTGCAGCCAGTCCGCGTTGGCCACGGTGTCGGCCTCGTCGGCGAGCCTGGCGAAGTCGGCGGACAGGATGCTGGGCGCGATGTACGGCTTGGGCGACGGCTCGGTCACGCCTCCGAGTCTAGGTGCGGATCCCGTGCCGCACCCGCCCGGGCCGCGCGCCGCCGCCGGAGCCGGCGCAGCCCGCCGCGTGCCGCCCTGGCCAGCGCGACGAGCAGCAGCATCCCCAGGCCGAGCAGGACGAGCACGACGCCGAAGGCGATCCACGGGTGGGCCAGCGCGAGCCCGATCACGCCGACGACCGCGCCGTCCTCACCGGTGCTGACCACCATGTTGCTGAACGGTTCCGGCGAGGCGTTCACGCCCAGCCGCACCCCGGCCTTCACCCCGTGGCTGGCCAGCGCGACCAGGGCCGACAGGGCGGCCGCGGCCACCTCACGCGGGCTGGACGCCCTGCCCTCGGTCAGCGCGCCGACCGCGGCGGCGACGGCCGGCCGGATCGCCGTGTGGACGGTGTCCCAGAGGCTGTCCAGGTACGGGATCTTGTCCACCACGAACTCGACCAGGCACATCGCCAGCGCGGCGGCGATCACCCAGTTCCGCTGGAGGCCGTGCGGCGTGTCGGCCCAGCCGAGCCGGCCGGCGAGTCCGAGCAGGACCACGCTGAGGTAGGCGTTCACGCCGCACGCCCAGCCCTGCGCGGCGATCAGCGGGAAGTAGTCCACCGGACACCTCGGCTACTCGCTGTGACATTCTCTCTGGTATGTGACCTGGTCACCAATCCAGTCGATCTCGTACGATCGCCCTGGCAACGTCGGAATCCTCCCCCAGGATGAGGGCGGTGCCGGCGCCCCGCAGCCCCCACCCTCGCGCTGCGGGGCGCTGCTATGACTGAACGTCACCGGCTCCGGCGGCGAAGCAGGGCGCAGAACATCGCGTCCGTGCCGTGCCGGTGCGGCCACAGCTGGACGTGCGGGCCAGGCCCGAGGTCCGGCACACCCGCGAACGCCGGCCTGGTGTCCAGCACCTCCGCGTCGGAGGTGGCGGCGATCACGGCGGCGACCACGGCGACGGTCTCGGCCGGATGCGGCGAGCAGGTGACGTAGGCCACCACCCCGCCCGGCCGGACCGCCCGCAGCGCCGCCGCCAGCAGGTCCCGTTGCAGCGCCGTCAGGTCGGCCAGGTCGGCCGGCCGGCGCCGCCAGCGCGCCTCCGGCCGGCGGCGCAGCGCGCCCAGCCCGGAGCACGGCGCGTCCAGCAGCACCCGGTCGAAGCCGCCGTCCGGCCACGGCCCGCGCCGGCCGTCCGCCACCACGACCTGGACCGGCAGGCCGGCGGTGACCTGGGCCACCAGCCGGGCCCGGTGCGGCTGTACCTCGGCGGCCACCAGCGTCGCGTCCCGCCCGGTGGCGGCCAGCGCGCCGAGCAGCGCCGCCTTGCCGCCCGGCCCGGCGCACAGGTCCAGCCAGCGGGCGTCCGGGCCGGTCAGCGGGGCGCCGGCCAGCGCCAGCGCGCACAGCTGGCTGCCCTCGTCCTGTGCCCCGGCCCGGCCGTCGCGGACCGGAGCGAGGGCGGCCGGCGCGCCGCCCGGGAGGTACACGGCAAAGGGCGAGTACCGGCCCGGCTCGCCGCCGGCGAGCGTGCCCAGCTCGTCCCGGGAGATCCGGCCCGGCCTGGCCACCAGGTGCACCAGCGGGCGCGCGTTGTCGGCGGCCAGCGCGGCGGCGGTACCGGTGAGCGGCCCGTCCACCGGCTCGCCGAGCGCGTCCGCGAACGCCGCCGCGATCCAGCGCGGGTGCGCCGTGGCGAGCGCCAGCCGGTCCAGCGGGTCGGCCGGGGCGAGCGCCGCCACCCAACCGTCCCAGTCGCGGGCGGCGACCTTGCGCAGTACCGCGTTCACGAACCGTGCCGGGCCCTCGCCGGCGGTCGTCCTGGCCAGCGCGACCGTGCTGCTGACGGCCGCGTACGCGGGTACCGCGGTCCGCAGCAGCTGGTACGCGCCGAGCCGCAGCAGGTCGCGCACTGCCGGGTCCACCGACCGGTTCACGCAGGCGTCCAGCACCGCGTCCAGCGTGCCCTGGGCGCGCAGCGTGCCGTACGCGAGCTCGGTGGCCAGCGCCGCGTCCCGCCCGGTCAGCCGCCGCTCGGTGAGCAGGGCCGGCAGGGTCAGGTTGGCGTACGCGTCGCGCCGGCGTACCGCGGTCAGCGTGTCCAGCGCGGCGCGCCGGGCCGGGTCGGTGGCCTGCCGGGGCCGGCCCGGCGGCCGGCCGCCGGGCCGCGTCGGCCGTGAACCCATCCCCGTCCCTAGCCCAGCTTCTCGCCGTCCGCCGGGCGGACGCCGCGCGCCCACGCCGCGGCCGGCATCGGCTTCTTGCCCTGCGGGACCACCTCGCCCAACTCGACCGGCACGGTGGCGGTACCGGCCAGCACCCGGTTCTTCTCCACCCGGAGCGCGCCCGGCGGCAGCGCCTCCTCCTCCGAGCGCGGCCACACCGGCAGCAGCTTGAGCCGCTCGCCGCGGAACACCGTCCACCCGCCCGGCGCTGGCGTGCACGCCCTGACCTGCCGGTCCACGTGGGCGGCGGGTGTGGACCAGTCGACGCGGGCGTCGTCGACGGTGATCTTCGGGGCGAGGCTGACCCCGTCCGCCGGCTGCGGGCGGGCCTCCAGCGTGCCGGCGGCGATCCCGTCCATGGTGGCCACCAGCAGCGGCGCGCCGGCGACGGCCAGCCGGTCCAGCAGCTCGCCGGCCGTGTCGCGGGGGCCGATCGGCTCGGTGAGCACCCCGTACACCGGGCCCGAGTCCAGCGACGCCTCGATCTGGAACACCGACGCGCCGGTGATGTCGTCGCCGTGCAGGACCGCGTGCTGCACCGGGGCGGCGCCGCGCCACGCCGGCAGGAGGGAGAAGTGCAGGTTGACCCAGCCGTGGCGGGGAATGTCCAGTGCCGTGCGCGGGATCAGCGCGCCGTAGGCGACCACCGGGCAGCAGTCCGGTTCCAGCTCGGCGAGCTGGTCGAGGAAGTCCTGGTCACGGGGGCGGGTCGGCTTCAGGACGGGGATGCCGTGCTCCTCGGCGTACGCCGCCACCGGCGACGGCGCGAGGTGCTTCCCCCGGCCGGCCGGCTTGTCCGGCCTGGTCACGACCGCGACCACCTCGTGCGCGGAGTCCCGGAGCGCGGCCAGCGACGGCAGCGCGACCGCCGGGGTACCGGCGAACACCAGCTTCAAGTCGCCCGCCTCACGTCGCCCGGCCGAACAGCCGGTGCGGGCTCTCCTTCACGACCGGCACGGCCTCGCCGGCCCACTCCGCCTCGCGGATCGCCTTCATCGCCGCCTTCCTGGTGTCCGGGTCGAGCCGGTCGATGAACAGCACGCCGTCCAGGTGATCGGTCTCGTGCTGGATGCAGCGGGCCAGCAGGTCGCTGCCCTCGATCACGACCGGGTCGCCGTACATGTTCATGCCCTTGGCGATCACCTGGAGGTGGCGGCGGCAGTCGAAGGTGAGGCCCGGGATCGACAGGCAGCCCTCCTCGCCGAACTGGTACTCCTCCCCCACCACGGTCAGCTCGGGGTTGATCAGGTGGCCGTGCTCCTCCTCGCCGGTGTGGTAGGTGAAGGCGCGCAGGCTCACCCCGATCTGCGGCGCGGCGAGGCCGGCGCCGGCCGCCTCGCGCATCGTCTCGTCCAGGTCCTGGATGAGCTGGCGCAGTTCCCGGTCGAAATCGACGACCGGCTCGGCGACGGTACGGAGTACGGGATCGCCGAACAGGCGAATGGGTTGGACGGCCACGGGCCAATTCTACGGACGCCCTACCCTGTACGCCGGAGGTGATCGGGTTGGGCCTGCTCCGCAGGACGCTGCTGGTCGCGCTGGGGGCAGCGCTGCTGGTCGGGATGGGGGCGCTGGCGGCGCTGCCGTTCGCGGGGGCGTGCGGGCCGTTCGCGGCCCCGCCGGGGGCGGACACCCGGTCGGTGGCGGTGGTCAACTCGGAGCCCAGGATCACCTCCGGCTCGCCCGACCTGCCCACCACCCAGCCGGTACCCGGGCTGCCCGGCGGCGACACGGTCCGCCGCCGCTGCCAGGCCGCCCTCGACGACACGACGATCTTCGGTCCGGACCGGCCGGCGGTGCTGGCCGCCGCGCGGGACCGGGACGGCTGGGCGGCGGTGCTCGGCACCCCGTACGGCTGGGAGCTGTGCTACCTCGACCCGGGCCTGGGCGGCACGCGGATGTCGCTGGACGCCGGCTGGTTCGGCCCGTGGCCCGGCACGCCGGCCCGGAACGCGGCCCTGACCGTCGACGACCTGAACACCGTCCCGGCCGGCGCCCCCTGCGGCGGCACGGCCCAGCGCGACCAGGCCCGCCGTACCCGCGACCGGATCAGCGTCGTCGGCAGGGTCGACGCCGCCAGGGTGGCCAGGGTGGTGATCAGCGGCGGCGGCCGTTCGGTCACCCCGGCCCTCGCCAACGGCGTCTTCGTCTACCTGGGCACCGGCCTGGGCCGGGTCGCCCCGCAACGGCTGACCGTCACCGCGTACGACGGGTCCGGCGCCGTGGTCGCCACCCACCGGAACCTCGCCAAGACCACCGCCTGACCGCCTTCAGAGGAGTTCGAGGGGGTCGACCTGGACGCGTACCGGGTCGCCGGTCTTGCGGGCGGTGCGGACGGACTGGGCCGCGGCGAGTGCGCCGGCGAGGGCGGGGCCGTCGCGGCGGGGCACGCGGAGGAGCACCCGCTCGGTGTCGTCGTCGGCGGCGCCGGGGGCGGGAACGGGGCCGAGCACGTCGGTGCTGTCGGGCGCGGCGAGCACGGCGAGGAAGTCGGCGATGCCGGCCGGCGTGCCGGTCAGGCTGGCCATCCGGACGGCGGGCGGGAAGCCGAGCTCGCGGCGTTCGGCCAGCTCCCTGCCGGCGTGCCAGCCACCGTCCCAGCGCACCAGCGCCTGGACCGGCCGCAACCCGGCGTCGGCCGTCACCACGACCGTCCCTTCCGGACGGACCAGCGCCGCCGCCGCGCACCAGCGCCGCAACGTCTCCTCGCCGGCCCGTAGGTCCGGCCGGCCCAGCAGCGCCCAGCTGTCCAGCAGCAGCGCCGCGCCGTAGCCGCGCTCGGGCAGCGGCTCGGCGCCCGGCGTGGCCACCACCAGCGCCGCCCCGGCCGGGATCCGGGCGAGCACGGCGTCCCGGCCCGACGTCCGCACCGGCACGCCCGGGAACGCCCTCCCCAGCTCCTCGGCGGTACGCCGGGCGCCGACCACGGTCGCCCGCAGCCGCCGGTCGCCGCAGGCCGCGCACGCCCAGTCCGCCACCGGCCGGCCGCACCAGCGGCAGGCCGGCGGCCCGTGCGGGCCGGCGCCGAGCGGCCCCGCGCAGTGCGGGCAGCGGGCCGGCGTCCGGCAGCGCTGGCAGGCCAGGCCGGGGACGTACCCGCGCCGCGGCACCTGCACCAGCACCGGCATGTCGACGGCGAGCGCGGTCCTGGCCGCCCGGAACGCCACCGCCGGCAGCCGCGCCGACCGGGCGGCCGGGTCGTTCGCCAGCTGCTGGTCGTCGGTCGGCACGACACGGGGAGTACGGACCCGGACGGTCTCCCGCCGCGCCTCCAGCGGCTTCGCCCAGCCGGTGTCGAGCAGGAGCTGCGCCTCGGCGGTACGGGCGTACCCGCCGAGCAGCAGCGCCGCCCTGCTCAGCTCGGCGCGCAGCAGCAGCACCTCGCGGGCGTGCGGGTACGGCGCCCGGGGTTCGGCGTGCAGGTCGTCGCCGTCGTCCCACAGCACCAGCAGGCCCGGATCGGTCACCGGCGCGAACGCGGCCGCCCGGGTACCGACGACGGCCGTGACCGTTCCCCGGCGTGCCGCCAGCCAGCGGCGGTACCGCTCGGCCGGTCCCAACCCGGCGCTGAGCGCCACGTGCCGGCCCTTGCCGAGCGCGGCGGTCAGGGCGGCGTCAGCCTCGTCCAGGTCGCGGGCGTCCGGCACCACCACGACCGCGCCCCGGCCGGACGCCAGGCACGCCCGTACCGCCGCGGCGACCCGGTTCGGCCAGTCCGCGCCGGGCAGCGCCGACCAGACGGCCCGCGGCGACTCCCCGGCCGCGAGCAGGTCGAGGTACCGGGAACCGGCGGGGTAGTCAGGCCAGCCGGTGTCGGGCGGCCCGGTCGGGTCGGCGCCCGCGGGATCGGCGGCGGCCTCTCCCTCGACCCGGGCGTGGCGGGGCGGGATGGCCAGCCGGAGAACGTCGGCCAGCGTGCCGGCGTACCGGTCCGCGACGGCCCTGGCGAGCGTGCGCAGTTCGGGGCCGAGTACCGGCTCCGGTGACACCACCCGTTCGAGCAACGCCAGCTTGCCGTCATGCGTGCTCGAATCGACGCGTTCGAGCAGGTAGCCGTCCACGAGCTGGCCGCCGAACCGCACCCGAACCCGCACCCCGGGCTGGGCGGCCTCCGCGTCCCTGGCGGGCACCAGGTAGTCGAACGGCCGGTCCAGATGGGCGAGCGGCATGTCGACGCTGACCCGGGCCACCGGAAGGTGGTCGGCGGGTTCCCTGGTCCGCGCGGCTGCCATGGCACGGGTGTACCAGATCGGCCCCGCCGCCGCCCGCCGCCCTGCCGGAGCACAAGTAAACGCTACTGTACTTGCTGGGTAGGGGATATGATTCGAACATGCGTTCCCACGGGGGTGTGATCGCGCAGCTGACCAGGTTGATCGGGCAGCTGCCCGATGATGCTGACCCGGACACGCTGGTCGGCCTGAGCCGGGTGATCAACCAGG
>JBJMIH010000128.1:0-24133 GCA_045806985.1 Mycobacteriales bacterium | reverse complement strand
GGGTACTCGGTGGTGCTCGCCAACTCCGACGAGGACCTGTCCAAGGAGCAGCGGTACCTGGAGATCGCCGCCGCCGAGCAGATGGCCGGCGTGGTGCTGTCCCCCGCCTCCGCCGCCGACACCCGCATCGACCTGCTGGTGGAGCGCAACATCCCGGAGGTCACCATCGACCGCCGGATCCGCTCCTCCACGCTGGACAGCATCACGGTGAACAACAACCGGGCCGCGCACGAGGCCGTCTCGCACCTGCTCGCCGCCGGCTGCCGGCGTATCGGCGTGGTCGCCGGGCCGCCCGACATCACCACCGCCGCCGGCCGGCTCGCCGGCTACCGCGCCGCGCTCAAGGAGGCCGGCGTCGCCCTCGACCCGTCACTCGTCGTACGCGGCAACTTCCGCGTCGACGGCGGCCGCGAGGCCACCCGCAAGCTGCTGGCGGTCGGGCCGGCGCCGGACGGCCTGTTCGTCACCAACAACCTGATGACCGTCGGCGCCCTCGACGCGCTCGCCGAGGCCGATCTCCGCTTCCCCGACGACCTGCTGCTGGTCGGCTTCGACGACATGAGCTGGGCCGGCCTGGCCCCGCCGCTCACCCTGGTCGAGCAGCCCACCTACGACATCGGCCGGAACGCCGCCGAGATCCTCCTCCGCCGCGTCGGCGGCGAGGACTTCCCCACCCAGCGCATCGTCCTCCCCGCCGCCCTCCGCGTCCGCCGCAGCTCCCAACGCCCCACCTGACCACACCGCCGGGCCGTCGGTCAGGCCGGGGGGTCAGGCCGTGGGTTCGGTGCTGGTGCTGGTGGTGAGCTGGTCGGCGAACTGTTCGCACTGGCGGATGTGGTCCTCGGTGAGGCCGACCGCGGGGTCGGTCTTGACCAGGAGGGTGGGCTGGGGGCGGGACTCGGCCCAGGTGTAGACGTCGTCGTAGAGGTCGTCCTCGAGCCAGGCGAACGGACGCTCGCCGACGTAGGCGGAGACCGCCGGGAGTTTCCAGGTCGAGCCGACCCGCTCGCCGGGGAACGCGATCATCGGCAGCGGCCCGATCCCGATCCGCGGCGCGATCAGGTCGTTGGCGAACTCCTCCCAGGTGGTCGCCCAGACCAGCTCGAACCGGTCGGTCAGCCGCAGCAGCCACGCGCCGTGGTCCGGGTTCAACCACACCCGCACCCCGAGCAGGCCGTACTCCGCGTAGCCTGCCGGCATCCGCCCGGCCTCGTACGGGTTGAGCACCCCGTCCACGTCGATGAGGAGCAGCGGTTTCGTGCCCGCCACGGTCATCCGGCCTTCACCCCTCTCGGCTGACGAGGGAGCGTAGCGCAGCCCGCATCAGCGGTGTCCGCAACCACCACACTCCCATCGCCACCATCAGCCCCCCGACCGCGCCGATGGCGACCCGCATCGCCGGGGCGAGCGGGCGGCCTGCCGGCCATATCGACAGGAACACGAAGGCGAGGCCGAGAACGTTCCCCAGGAAGGCGAGAAGCAGGGCGGAACGCAGCACCAGCACCGGTTGCGGGACGGGTACCCGCGGTGCCGGTGGTTCCGCCTGGTCGGCAGGCTCGGCGCGGGCGCAGGACAGCGTGCAGGTCGCGCACGCGGCGGGGTCGCCGCCCTCGGCGCACGCGGTGTCGGGGGTGGTGGGCCGGTGCAGTCAACCGGGGTCGTCGGCCTCCTCGCTGGCCGCGGTGCTGGCGGCGGCCCTGGCGGCGGGGCGGGAGTGCAGCGTGTGGCCGGTGGCGGTGAGGCAGCGGCCGCTGGCCAGGTCGAAGTTCCAGCCGTGCATCGAGCAGTGCAGGACCCCGTCGGAGATCTCGCCGAACCGGGTCAGGTCGGCCTTCAGGTGCGGGCAGCGGCGCTGCACGATCCAGTCGCCGAGCTGCACCTCCTCGACCACGCCCTCCTGCTCGGCGTACCAGCCCTCGGCGTACTCCAGCCGCTCCGGGGACAGGCACTTGAAGAACGTGTAGACGTACTCGTTGTACTGGCCGATCCGGGACGCCCGGAACCGCATGCTCAGGAACAGGCTGTTCACCCAGTCAATCTCGTGCTCGGCGACCAGCTTCTCCAGCAGCGGGCGCTCCACCCAGAACGTGTACCGCGGCTTGTCGCCGGCCTCGAGCAGCCGCACGGTCGCGGCCGGGAAGTCGATGACGATCGGCAGGTCCACCGGCGCGTCCACGGACGGGATCGCGCCCGGCGCGTCACCGGGAGTGACGACGTTGAGCAGCACCGGGCCGCCCACACCCGCGCCGATCCGCTCGGCGAGCGCGAGCAGCGGCTCGAACCACATCTTCAGCTCAGCGACCAGGTCCAGGCCGGGCCGGGCCCAGGAGGCGCGCTCGGCCTCGATCTCGGCCCGGCGGCGCTCGGCGTACGCCTTCAGGTACCCCGCCTTGTCCTCGAAGATCGCCGCCACCTCGGAGTCCGGCACCGGGTGGGCGACCTCCGCCTTCCCACCCTCCAGGGTGAGGACGCTGCCCGGGATCATCAGCAGGTCGGATTCCCGACCGCCGCCGCGCAGGTAGTCGAGGAACACCGGGTGGTCGGGGAACGTGTTGGAGGCATCGGCGCTGGTGTCGTTGTACGGCAGCAGCGGGTCGTCGAGGAACGCGGGGGGACCGGCATGTGGCACGACGTGCTTCGCGGCCACCGCGTCCACGTACCGCTTGGCCCTGGCCAGGCCGTTCACCCGCTTGGCCCGGCCGAACGCGAGCTTGGCCTTCTCCGGCAGCTCGTACACCCACGGCCACCAGATCGCCCCGGAGAACTGGAGGAAGTGCGCGTCATAGCCGCCCGGCGCGAACCCGGTGATCGCGTCCAGGATCGGCGGCCGGGAGTCGTTCTGGTCGAAGATCACCGCGGTGCCGTCATCCACGGTCAGCCCCGAGTCGCCGATCGGCCCGTCGGTCGGCGAGGTGAGCGCGGTGATCATCATCCGCAGCCCGCCGTCGAACTCGACCGGCTCGCTGTCCGGCATCTCCACGAACCGGTGGAAGCCGAGCGCGGCCAGCCAGTCGTGCATCTCGTCGGTCGGGAAGTCCGGCAGCAGCACGACCGCGTCCTTGTTCACGTGCCGGCGCAGCGTCTCAACGTCGAGATGGTCCCGGTGCAGGTGCGACAGGTACAGGTAGTCGCAGCGGCCGAGCCGGTCCCAGTCCAGCCCGCTGTTGTCCGGGAACGGGAACCAGGACGCGAAGTAGGCCGGGTTCACCCACGGATCGGTCAGGATGGTGCCGCCCCGCGTCTCGATGAACAGCCCGGCGTGTCCGGTACAGGTGATCCTCACGCCCCGACTTTATCGGCCCGCGGCGACCGGTAGATTCATGCCATGGCCGACCCCAGACGCCTCGATAACCGGTACGACCTGGTCCGTCCGGTCGGCCAGGGCGGCATGGGCGTCGTCTGGGAGGCCAAGGACGCCCTGCTCAACCGCCGGGTCGCGATCAAGGAGATCAAGCTCCCGGCCGCCGTGCCGGACGAGGAGCAGGAGGCGGCCAGGGCACGGCTGCTGCGCGAGGCCCGCGCCGCCGCCCGGCTCCAGCACCCCAGCGCGGTCACCGTGTACACGGTGGTGACCGACGGCACCCCGTACATCGTGATGGAGTACGTCGACGCGCCGAGCCTCACCGACCTGGTGCGGCGGGAGGGCACGCTGAGCCCGGAGCGGGCGGCACGGATCGGCATGCAGATGGTGGACTGCCTGCAGGCCGCGCACGCCGCCGACATCGTGCACCGGGACGTCAAGCCCAGCAACGTGCTGGTGGTGAGCGAGCCGCAGCTCGGCGTCGACCGGGTCAAGCTGACCGACTTCGGCATCGCCAGGATGGCCGGCGACCTGAAGGTCACGATGACCGGGGCGGTGCTCGGCTCGCCGCCGTACATGTCCCCCGAGCAGGCCACCGACCGGCCGGCCACGCCAGCCACCGACTACTGGGGGCTGGGCGCGACGCTGTACTACGCGGTGGAGGGCGAGCCGCCGTTCCAGCGCGAGCAGCCGATGCTCACCATGCACGCGGTGGTGTCCGAGCCGCCGCGCCCCCCGGTGAAGGCCGGCGCGCTCGGCCCGGTGATCCTCGCGCTGCTCCGCAAGGACCCGACCGCCCGGCCCACCGGCACCGCCGTCGCCAGGATGCTGGAGCAGGCCATCGGCGCGCCCGGCACGGCCGCCGCCGGCCCGGTCGCCGACGCGCCCACCACGACGCTGCCGCCGGTCGCCGCGCCGCCACCGTTCCGGCCGACCGCCGCCGCGGCGGAGCCGCTGGTGCCGGGGCCCGGGGCCGGCCAGCCGCCGCCCCCGTCGTTCAGCGACTACGACCGCCTGGAGAACTCGTACCGCCGGGACCTGGACCGCCACCGGCGCGGCGACAGCCTGCGCTGGGTGGCCGCGATCGTGCTGCTGTGCGGGCTGCTCGCCGGCGCGCTGTGGGTCGGCTACCTGGTGATGTACCCGCACCACAAGAAGGACGCGGGCCACACGACGCCGCCCAGCACGCTGACCAGCGTGCCCGCCGGCCCACCGACGGTCACCGGGCCGACCGCCCGGCCGAGCCGCCCGGCGAGCGGGTCGCCGTCGGCCGGGGCGCTGCCGGCCGGTTGCAGGCGCGGCTCCGGCGGCGCGCAGCCGGCGGTCAACCCGGGCGGCAAGTACTGCTTCGTGGCGCCGAACGGCTGGAAGGCGTACCCCGAGACGGCGTACGAGGCCAACCTGCACAGCATGGCCGCCACCCCGACCGACGGCAGCCTGCGGTTCATCCGGGTGCAGTCGCAGCAGCCGGGCGCGGCCGACCCGATGGCGTCCGCGGAGGGCATCGAGCGGAGTTTCTCCGCCAACAACGAGAACTACGAGCGGCTGCGGATGGAGCAGGGCACCTGGGCCGGCCATGACGCGGTGCTGTGGGAGTTCACGTACAGCAAGGACAACGCCGACCTGCACTCGCTGGACGTCCTGTTCACCTCCGGCGACACCGGGTACGCGGTGCTGATGCGCAGCACGGACGACGACTGGGACAGCTACGCGGGCGTCCGGAGCCAGTTCGAGAAGAACTTCAGCGTGCTGTCGTGACCGCGTAGAACGCGACGGCGGCGGCCGCGGCCACGTTGAGCGAGTCCACGCCGGCCGCCATCGGGATGCACACCCGGGTGTCGGCGGCCGCGAGGGCGGCCGGGCTGAGACCGGGCCCCTCCGCGCCGAGCAGCAGCGCGAGCCGCTCGCCGGGCGCGGGCCGGAACTCCGGCAGCGGCACCGCGCCCTCGCCCGGGGTGAGCGCGAGCAGCCGGTACCCGGCCTCCCGCAGCCGGGCCAGGCCGCGCGGCCACGGCTCGAGGCGGGCGTACGGGACCTTGAACACCTCGCCCATCGAGACCCGGACCGCGCGCCGGTACAGCGGGTCGGCGCAGCTCGGCGACAGCACCACCGCGTCCATGCCGAGCCCGGCCGCGCCGCGGAAGATCGCGCCGACGTTGGTGTGGGTGTTGACGTGCTCCAGCACCGCGATCCGCCGGGCGGAGGCGAGCAGCGCGTCCAGCTCGGGCAGCGGCCGGCGGTGCAGCGAGGCGAGCGCGCCGCGGTGCACGTGGAAGCCGGTGACCTGTTCGAGCAGCTCGGACGATGCCAGGTACACCGGCGCGTCCCCGGTCACCGCCGCCACGCTCGGTAGCCACCGCTCCGACAGCAACAGCGAGCGCAGCCGGTACCCTGCCTCGACCGCGCGGCGGATCACCAGCTCGCCCTCGGCGATGAACAGCCCCGCCGGCGGCTCGAACTTCGTCCGCAGGTCCACGTCGGTGAGGGCGAAGTAGTCGGCCAGCCGCGGGTCGGCGGGGTCGGTGATCTCGATGACGTCGGGGCGGTGGTCGCGCGGCACCCTGCGATGATGCCCGATCCCCGCGGTCGCTCTCGGCGCCGGGGCAATGGGTGGATCACCCCGGGAGCGGGCGGAGTCGCTCCCGGGGTGGTCTGAGGTGGCGGCCGAGCAGGGCGGCGCCGAGCAGCCCGAGGGCGCCGGCCGTGGCCATCACGGCGCTCGCCGAGCCGGTGGCCTGGGCGAGCGCGCCGCAGCCGATCGCGCCGAGGCCCTGCGCGGTCATCAGGCCCGTGGCGGCCAGCCCGAAGCCCTGGTTGCGGATGCCGTCGGGCAGCGCGGTGAGGAAGCGGCGCTGCAGGCCGAGCGCGTACGCCGAGCCGGCCCCGGTCAGGCCCACCAGCACGGCCGACACCGCCAGCGCCGGGCGGGCCAGCAGGCCGAGCAGCGGCGCGGCGAGCAGGACCGCGAGCGGCAGCGACAGCCGTTCCCGGCCGGCCGGGCTGACGAACCTGCCGACCACCAGGTCGCCCGCGAGCATCCCGGCGGGCAGCGCGCCGATCAGCAGGCTGGCCGCGCCGTTGTGGTGGCCGAGCTGGTGGACGTACGGCAGGCCCAGGCTGATCGCCCCGGTGCTCAGCGCCGGGAACAGCCACTGGCAGGCCAGCAGGCCGCGGACGGCGGGGTCGCCGAGCAGCCGGCGGTTGCCGGCCCAGGTGCTGCCGATCAGGCCGGAACCGGGCGCGGACCGGCCCCTCGCGGTCCGCGCCCGGAGCCCAAAGCGGACCAGCACCGCCGAGCACAGGCAGGTGGTGGCGGTGACCAGCAGCGCGTACCGGGGGTTGGTGAGCCCGACCAGCACGCCGCCGAAGGCCATCCCGGCGATCTGCATTCCGGACCCGGCCACGCTCATCACCGACCGGCCGAGGACGTACGCGTCGCCGGTGAGCACGTCGGCGACCAGGCCGGACCGGGCCGCGCCCCACACCGGCACCAGCATCGACTTGGCGAACACCACGGCGAGCAGCACCCCGACCGGCAGGCCGCAGGTGGCCAGGAACACCAGCACCCCGGCGCGGACCAGGTCGCAGCCGGACACCAGGCCGCGGGCGGGCAGCCGGTCGGCGAGCGCGAGCAGCAGGCCGCCGCCGAGCGCCTGCGGCAGGAAGCCGATGACGTAGGCGAGGGACTGCCACAGCGCCGAGCCGGTCTGCTGGTACACCAGCGTGGCCAGGCTGAAGACCTGCATGGTCTCGCCGAGGATGAACAGCACCCAGCTGCCGAACAGCACCCGGAACTCGCCGACCGCGAACACCTGGCGGAAGGTGGCGCCGGCGGTCGGGGCGGCGGTGAGGTCGGCGGCGGTCACGGGAACGAGGATCGCCGCGCGGTCCCGCCCGTACTAGGCTTTCGCGTGATAGCGAAAGGTGGTGCCCGTGCAGCGGATCGAGGTCAGCCCGCAGGACCTCGCGTCCAGCCGCTTCGGCATCTCGCCGATGATCATCGTCGGGCACGCGCTGCGGGCGCTGTCCGGCGTCCACGTGCACACCATGGCCCGGCCGTGGGCGGAGCAGGTACGCGACCGGTACCGGGAGCTGCGCCGCACCGTGCCCAGCCTGGACGCGCTGATCGCGCTGTTCCGGCCGCAGGGGTACAACGCCGCGTTCACCGCGCCGCCGCCGGCCGGCGTGGACGTGACGTTCGCCGACGAGCTGGCCGTGGTCAGGGCCACCCCGCTGGCCACCGCGCGGGCCGAGATCGCCGAGTCGCTGGCCGGGCGGCCGGCGCCGCCGCCGGCCGTGCGGGCGGTGCTGGACTCGCCGGACGTGGTGGCCCGGTTCGCCGACGCGCTGGAGGCCACCTGGGAGCTGGTCGTCGCCCCGGACTGGCCGGTGTTCAGGGCGATCTGCGAGCGGGACGTGGTGGTGCGCGCCGGCCAGCTCGCCACCCGCGGCTGGGCGCACGCCCTGGACGACCTGAGCCCGCAGGTGCGGTGGCGTTCCGACGGCCGGTACGGCCACCTGGAGCTGGCCCGCTGGCCGGACGACACGGCCCGGCTCGACGGGCGCGGGCTGCTGTTCGTGCCGACCGTGTTCGGCGGGTTGGCCACCTACCTGCACGAGCCGTGGCCGCCGGCGATCGTGTACGCGGCGCGCGGGGTGGCGGCGCTGTGGGAGTCGCCGGCCGCCGGCCGGTCCGGGGCGCTCGCCAGGCTGGTCGGCCGGTCCAGGGCCGCGATCCTGGCCGCGCTGGAGGCGCCAGCCACCACCAGCCAGCTCGTCGGCCAGCTCGGGATGAGCCTGGGCGGGGTCGGCGGCCACCTGGCCGCGCTGCGCGAGGCCGGGCTGGTCAGCGGGGTGCGGGCCGGCCGGGAGGTCCGCTACCGGCGCACCCCGCTCGGCGACGCTCTCGTCGCGGCCGGCGGTTGAACTGTTAGCATGATCATCCCCAAGTGAGCTTTACTCGGTTACCCCTCTCCGTCAGCGCAGGCATGACCCGAGAGGTGCATAAAATACAATGATCAGGACAATCACTGCCGGCAAGGGAGATGCCAACGTGGGGCCGGAGGCGGTGCTCGACCAGCTGCGGGAGGGCAACAGGCACTGGGCCAGCGGGCGGCTGCACCGGGCCGGGTACACCCCGCAGCGCCGCCGGGAGGCGGCCGCCGGCCAGGAGCCGCACGCCACGGTCTTCACCTGCGTGGACTCGCGGGTGCCGGCCGAGCTGGTCTTCCACGCCGGCCTCGGCGACCTGCTGGTGACCAGGACGGCGGCCAGCGTGCTGGACGACGCGGCCACCGCCAGCGTCGTCTTCGGGCCGGCCGCGCTGGACGTGCCGCTGGTCGTCGTGCTCGCCCACCAGCGCTGCGGCGCGGTCACCGCCGCCGTCACCGCGCACCGCACCGGCACCCCGGCCCCCGACTGGCTCGCCCCGATCGAGAAGGCGCTGCGGCCCGCCTACGACTCGGCCGCCGTCGCCACCGCCGGCGCGGCAATGGCCGAGCAGGAGGAACTCGTCAACCGGACCGCGTACGAGCACGCCCGGCTCACCGCCGCCGCCCTCCGCTCCCACCCCACGCTGGCCCCCCGGGTCGGCGCCGGCCAGCTCGACGTCGTCGCCGGCTGGTACTCACTCGACACCGGCCTGGTCGAGTTCTACCGCTGAGCAACGCTCCGCCGGTCCGGCACGTCGATCGATCATGGACGAAACGGCACTGTGGCGGCGGCCGATCGTGATCGTCGCGACCGCCGCGCTGGTCGTGGTGGTCGCCGCGGTCGCCGCACTGGCGTACGCGCCGGACGGTGGCCGCCCGGGTCGCGGGCCCCGCCTGCCGTCGATGACACCGACCCGCGAGCTCGCCATCGGCACGGTCCGTGTCGGCGCGTACGGCAGCGACCTGGGGGACTACGTCACGCTGCTCGACCCGCGCACCCGCACCTACCGCCGGTACCAGGGAAGCGGCCAGATCTCGCCGGACGGCCGGCGGGCCGTGCTGTGGGGCTCCCCCGGCGCCGGGCCGAATCCCCGTACCGCCTCGGTCGTCCTGCTGGACCTGACCACCGGCCAGCGGCGGAGGCTCACCCTGCCCCGTCCCGCCGAGAGCTACACCTGGTCGCGGGACGGCGCCAGCATCCTCGGCACCGTGGTCGGCGACGACGCCGGCGCGACGTCGAACGGGACGCGGCTCGGGTTCGTGCTGGTCAGGGCCGACACGGGCGCGGCGTCGTACGTTCAGGCCAGCCCGGACTCCTGCGCCAGCGAGGATCTCGGCGACTTCGCCTGGAACGCCGACGGCACCGAGGTCCTGGCGATGACCGGCGGCAGCCAGCAGCCGTTCCGGCCCTGCTCGATCACGTACTTCGGGCTCGACGGCCGCCCGCACCGCACGCTCGACGGCGCCGGCAACGTGTTCGGCGGTGGCCAGCGGGAACTGTCCCCCGACGGCGGGCGCCTGTTCGCCCTCCAGCGCAGGAACCTGGACGCCGACGCCCAGGGCGAGCAGGTCGTCATCGACGCGACCACCGGCGCCCGCGTCGGTCGCATCGTTGCCGGCGACCACGCCCCCTACCCGGTCGGCTGGATCGACCCCGACCACGTCCTCGCCGCCCAGGCCTGCGGCGGCAGGGACAACACCCGCCTGGTCGTCGTCGACCTCGGCGGCCACGTCACCCGCACGGTCACCGCCTGCAGCCGCCCCGCCGTCCCGCAGCTCATCCCCGCCGCGGGCTGACCAGCCCGGGACTGGTGGCGCTGGTGTGCAGCCAGCGGAGCAGCTCCTCGGCGGCGTGGACGCCGGGGGTGCGGGTGATGTGCAGGTGGGGGCGGTAGTAGCCGGTGTCGTGCAGCTCGCCGTGGGCGGGGCGGACAGCGGCGTCGGCGGCCTCGAGGAGTTCGGCGTCGAGGAGGGAGTCACCGGCGGCGAGGAGGGTGGTGGCGCCGGTGCGGGCCGCGATCTCGGCGACCGCGGCCGACTTGGTCAGGGGTTGAGGGACGACGTACAGCTTGCGGCCCTGGAGGGAGACTTGCCAGCGGCGGCGGGCGGTCCAGGCGGCGAGGTCGGCGGAGACGGTGGGCGGCAGCGCGGGGCGGTCCACGACCAGGTAGCAGAACAGGCCGTGCACCTCCCGGAACTTGGCGCACCACGGAGCCTCGGCGACGGCGGCGACGTGCGCGGCGACCTCGGCGTACGGGGCGGAACCGGTGTCCAGGGCGGCCCGGACACGAGCCCGCCAGGCGAGGTCGGGCTCGCCGCCGACGAGGATCTCGCCGCCGTTGGCGGTGACGGCGTACCGCGGCGTCCAGCCGGGCACGACGACCCGCGCGTACTGGGCGGTGCCGCGGGTGGTGGTCGGCACCACGGTCGCGGCCCCGGCCAGCGCGGCCAGCGCGGTCACCCCGCCGGCGGTCAGGTACGACATCGGCCGTCCCGCGCCGTCGCGCTCGACCACCACGAGTTCCTCGGTGGCCGGTGGCGGGCCGAGCGCGAACGCGGCCCGGCTGTAGATCAGCGTCCGGTCCAGGTCGAGGGCGACCAGCGGGACCGGCGTCATCGCGGGCTCCGGGCCGGCCGGATCAGGCCGACGCAGCGGAAGGCGAGGTCGGGCACGGGTTCCACCGGCACCCCGCGCTGGCCGGCGAGCAGCCGCACGTGGCGGAGTTCGGGCCCGTCCGCCTCGGCGGCCCGGACCAGCACCTTCCACGGCACCCGGCGCAGCAGCACCCGGGTGGTCTCGCCGACGCCGGGCTTGACCAGGTTGAGGTTGTCGATGCCGTAGGCGGACGCGATCCGCTCCACCTCCGCCCAGCCGACCCAGGTCGGGGCGCGGTCGGCGGCGTAGAGCGCCGGCCACTCCGCCGCCACCTCGGCGGCCACCGCGCCGAACTCGGCGCTCACCGCGTCCAGGAAGGCGTTGGACAGGTCCGCGCCGGCCAGCTCGGCGTAGAACTTGGCGCCGTGGAAGTCGGCCGGCCCGATCAGGTCGTTGAGCACGGTCCGGGACACCAGGCCGGACACGGTCGAGTTGAGGCACGCGGACGGGATGAGAAAGTCCTCGCGGGTGCCGTACAGGGTGGCGCAGCCGCCGGGGTCGGCGAGCACCGCCAGGTCCTCGGGGAAGTCGAGGCCGGAGGTGTCCCGTGCCTCGGCGAGCGCCGCCGCCAGCTCGCGGCTGATGGCGCCCTTGCCGGTCCAGCCGTCCACGAACATCACCGCGGCCGGGTCGTGGTGCGCGGCCAGCCAGCGCAGCGCGAGCTGGTCGATGCCGCGGTCCCGGACGATCGACAGCGCGTAGTGCGCAAGCTCCAGCCCGTGCCGTTCCCTGGCCCACCGCCGCATCAGCACCCCGACCGGCGTGCCGGCCCTGGCCAGCGACACCAGCACCGCGCCGGGTCCGCGCGCGGCCAGCACCATCTCGGTCACCACGCCGACCGCCCGGGCCAGCCGGGTCGCCGACTCGGCGAGCGCGGCGTGGAACAGCGAGACGTACTCCGGAGACGGCTGGTACTCGACCGGCAGCGTCTCCGCGTAGTGCCGCTCCCCCGCCTGGATCGCCTCCTCGCGCTCCTCCACCGGCGCTTCGAGGGGCGCCGCCGACAGGTCGGTGAGCAGCCAGCCCACCTCGTCCGGCCGGTAGCTGGAGAACTCCGGACCGCGCAGCGGCCGCGGCCAGCGCAGCGGGGCGACGTGCACCCCGGCGGTGGCGGCGCGGGCCAGCCCGGCGACCAGGTCCGGCGGCGCCGGCACGTCGGTGACCAGCACGATGTCGGCCCACCGGCCGGGTTCGACGTTGTACACGTACCGCTCGCCGTCCCGGGTGGCGTACCGCAGCCCGTGCCGGATCGCGTACCCGGGCTCGTTCACGACCACCACCGGCGACCGGGTGGTGCTGTGGAACGCCACCTCCGTCCCGCCGTCGGCCGACAGCTCGGCGGCGATCCGCAGCGGCGCGTACATCAGCTCCTCGGTGCCCAGCACCAGCACCGGACCGCCGCTCAGGCCCTCGGCGATCCGCGCGGCGGCGGTCTTCACCGCCAGCGCGAACGGCTCCCGCAGGTCCGGGCCGAACCCGTGCCGGCCGCCCTCGGGCAGCCCGTCCGGCCAGTCCAGCGGTACCGCCCGCACCGGCGCCGGGTCGCCGGCCGGCGGCTCCGGGAAGCGGGCGGCGGAGGCGTACTCCCACACCGCCCCGGCCAGGCCGTCCGGCAGCCGCACCGCGCCGGAGGCCAGCGCCACCACCTCGATGCGGGTGACCAGCTCGGCGGCCAGCGCCGCCAGCTCGGCCCGGTCGGCGGCGGCGCGGACGTCGACCAGGGTGGCGACCACGTACTGGCGGCGCGGCCGGCGCGCGTGCAGCGCGCGGATCGTGTTGGCGAGCGTGCGGCCGGTGCTGACCTCGTCGTCGACCAGCAGCAGCGTGCCGTCCCGCTCGAGCAGGCCCGGATCGGCCGGCAGCAGCAGGTGTTCGGTCGCGTGCGAATGGTCCTCGGTGAAGCCGCCGTAGCGGGCCACGCCGGTGTCCTCCCGGCGGGTGGAGTGCAGGTACGTCGCGCCCGGCAGCGCGTCCGCGACCAGGTGGCCGAGGCTGGTGGCGGTCTCGGCGTACCCGAGCACCACCGGTGGCGGTCCGCCGTCCAGCCGGGCCGCCACCAGGCCGCCGAGGCGGCGGCCGGCCGCCACCGCCCGCCGCGGGTCGGTGGGCACGTGCTTGGCCAGCACGGTGGAGACCAGCAGGTGGCCGCGCCGCCGGTTGCGCCGCAGCGCCAGGCCCACCAGCGGCGGCAGGTCCGCGCCGGCCAGCCGGACGCCGAACCGCTCGGCCACCCACCGGCCCGGCCACTCGGCCTGCCCGGTCATCTCGCCCCCGCCAGGCTGCTGTTGCCGGCCGCGAGCAGGTCCACGAACGTGATGCCGTCGGCGGCCACCCCGTACGCCTCGGCCCTCCGCAGCACCGCGTTCGCCCAGGCCCGGTGCGGCCTGGCCTCGTTCATCTTGTTGGCGTACTCGCTGCGCATCACCCCGCCGCCGTCCCGGCCCAGGATGGCCAGCGCGTCGGTGTACTCCTCCCGCGTCACCACGTGCAGCGCGTGCACCGGCGCCACGTGGCTGGGATGGATCACGGTCTTGCCGGTCAGCCCGTTGGCCAGGTCGAGGGCGACCTCCCGGATCAGCCCGTCCAGGTCGCGGGACATCAGCTGCTCGCGCAGGCGCAGCTCGTCGTGTTCGGCGAACGGCGAGCGGCGCAGCTGCGGCTTGAACAGCCGCTCGGTGCTCTCGAAGTACTCCCACACCGGCCCGGTCACGGTGAACCCGGTGCCGTCGGCGCGGCCGAGCACGTTGACGATGTCGGCGATGATGCCGGCGGCCACCGTGATGTCGTAGATGGTCAGGTCGCTGTTGCGGCGCAGCCCGTACAGGCCGCACAGGTCGGTGGCGCCGATCCGGACCGCGAGCGTCAGGTCGCGGTACTTGCCGAGCAGCCGGGAGACCGCCGCGAGGGCCGCCAGCCGGGTCTCGGCGGAGGCGATGTCGGGGGTCTCCAGCACCGGCATCGCCAGCAGCGGGCGGCCGGCCAGCTCGGCGGCATCGCCCATCGCCTGCAGGAACGCCGGCCCGCTGAACTCGGAGAACTTCGGCAGCACGTAGCCGGTGAGCACGCCGGCCGCGGTGCCGAGCCGGCCGGTGAGCCCCGTCACCTGCTCCGGGGTGCGCACCCGGACGAACAGCAGCGGCCCGTCGCCGTCGCCGGCCTCGTCGGCGATCCGGCCGAGCTGGCGGACCACGTTGTCCTCGGCGGCCGGCACCTCCTCGTCGGCGATCGCGTCCTCCAGGCACAGGACCATGGAGGTGACCCCGGCCGCGGCCTGCCGGCGCACGTCGGCGGCCAGGTCGGGGCGGGTGGCAGGGCTGTACAGGGTGGCGCCGAGTGCCATCGCCAGCCGGTCGGCGGGGCTGTCGCGGTCGAAGGGGACAGGGGGGCGGTAGAAGAGCCGCGTGTCCTCTGCTGCCTCCAGGTAGGCGAAATGTCGCATCGGGCTCCCCCGAAACAGGTGAAATCGGAGCGGACAAGGTAACCCGGGTGCCCGTGATCCCTGAAGGCGTCCGGGTTACGACTTGGGAAACGCTTTAGGTAGAACGTTCAGCGGGCGAGAAAGTGCCAGCCGAGCCACCACCAGGTGACGAGGATCAACACCCGACCCGTCTTCGTGCGCAGGCAGCGGTCCATCACCTCAGCCACCGTGGGAACGGTGGCGTCCGGCCGCCTGGCCAGCATCTCCAGCACGAAACCGAGCGCGATCAGCAGCAGGAACCCGGCCTCGGCGACGCGCGCTGTGGTCATCGCCACACCAGCGCCCAGCCGGCCGCCAGCCAGCCCACCCACGCCGTGAACCTCAGCGGGTACCAGGCCATCAGCGGCTCCATCATGTCGCTGAACGTCGGCTGGCCGGTGACGAACGCGTAGACCTCCCAGGCGCCGAACCCGACGACGAGGCCCAGCCACAGCAGGATGCCGATCCGGGAGCCGGCGAACGCCCGCCAGCCCAACCCCGGCCGCGACCGCCGGGACGTGATCACCAGCACCGCCACCCCCGGCACCAGCGCCGCGAACGCGGCCGACCAGGTCAGGGCCGGGAAGGTGGCGCACACGCCCGCGTACGCGATGCCGGCCCCGGCGATACGTCCGGTCAGTACCGGACGGCGCAGATCGCCGGCGTGTTCCCCGTCCTGGACGGTCATGGCGCCGATTGTCCCGCGATCGGGGCGACATCGCGCGGTCGATGCGGCATTTGTCGGTGTTCGGAGTGTCCCGCCCTCACTTGCTGCCGCGCATCCAGCGCAGGCCCCATCCGTACGCTCTGTCCAGCGCGGACTGGCCGCCGTCGACGAACCGCACCTCGCGGCGGATCAGCAGCTCGCTGCCGGTGTTCTCGATCAGCGCGATCGCGCACATCCGGGCGACGCCGGCGCGCTCGTCCAGCCGCACCTCGATGGCGGGGCCGCGCACCGGGTACAGCGTCGCCACCCCGTCGGCCTCCTCGAACCGCGCGATGCCCTCGTAGAGGAACGCGTACACCAGCAGCCGGCGGATCTCGGCGGCGTGGGCGAGGTTGATGCGCAGGTTCTCGCCCTCGGTACGGCGTCCGGACCGGTCGTCGGCGTCCAGCGCCACGTACGGCGGCCGGTCGAAGGAGCCGAACAGGTTGCCGAGCGCCTGCACGGCGCCCTTGCGGCCGTTCGTCAGCTCGTACAGGCAGCCGAGGTCGAGGTCCACCGGGATGGCGCCGCGCCCGCCCGTGCCGACCGGTCTCGGGTTCCAGTTGAGGTTGACCCGCAGCTCACCGGCCGGCACCCGGCCCTTGGCCAGCGACAGCAGCGGCCGCTCCGGCGTCAGGACCACCTTGTTGAGGCTGATCCCACCGCTGTCCACCCGCCGGCCTCCTCCCTGGTCCGGCTCACCACACTATGCCGAACCAGGTGGAGGCCGCCAAAGCCGCTGTCAGCGGCCGGCGGGGACTGTCTGCTCGGGCTTCGGGAGCTCGTCGCCCTCGCCGCCGGCGGCGGCGATGCGGCGGTTGCGGATGACCGAGCTGACGAACGCCAGCCCGATGAACCCGACGCCGATCAGGCCGGTGACGACCTCCGGCACGTCGTACTTGATGGTGATCATCAGGATGATGGCCAGCGCGCCGATCGCGTAGTGGGCGCCATGCTCCAGGAACACGTAGTCGGACAGTGTCCCCTTGCGGACCAGGAAGACCGTGAGCGACCGGATGTACATCGCGCCGACGCCGAGACCGGCGGCGATCACGAAGATCTGCTGGCTGATCGCGAACGCGCCGACCACGCCGTCGAAGGAGAACGACGCGTCCAGGACCTCCAGGTACAGGAACAGGAACAGGGCGGCCTTGCCGACCACCTTGACCGGCATGCCCTTGACCACGTCGTCGGCGGTGCCGTGGATCCCGCCGGCCTCGATCTCGCCGGCCTCGTTCTCCTCGGCGTCGCCGCCCTCCTCGCCGGTGGACTCGAAGAACTCCGACAGGCCGTTCACGGCCAGGTAGGTGGCCAGCCCGAGCAGGCCGGCCGCCAGCACGGTACGGGCGTGGTCGCCGGCCAGCGTCTCCGCGGTGGTGACCAGCACGACCAGGGCGACCAGCACGGACAGCTGGTCGAGCTTGCCGATCCGGGCCAGCGGCCGCTCCAGGAAGCCCAGCCACTGGATGTCCCGGTCCTCCAGGATGAAGTCCAGGAAGATCATCAACAGGAACATGCCGCCGTACGCGGCGATGGCCGGGTGTGCGGCGGTCAGCTTGTCCGCGTACTGGTGCGGGTGGTGCAGCGCCAGCCTGACCACGTCGACCACGTTCAGCTTGGCGGTGAGGGCCACGATGATCAGCGGGAACAGCAGCCGCATCCCGAACACGGCGATGACCACACCGACGGTCAGGAACAGCCGCTGCCAGAACTCGCTCATCCGGACCAGCACGGTCGCGTTGACCACCGCGTTGTCGAAGGACAGCGAGATCTCCAGGACCGCGAGGATCGCGACGATCGCGGCGATCTCGCCACCACCGATGATGCCGGCGGCGACCAGCACGATCGCGGTCACCAACAGTGACCAGCGGAAGATCCGGAACGGCGAATGGTTTTCCGACACCTGTACCTCACTAAGCCGGGGCTTTTACCGGAGCTTGAGACAGGCTACCGGTCACCCCACGTGAACACCGTAGTCGAGGGCAATGCCTCGCAGTCCGGTGGCATACCCCTGCCCGACCGCGCGAAACTTCCACTCCCCGCCGTACCGGTAGAGCTCCCCGAAAACCATGGCCGTCTCGGCCGAGTACTCCTCGGTCAGGTCGTACCGGGCCAGCTCGAAGCCGTCGGCGGCGTTGACGATCCGGATGAACGCGTTGCGCACCTGGCCGAAGTTCTGCCGGCGCGCCTCGGCGTCGTAAATGGACACGGCGAAGACGATCTTGTCGCACTCGCCCGGCATCCTGCCCAGGTCGACGTTGATGACCTCGTCGTCGCCGGAGCTGCCGCCGGTCAGGTTGTCGCCGGTGTGCTCCACCGAGCCGTCCGGGCTGAGGAGGTTGTTGTAGAACACGAAGTGCGAGTCGGACAGCACCTTGTTGTCCGCCCCGCACATCAGGGCCGTCGCGTCGAGGTCGAAGTCGGCGCCGACCGTGGTCCTGGCGTCCCAGCCGAGACCCACCATCACCTGGGTGAGGTTCGGAGCGGCCTTGGAGAGCGAGACGTTGCCGCCCTTGGCAAGCGTGACACTCACCGGTTCCTCCTGTTCGCGCTGCGGCGCCGGCCCGGTGGTGTGTACCGGGCCGGCGCCGACGGGATGCTCATCAGACGTTGACGCCGTAGTCCCGGGCGATGCCGGCCAGACCGCTGGCGTAGCCCTGCCCCACGGCGCGGAACTTCCACTCGGCACCGTTGCGGTACAGCTCCCCGAACACCAGCGCGGTCTCGGTGGAGTAGTCCTCGCTCAGGTCGTACCGAGCGATCTCGGAGTTGTTCGCCTGGTTCACGACCCGGATGAAGGCGTTGCGGACCTGGCCGAAGTTCTGGCCGCGGCCCTCGGCGTCGTAGATGGACACCGGGAACGCGACCTTGTCCACCTCGGTGGGCAGGCCGGCCAGGTTCACCTGGATCGCCTCGTCGTCGCCCTCGCCCTCACCGGTCAGGTTGTCGCCGGTGTGCCGGATCGTCCCGTCCGGAGTGGCCAGGTTGTTGTAGAAGATGAAGTGCTGGTCCGACACGACCTTGCCGTCCGGGCCGCACGCGATCGCGCTCGCGTCGAGGTCGAAAGCGGCGCCGGTGGTGGTGCGCACGTCCCACCCGAGCCCGACCGTGACCGCGGTCAGTCCGGGCGCCTCCTTCGACAGCGAGACGTTGCCACCCTTGGTCAGGCTGACTGCCACTCGTAATCCCCCTACTCGATCGGTGATAGGCGCCGCTGATGCTACTGCCAGCGGCCCCGTTCACTCTGGAATGTGGGAACGGGTGGCCCGGCGGCGGCGTTCCCGCCGGCCGGCACGGTCGGTCACCGGGTTTCGTCGGGGGCGGCACCAGGGCCGATCCAGCCGCCCTCCGTCGGCGGCTTCTTCTCGGTCCTGTTGCCGAACATGTTCGAGAAGCTGTCCATCGCCCGGGCCATCTCGGCCGGCACGATCCACACCTGGTTGGCGTCGCCCTGGGCGATCTGCGGCAGCGTGGACAGGTACTGGTAAGCCAGCAGCCCCTCGTCCGGATCGCCGTCGTGGATGGCCTTGAACACCGTCTCGATCGCCCGCGCCTGGCCCTCGGCCTGCAGGATCCTGGCCTGCCGGTCACCCTCGGCCCGCAGCACCGCGGACTGCTTCTCGCCCTCGGCGGTGAGGATCTGGGACTGCTTGACACCCTCGGCGGTGAGGATCGCGGCACGCCGGTCCCGCTCCGCCCGCATCTGCTTCTCCATCGCGGACTGGATGCTCGGCGGCGGGTCGATCGACTTCAGCTCGACCCGGTTGACCTTGATGCCCCACTTGCCGGTGGCCTCGTCCAGCACCACCCGCAGCTGCGTGTTGATCTCGTCGCGGCTGGTCAGCGTGCGCTCCAGGTCCATGCCGCCGATCACGTTGCGGAGCGTGGTGACCGTGAGCTGCTCGATGGCCTGGATGTAATTGGCGATCTCGTACGTGGCCTGGGCCGGGTTGGTGACCTGGAAGTAGATGACCGTGTCGATGTTCACGGTCAGGTTGTCCGAGGTGATCACCGGCTGCGGCGGGAACGACACCACCTGCTCGCGCAGGTCGATCAGCGGCCGGACCCGGTCGACGAACGGCGTGATGACCGCCATCCCCGGGGTGAGGGTGCGGTGGTACCGGCCGAGCCGCTCCACCACCGCCGCCCTGGCCTGCGGAATGATCCGCACCGTCCTGGCCAGGAAGATCAACAGGAAGATCACGATGACCGCGATGACGATTGCCGTTATCACGGCTGCCTCCAGACCAGGGCGGTCGCGCCCTTAATCTCGATCACTTGTACCTTCTCCCCCGCCTCGAGGACCTGGGTCTCGTCGTAGGAGCGGGCGGACCAGACCTCCCCGCCGATCTTGACGGCGCCGCGGTCGCAGTCCACCGCCTCCAGCACGGTCGCCGGCTGGCCGACCAGTGCGTCCACGCCGGTCGCGTGCTGGCCGGTGCTGGCCTCCAGGTGCCGCTGGGCGATCGGCCTGACCAGGCCGAGCAGCGCCAGCGACACGACGGCGAAGAGCACCACCTGGAGAATCACCGGCACGCCCACCAGGGCCGCGATCGTCGCCGCGCCGGCGCCGCCGGCCAGCATGATCAGTACGAGATTCAGCGACGCGAGCTCGAGGCCGGCGAGCCCGACCGCCGCGATCAGCCAGAGTAACCAGGTGGGCACCGAGTACCCTCCCCTTCCGCCGTGCCGGACCGCCGCACCGGTCGCGCGTGGTCCTCAGTTGATCCTGCCAGATCCACGGTCAGGCGGAAGAGTTCGACAGGGTCGGTTCGGTCACGAAGTCGATGAGCCGCTCCACGGCGCCCAACAGCGGCACCTCCAGGTCGGTGTAGTCGCGGACGCCGGCCAGCACCCGCCGCCACATCTCCTGCTCGTCGGCGACGCCGAGGGCCGCGCACACGCCGCGCTTCCAGGGCACGCCGCGCGGCACCTCCGGCCACGCCCGGATGCCCACCGCCGCCGGCTTCACCGCCTGCCACACGTCGACGTACGGATGCCCGGTGACCAGCACGTGCGGCGACCGGATCGAGGCCACGATCCGGCTCTCCTTGCTGCCCGCGACGAGGTGGTCGACCAGTACGCCGAGCCGCGCCCCGGCGGTCGGGCCGAACGCGGCCACCCGCTCCGGCAGCACGTCCACCCCGTCCAGCGGCTCCACCACCACACCCTCGACACGCAGGTCGTCGCCCCAGACCCGCTCGACCAGGGTCGCGTCGTGCACGCCCTCCACCCAGATCCGGCTGGCCCTGGCCACCCGGGCCGCCACCCCGTCGAGGGCGATCGAGCCGGAGGCGGTTCGGCGCGGGCCGCGCGGGCCGGCCGTCGACGCGACCGGGCGTACCAGCGTGACCGGCGTGCCCTCCAGCAGGAAGCCGGCCGGCGCCAGCGGGAACACCCGCCGCTTGCCGAACCGGTCCTCCAGCGTCACCGCGTCCTTGTCGCAGGCCACGACCGCGCCGCAGAACCCGGTGGACAGCTCCTCCACCACCAGGTCGTGCTCGGCCGGCACCTCGGCCGGGGGTGGTCGCCGGCGGCCCGCTCGGCCGGCCAGAACATCGTCGCCGTAGCGGTCGTTGGACCGCCCGGAGTGGCCGGTGCGGCCGGAGCGGTCGGAGTCGTGGGAGCGCATCGGGGTATGACCGTAGCGCGGGGAGGAAACCGGGGCTCACAACACCCGTACGCTCGGGGGTGTGTCCGCATTCGGCCGGTTTCGGCCGCTGCTTGCCCGTCCGGGTGTCCGTGCCCTGGCTTGGCTGGGTTTTCTCTCCCAGTGCACGCAGGGCGCGGCCCCGGTCGCGATCGTGCTCGTCGTCACGGCCGCGGGCGGCGGGTACGCGCTGGCCGGCGCCACCCTGGCCGGGTACGCGGTGGCGGCGGGCGCGTGCCGGCCGGTGCAGGGCCGGGCGCTGGACCGGCGCGGGCCGCACGCGGTGCTGCCGCTGGCGGTCACCGCGCACGCCCTCGGCCTGTTCGGCGTGGTGGCGCTGACCTGGCTCGGCCGGCCGGGCGACCGCGGGCTGCTGTACGTGCTGGCCGGCGCGGTCGGCGGGGCCGGGCTGCCGGCGATCTCGGCGAGCATGCGGCTGCTGCTGGTACGGCCGGGCGACCTGGAGAAGGCGGCCGTGTACAGCCTGGTCGCGCTCACCCAGGAGGCGGCGATCCTGGTCAGCCCGCTGCTGGTGGCGGGTGTCGCGGCGGTCGGGTCGGCCCGGCTGGCGCTGCTCATCACCACGCTGGTCGCGGTCGGCGGGACGCTGGGTTTCGCGTCGCGGGCGCGGGCGGGCCGGCCGCCGCACGACGAGACGCGGCCGGCGCCCGGCCGGCTGCTCACCCGCGGGATGGTCGCCGTGCAGGCCTTCGCGGCGCTGTGGGGCACGGCGGTCGGCGCCTGCGAGTTCGGCGCGCCGGCCTTCGCCAGGTCGCACGGGTACCCGGCGCTCGGCGGCACCCTCGCGGCGCTGGTGTCGATCGGCGGGATCGCCGGGGCCGCCGTCAGCGCCACGATGCGGACGGACGCGTCGCCGGTGCTGTGGGCGGCGATGCTGATGATGCTGTTCGGCTTCGAGCTGACGATGGTGGCGGTGACCGGCACGCTGCTGGCGGCCGGGGTGCTGCTGCTGTTCGCCGGGCTGCCGCTGACCGCGACGTACACGATGTTCGCGCTGCTGGTGGACGCGCACGCGCCGACGGGACGGATCGCGGAGGCGTTCGCCTGGCTGTCGACCGCGAACGCGGCCGGGGTGAGCTCCGGGAGCGCGGTCGCCGGGTTCGTCGCCCAGCACGCCGGCACCGACGCGGTGTTCATGCAGGGTGGGATGGCCTCGATGGCCGGGGCGGTGGCGATGCTGGCGCTGCGCCGGCATCTATAAGCTCAAGAAGTGCCTGCCGTCCGTTCCGGAACGCTGGTCGCCTGGCTGCGCGCCTGGCGGTCCGGCCTGGCCGCCGCCGACGACCTCGTCGCGGCGGTCACCGGCGACGACGAGCCGCACCGGGTGTCCGGGCTGGACGACACGCCCGACGGCGCCGGCCTCGGCGCGGCCCTGATCGCGCTCCGGGCGGTACCCGTCGAGCGAGTGAGGCTGGTGCTGCCGGTACCCGGCGACGCGCGCGGGCTGCCCGGTCCGGGCGCGTTCAGCACCGCGGCGTACACGGCCGGCGAGGGCGCGCTGGCCGGGGCGACCGGGCTGGTACCCGACATCATCACGCACGGGCCCGAGGGCGACAGCACGACCAGCGTGTGCTGGCGGGCGTACCCGATCGGCCCGGCCGTGCCCGACGAGATGCCGCTCGGCGAGGCCGAACACGCCCTCAACACCGCCCTGCGCGACACCGTGGACGCGCTCACGGCGTTGGACGTCGCGAACTGGCGGCCCGAACTCGCGGCCGCCGTCGCCGCCCTCCGCCGCCCCGCCGCCGACCCGGCCCTCCCCGCCTGCTACCCACCCCGCGCCCAGCGCCTCCTCGCCCAGGCCGACCGCCTCGCGCTCATCCTCGACCTGGCTGCCGCCGACACCCCCGGCGGCTCCCTCACCGCCCAGGAGGCCGACAACCGCGACACCGCCCTCCGCATCCTCGCCGCCGCGGTACGCCGAGCCCGCCTGGCCGCCTACCACGCCCCCCTCTGACCCGCGCACCACCACAGCGGCGGGCGGAGTACGGCCCGCTTTCGCGCCCAGCGGCCGGCACGACCGCACGGCGCTCCCGGGGGTCGTCGCCGGTCGGAGCGGAGTACGGCCCGCATTCGCGCCCAGCGGCCGCCACGTCCGCACGGCCCTCCCGGGCTCGTCGCCGGTCGGAGCGGGGTGCGGCCGGCACGACCGAATGGCGGTCCCCGGGCTCGTCGCCAGTGGGAGCAGGGTGCGGCCGCCGCCGAGGTACGGCGGTCCCCGGGGTCGTCGGCGGTCGGGGCGGGGTGCGGCCGCCGCCGAGGTACGGCGGTCCCCGGGGTCGTCGCAGGCGGGAGCGGGGTGCTGGCGCTGCTGAGGTATGGCGGTGGGTGGGGGCTTCGGCGTTGGGCGGCCGTAACGCTGCCGTCGTCGACGGGGTTGATCCATTTGTTTGGGCCTGTTATCTCGGTGGGAAATTGGGTGGACGGGGCGGGTGAGGATGGAGGCATGGCAGTTCCGTTGTCCCGGGAAGCCCGGGTTGTGTTGTCGACCACGCTGGTCAATTCGCTGGGTAATGGGCTGGTACTGCCGTTCCTGCTGATCTATCTGCATGAGGTGCGCGGGATTCCGCTCGCGGTCGTGGGCCTGGTGCTGGCGACTCCTGGAGCGGTGGGGCTGGTGGGTGCGCCGGTGGTGGGGACGCTCATCGACCGGTTCGGGGCGCGGCGGGTGCTGATCGGTGGGCTGCTGACCGCGGCGGCCGGGAACGTCCTGCTCACCGGGGTACAGACGGCGTGGGAGGCGTTCGGCGCGGTGGCCGTGGTCGGGCTGGGCGGCGCCACGGCGTGGCCGGCCGGCATGGCGTTGCTGTCCGGCGTGACCACGAGCGAGCAGCGGGCGCGGGTGTTCGCGATCCAGTTCACGCTGGTCAATGCCGGTATCGGGCTGGGCGGCGTGGCCGGCGGCCTGCTCGCCGACGTGCACCGGCCGGGGACGTTCGCGCTGCTGTACGCCCTCAACGCGGTGACGTTCGCGCTGGTGGCCGCGCCGCTGTTCGTCCTCCGCCGGATCGGCAACCGGGTGCCGCACCCGGCGGGCGACGACACCGGCGCGGACCGGGCCGGGTGGCGCGTCGTGCTGCGGGACCGCACGATGCGGCGGTACTGCGTGCTCGCCATGATCGTGGTGGGCGCCGGGTACGCCCAGCTCGAGTCGGGTTTCCCGGCGTACGCGACCGGCCACGCGCACGTGTCGACCCGGGTGGTCGGCTTCGCGTTCAGCGCGAACTGCGTGGTGATCGTCCTCGGCCAGATGCTGGTGTTGAGGCGCCTGGAAGGCCGGCGCCGTACCAGGGCGATGGCGGGTTTCGCGGTGTTCATGGCGGCGGCGTGGGTGCTGCTGGCCGGCAGCGCGCTGGTCGGGCGGACCGTGGCCGCGGTGCTGGTGGTGGCGGCGGCGATGGTGTTCGCGGG
>JBJMIH010000127.1:0-16991 GCA_045806985.1 Mycobacteriales bacterium | reverse complement strand
TTGACAGTCCCAGTCGTCACGGCTTCATCACGTGCAGTGCGCAAGCATACGGGACACTGTGCGCATGACGGTACGGGTTGAACGATCAGGTCCCGTTCAAATAGTGATCAACTCTCGGCCGGAGGCCCGCAACGCCGTCGACGGCCCCACCGCCGCCGCGCTGGCCGCCGCGTTTCGCGAGTTCGAGTCCGATCCGGAGGCCGCGGTCGCCGTGCTGTACGGCGAGGATGGCGCCTTCTGCGCCGGCGCGGACCTCAAGGCGTGGGCCGAAGGGCGGGGCAACCGGGTCGCGCCGGACGGCGACGGCCCGATGGGGCCGACCCGGATGCGGCTGACCAAGCCGGTCATCGCGGCCGTGGCGGGACCGGCGGTGGCCGGCGGGCTGGAGCTGGCGCTCTGGTGCGACCTGCGGGTGGCCGAGGAGGACGCGGTGTTCGGCGTGTACTGCCGGCGCTGGGGCGTGCCGCTCATCGACGGCGGGACGGTGCGGCTGCCGCGCCTGATCGGGGCCAGCCGGGCGATGGAGATGGTGCTCACCGGCCGCGGCGTGCCCGCCGACGAGGCGTACCGGATCGGACTGGTGCACCGGGTGGTGCCGGTGGGGCAGAGCCGGCGGGTGGCCGAGGAGTGGGCCCACGAGCTGGCCCGGCTGCCGCAGACCTGCCTGCGCCAGGACCGGCTGTCCCTGCTCGAACAGGACGGGCTGAGCGAGGAGGAGGCGCTCGCGGTGGAGTTCCGGCACGGCATGGTGTCGCTGCCGGAGGCGGCCGCCGGCGTGGCGCGGTTCACGGCCGGCGAGGGCCGCCACGGCGCCTCCGTATAACTAGTGTCTTCGCATGGAAGACTTCATCGCCGGCCTGCCAAAGGCGGAACTGCACGTCCACCACGTCGGCTCGGTGTCGCCCCGGATCGTGGCCGAGCTGGCCGCCCGGCACCCGGACGGCCCGGTGCCCGCCGACCCGGACCTGCTCGCCGAGTACTTCGCCTTCCGCGACTTCGCGCACTTCGTCGAGGTGTACCTGTCCGTGGTTGACCTGATCAGGGACGCCGAGGACGTGCGGATGCTGACCTACGAGATCGCGCGGGACATGGCGGCCCAGCGGATCCGGTACGCCGAGCTGACCATCACCCCGTACAGCTCGGTGCGCCGGGGCATCCCGGCCGAGGAGTTCGTGGCGGCCATCGAGGACGCCCGCCGGAGCGCCGAGTCCGAGCTGGACGTCGTGCTGCGCTGGTGCTTCGACATCCCCGGCGAGGCCGGGCTGGAGGCGGCCGAGCAGACCCTGCGGGTCGCCCTCGACCTGCGCCCGGACGGGCTGGTCAGCTTCGGGCTGGGCGGGCCGGAGATCGGCGTGGCGCGGCCGCAGTTCCGGCCGTACTTCGAGAAGGCGATCGCGGCGGGCCTGCACAGCGTGCCGCACGCGGGCGAGACGACAGGGCCGGACACCGTGTGGGACGCGCTGCGGGCGCTGCGGGCGGAGCGGATCGGGCACGGGACCAGCAGCGTCGCCGATCCCGCGCTGATGGACTACCTGGGCGAGCACCGCATCCCGCTGGAGGTGTGCCCGACCTCGAACGTGCGCACCAGGGCGGTGCCCGAGCTGGCCGCGCACCCGCTGCGGCAGATGGTGGAGGCGGGACTGGTGGTGACGGTGAACAGCGACGACCCGCCGATGTTCGGCACCACGCTCAACCAGGAGTACGCGGTGGCGGCGCGGCTGCTGGATCTCGACGCGGCCGGGCTCGCGGCCCTGGCCGACCAGGCCGTACAGGCATCGTTCCTGGACACGGCGGCCAAACGACGCCTTAGCACAGAAATCAGGACGTATCTGGACGATCACCTCAACACAGAGGCGTGACGCGTCCGTAAAGAGCCTGTCACACGAGTCGGCGAGGCTAGAACCCATGACCGGGACCGCGAGAGTGTCGCCGACGCCGCCGACATCGCACGGGGTCTCCGCCGGCACGCGAGCCAGGTGGGTGGCCCGCGCGCCGCAGGTCTGCGCCGGACGGCCGCTGGCGGGGCTGTCGGGCCGGCGCGAATCGCGGGTGGCCCGGGCCTGGCCGGCGGCGGGGCCGGCCGGCCCGGCCACCACGCGACTGACGTCGGCGACGCTCGCCCGGACGGATCCCTCGGGCGAGCGCCGCCGGCGTGGGACATCGCTGGCGTACGACGGCCGCAACATGAGAGCCTCTCCGCATGGCTGACGCGTGGGAGTTGACCGCTCGCCGCCACGTCGACCTGCTCCGCGTCGCGAGTGCGGGCTGTCGCTGAACGCCCTGGAAAGCACGTGTCCGGCGTTCGCCATCGACAACCCCTGGGAGTCCCGATGACCGCCCTTCTCGCCGCAGTACCCGACCGGATCCCCGCCGCCGACCTGACCCGCCTCCTCCCCGCCGACTCGCGGCCGGTGACCGTGACCGTCCAGGTCACCCTCGACGGCGCCGACGCCTTCGCGTCCGCCGCCCGCTTCGCCGAACACCTCCGCATCCTCGCCGCCAGCGGCGCGGCCGAAGGCACCCGGATCGCCGCCGTGTCCACCACGCTGGTGGTCGGCGAGCCGGCCGAGGAGCGCCCACCGGCCGCCGGCGCGCCGCCCCGGGAGGCGCGGCCGGTACGGCTGTTCCCGGCCCGCCGTGACCTGTACGTGGACGACCGGCTGGTCGGCACCACCCGGCTGGAGTTCGACCTGCTGCTGGCCCTGGCCAGCCAGCCCGGCCGGGTGTTCACCCGGTCCCAGCTGCTGCGCACCGTGTGGGGCCACACGGTCGTCTGCGGCCAGCGCACGGTGGACGTGCACGTGCGGCGGGTACGGGCCAAGCTCGGCGAGCACCGCGATGCCATCGAGACCGTCCGCGGCGTCGGCTACCGCCTCGACGACAACGCCCTCATCGCCGTCGTCCACGAATCCCTCTGACGCGGAGGCGTTGGAAAGTTTCTCCTATTGGGTCTATTGGGTAAATGGTGCACAATATGCACCAAACCGGCCCAGGGGGAGCTGATGGCGATCCGGGAACTGATCCGGCGGCGGAAGGTCGCGGTGGCGGGCGCGGGGGGCGCCGTGGTGGTGGCGCTGGCCGTGACGGTGGCGGCGATGGCATCGACCGGCGGCGGGCACCGGACCGACAACGCGGGCCACCGGGTGCCGGACGCGCCGGTCAGCACCCCGTCCACGCCGGACAGTTCGGTGGGCCCGTCCGGCCCCGCGTCGCCCGGCGCGCCGGCCTCGCCGGTGCCGGGCGCGCCCACCGGCGTGCCCAGTCCGGTCGCGCCGCCGACCAGGGTGCCGCCGCCGCCCGGCCCGAACGGCCCCGGCGTCATCCCTGGCGCCGACGTCGGCGGGTACGAGAAGCTGCTGTCCGGCCAGTACGGCCTCCAGTTCAGCGGCCTGCGGGGCACCGCGTCCGGGCGCCTGAAGGACGGCCGCCCCGTCAGCTACACGGTCATCCTGGACCAGGCCCAGCCCAGGGTGGTGACCTGCGTGTACGCCCCGAGCGGAAGCACCGACGACAACGGCGCGGCGTTCGCCTCCGGCTGCGCGCAGCTCCAGTACCAGGGCGCGAACCCCGCCATGGCCGGCACGTGGGCGTCGCAGCGGGTCGTCGACGCGGCAGCGATCGGCAAGCCGGTGGCACAGGCGTTCGGGCCGGTGGCGGTGCAGCTCACCCGCACCGGACCCGCCGGCTGGACGCTCATCCTCCGCGGCCCGTGACATGACCCGGCTCCTGGCGCGCGGCCCCTTCCACCCGCGCGCCAGGAGCGCTTGACGACGACGCTTGACGACGACCTGTCAGGCCACGACGCGGACGACGTAGGGCATGATGCCGCCGTAGCGGACCGAGGTGATGTGCACGCTGTCGCTGCCCCTCGGCGGGGCCGCCTCGATCATCCTGCCGTTGCCGAGATAGATGGTGACGTGCGTGGTGCTGCTGCCGTGACCGTAGAAGATCAGGTCACCGGCCCGCATCTGCCGGTACGGGATCCGCTTGCCGGCGCGGTACTGGGTGTCGCTGACCGTGCCGATGTCGATGTGCGCGCCCTGCCAGAACGCGTACTGGGTGAGCCCGGAGCAGTCGTACCCGAACCGGTGCCGGTCGTCGTACCCGGACGGGCTGCAGCAGATGCCGTAGGACGGCCCGGCCTTGCCGCCGCCACCCCACGAGTACGTGTACCCGTGGTTGAGCTGGGACTTGGCCGCGTTGATCACGGCCTGCACCTTCGATGTCGGCGCCGTGCCACCGCCGGTGCCGCCGCCACCGCCGCCGCCCCCACCACTGGTGCGGCAGCGCCCGGCGACCATGCTGTCGGCGCCGGTGTAGACATAGGTGTCGGAGACGTAGCCGGTGTGACCCTTGTACGTGACCTTGTCCCAGATGTTGCTGGTGCCGTACCTGCCGATCACCACGCTGCCGTAGGTCTGGCAGCTGAGCTTGATCCTGGTACCGCTGGAGACGGAGCCGACGGCGCGGGCGCCGGTCGTCGCCGAGGCGCGCATGGTCAGCGGCGCGCCGCTCTTGGTGTGCACGGTGCCGCCTGCCGCGGCGTCGGCCCCGGAGGCGCCGAGCACGGCGACCGTCGCGACGACGCCGACGATCGCGCCGGCCGCACCGAGCCGGGCAGGCAGGGTTCTGGGGATGAGTCGCATGGTCCAGGGACCCTGCCAGCCAGCGCGAACGCTCGACAAGGAAAGTGGTCGGTTGACGTGATCTGTTTCACCGTAATGATCGCGTAACGTCACCGGACGACTTGCAACAGTCCCCAGGTGAAGTGCGCGATCCGCGGTCCGGCGGCGGTGTCGAACTCCAGCGCGGTGCGGTTCGGCGCGTCGCCCCGCCGGGGCCGGACCGGCCCGAACCGGGCCGCCAGGTCGGCGGCCACGCAGGACCACGGCACCAGATCGTTCACGCCGCCGAGCTCCGGCACCGGCGTGCCCGGCGGCCGGACCAGCTCGGCGTTCCAGGCCGCCCCGTCCGGGCCGGCGACCACCTCGAACCGCAGCTCCGGCCAGAGCGGCAGCGGCCACCGCCGCACCTGGCAGACCAGGTCGCCGTACGGCACGTCACCGGCCGACTCGGGCGGCCCGAGCACCGCCTCGTACCCGCGCAGCCCGCCGGGGAACCGGCGCGAGTGCTGCATCGCCGTCCACCGCCGGTACGCCGCCCGCAGTTCGGCGCGGGTCGCGCCGAGCGCGGCGGCGGCGTCCTCGACCAGGTCCGGGTGGTAGTCCTCCATCCGGCGGAGCAGCACCAGCGCCATCTCCCGGCGCGCGAACCCGTTCACCCGCGGCTCATCCGGGCGGCGCCGCCGACCAGCGCGGCCCGTCCGGGGTGTCGGTGACCCGCACGCCCAGGTCGCGCAGCTGGTCGCGGAGCCGGTCCGCGTCCGGCCAGCGCCGCTCCGCGCGGGCCACCTCCCGGGCCGCCACCAGCTCCTCCACGTACTCGACCGGCACCGTCAGCTCGCCGCCCCGCTCGGCCAGCTCGTCCGGGTCGAGGTCGCCGAGCCGCAGCCCGAGCAGCTGGTCGGCGGCGGCCACCACGACCGCCTTGCCGGCGTCGTCGAGCGTGTCGTCGCGCAGCACGCCCTGCAGTTCGGCGAGCGCCTTCGGGGTGTTGAGGTCGTCGGCGAGCGCCGCGTCGATCCGCTCCGCCGCCGCCAGCGCCGCCGGCGACCGGCCGGCCAGCGCGGCGTGGGCCGCGTCGGCGGTGGGCACGGACGGCAGCGGCCGCAGCGGTACCACCCTGGCCAGCAGCCGCCGGTACGCGGCCGAGGCGGCGTGCAGGCCCTCGGCGGTGAGGTCGAGCTGGCTGCGGTACTGCGCGGTGAGCAGGAACCACCGGTACGCCATCGGCGCGTACCCGGACGCGCGCAGGTCCGACAGCAGCGGCATCCGCCCCGCCGACTTGGCGATCTTCGCCCCGCCCACCAGCACGAACTCGTTGTGCAGCCAGTACGGCACCCACGGGGTGCCCAGGTAGGCCTCGCTCTGCGCGATCTCGTTCACGTGGTGCACCTGGCGGTGGTCGACGCCGCCGGTGTGCACGTCGAAGCGCTCGCCGAGCAGGTCCATGCTCATCACCGAGCACTCCAGGTGCCAGCCGGGCACGCCGGGCCCCCACGGCGAGTCCCAGCGCATCACCCGCCGCTCCCCCGGCGCGTCCGCCCGCCACAGCGCGAAGTCGGCGGCGTTCCGCTTGCCCTCGACCGGGCCGATCCGCGACCCGGACCGCTGCCCCTCCAGGTCGGCGAGGGCGAGCCGGCCGTACCCCGGCGAGCGGCTGGTGTCGAAGTACAGACCGGACGGCAGCGGGTACGTGAAACCCTTGGCCTCCAGCGCCTTCGCGAACTCGATCATCCGCGGCACGTGCTCGCTGGCCTTCGGCTGGTGGGTGTGCGCCAGCACGTTCACGGCGGCCAGGTCGTCCCGCCAGGCCTGGGCGTAGTGGCCGGTCAGCTCCTCCACCGAGCGCAGCTCGGCCTTGGCGGCCTCCTCCACCTTGTCCGCGCCCAGGTCCTGCTCGCCGACCGTGTGGCCGACGTCGGTGATGTTGACGACCTGGGTGACGGCCAGCCCGCGCCACTCCAGCAGCCGGCGCAGCGTGTCGCTGAACACGTACGGGCGCAGGTTGCCCAGGTGCTGGAAGCCGTACACGGTCGGCCCGCAGGTGTACAGCCCGACCCGGCCGGCCGTCAGCGGCGTGAAGTCCTCGACCCGCCGGCCGAGGGAGTTGTAGAGCCGTACCGTCGCGCGCACCCGCAACAGGGTAGTGGAGCCTCACTCACGCGGCGGTGTCCGGGCCGCGATCCAGCGGGCGTGCTCGCGCACGGCCCAGTCCCTGGGCACCCGGCCGGTGCGCATTCCGCGCCGGGCGTCCACGTCCGCGAGCGCGTACCTGAGGTGGCCGATCACCAGAATGAAGATCGCGATGGCCAGCCAGTCGTGCACGAAGGTGGCGCCGGTGCGGTACTTCAGCTCGATCAGGTGCGGGCGCCACATCAGCAGGCCGGTGCCGAGCATGACCACGATCGACCCGGCGACGAACGCGGCGAACAGCTTCTGCCCGGCGTTGAACTTGCCGACCGGGATGTGCCCGTCGCGCCGGTCCCGGGACCGCAGCCAGCGCCAGTCGTCCGGGTGGAAGCGGTTGAGCGCGCGCAGGTCGGCGCGGAAGGCCCGGACCGCCAGCCCGACCAGCGCCGGCAGCGGCAGCCCGATGCCGGCGTAGATGTGGACGGTGCGGACCAGCTCGCGCCGGCCGACCAGCTGCGACAGCGGCCCCACGTACAGCATCGCGGCGGTGACCAGGCAGGCGCCCATGAGCAGCGCGGTGATGCGGTGCACCCAGCGGGTGGCCGGGCCGAACCGCAGCACGGTGCCGGCCCGGGTGCCGGCCGCCGCCGTGTCAGCTGGTGCGCTCATCGTCGCGCCCGTTCGACTTGCCGACCCAGGCGTCGACGTCGTAACCCAGGTTCTCCCAGTAGCCGGGCTCGACCCGGTCGACCACCTGGATGCCGCCAAGCCACTTGCAGGACTTGTACCCGTACATCGGGGCGACGTAGAGCCGGACCGGGCCGCCGTGCGCGTGGGTGACCGGCTTGTCGTACATCCTGGTGGCGACCAGGATGTCGGGCCGGCGCGCCTGGTCCAGCGTGAGGCTCTCGGTGTACGTGCCGTCGAAGGAGGTGAACCGCACCGCCTTCGCGGTCGGCCTCACCCCGGCCGCGTCCAGCACCCTGTGCAGCGACACCCCGGACCAGGGCACGCTGTACACCCGCCAGCCGGTGACGCACTGGAAGTCGCGGACGACCCGGGTCTGCGGAAGGTGGCCGAGATCGGCGTAGCTCAGCTTCAGCGGCCTGTCGACCAGGCCGGACACGGTCAGCGTGTACTGGTCCGGATGGATGTTGTGGACCGAGTCGACCACCGAGTAGTAGCGGAACCCGCCGGCCGCCGGAATGAAGTCGGTGACCCCGGACGGCGCGTGCGCCAGCACCTTGTCGACCCCGCGCTGGAGGACGCTGCCGACCGCCACCCCGACGGCCCCCAGCCCCACGATGCCCAGCACGACCCGCCGGCCGACCGGCGATCCCGCGTCCTCGGGCGTACCCGGCGTGCTACTCGCCACCCGTCAAGCAGAGCACTTCCGCACCCCGGATGCCACCCAGGGCGATCCCCCGTCACCATTCCGTCACGTTTCGGCTGGGCAGAACGGGGACTGCGGGAAGGTGGGGGTCAGGCGGCCGCAGATGCCGACCGTGCTGGGCTGGCCGGCCGGTTCGATCGAGACCACGACCACGGTCTTGTCGACCGGCGTGCCGCGGTCGAAGGCGATCACGCCGCTAGCGCCGCCCCGCCACTGGGTGTCCCCGGCCAGCGCGTGCAGCTTCTGGTAGAGATCGGCGCGGGAGACGTGCGGGCGGACGTACGGCAGGTACCGCTCCCGCACCATGTCGCCGACCAGCGCGAGCGCGTCGTGGGCGAGCACGGCGTGGGCGGCGGGGTAGGCGCCGCCGAAGCGGGCCGCGTAGTCGGCGTAGAAGGCGGCGCCCGGGTGCTCGAGGCCGCCGGGCAGCCGCGGGTCCGGGGTGGCCCACGCGGTGAACAGCAGCGCGCCGGACTGGCCCAGGGTGAAGTCGGCGCGCGGCGGGGTGCCCAGGTTCTCCAGGTCGTCGCCGCCGACGATGTGCGCGGCGTAGTCGGGACACCCGTCCGGACCGGGATGGTCGAGGAACCCCAGCAGGCTGAACTCGTTGGCCCGGCCGGCGTAGTAGATCAGGTCCGGCCGGTCCCGGCAGATCCGCCGCACCGCGGCCAGCATCTGCTCGGCCACCCGGCCGGACTGGGCGTGGTAGGTGAGGAGGGTGGCCCGGCGCGGGGCGAACGCGGCGGTGAAGTCGTCCGCCAGGTTCGCGCTGTAGGTGTCGTCGGGGTCGGCCAGCACCGCGGCGGTACGCGGGTGCCAGGTCGCGTCGGCGTAGGCGAGCACGACCCGCGCCTCCCGCGCGTTGTTCGCCGCCACCCGGAAGTAGTACGGGGTGTCGGCGAGCGTGTCGGCGGAGTTGGTGGAACCGACCATCGGGATGCCGGCCGCGCCGAGCAGCATGATCGCGCGCCGGGTGGCCTCCCGGCTCTGCCCCAGCCCGGTCACCGCGACCACGGTCCGGTCGTGCCGGGCCAGCCGGACGATCCGGCGGGCCGCCCGGTCCGCGTACGCGGAGTTGCCGCCGCCGTTGGCCATGACCAGCCGCACCGGCAGGTTGGAGCCCTCCTCGGCCTGGGCGTTGACCGCGCGCTGGGCGAGCCAGGCGCCACGCAGCTCGTTCAGGCCCTCGGCGATGCTCTTGCCGGCGCCGGTGGGGCTGGTGAGGGTGGTGAGGACGACGACGGTGACGTACCCGGGCGGGGTGCGGCTGCGCTGGAGCCGGGCCACCCTGGCGTTCTCGGCCGCGATGTCGTCCAGCATCCCGTTCACCTCTCGGGTGCTGCCGGGCAGGTGGCCGGCCGCGTCGGTGAGGCCGATGCACTCGCCGTCCGGCGCGTACTCGGTGCCCAGCGCCGGGTTGCCGACGGCGTTGCGCACCACCGCGGCCGGCGAGAACATCCCGGCCGGCTGGCAGCCGCCGGCCCGCTGCACCGCGTACGCCGTGCCGTACCCGGCCAGCAGCAGCGCCGCGACCGTGCCGGCGACCAGCACGCGGAAGGCACGGGTACGCCGGAACGGCGGTCGCGGCACGGTCACCTGGACCGGCTCGTCGGTGACCGGTGGGGGGCCGCCCGGATCGGTGTCGCGCCGCCACGGCAGCCGGTGATGGCGCAGCGGGTGCGGCGGTTCCCGGCCCGCCTGGACCCGCAGGTTCAGGAAGATCCGCTCCATGCCGGCGGCGCCGGCCGCCACCGCGTCCGCCCCGGCGGCCCGCCACAGCTCCAGGAACGCCTCCGGCGGCCGGCCCTCGCCGCCGTCGGCGCCCGCATCCGGCGCTGTCGACCCGTCCAGCCCCGGCCGGCCGGGCGGCAGCGGCACCGCGCTGGTCGCGGCCACCAGCAGCGGGTCGGGGGTGCGGGCCCCGGCGCGCACCTCGGCGATCAGGGCCAGCAGCCCGGCCCCGGCCTCGGGCCGGGAGTCCACGTCGTCCAGCAGCGCCACGCAGGCGGCCGTCCGGTACACCGCCCGCCGCGACCGGCGCCGGTCGTACCCGGCCCGCAGGTCCTCCAGGAACGCGGTGACCAGCATCCGGTCCACGACCCGCTGGTCGACGGGATCGTCGGTGTCGGCGGCACGGCCGTTCACCTCGACCGCGAGGGCGGTCAGCGAGCCGCGGCTGTGCAGGCCGAGCGCGCGGGAGTTGCGCTCGTAGTACGACAGGCCCGGCCCCCAGATCCAGCGCCGCCACGGCCCGCGCGAGCGCAGCACCAGCGGCACGCCGAGCCTGGCGAACAGCACCGGCACCAGGCTGAGCACGAACGCGCCCACGCCGCCCGCGTTGTCGGCCTGCGGGAAGAACTGCTCGATGCGCTTGCGCTGGCAGAGCTGGTCGCGCACCCGCCGCTCCACCTGGTCGGAGTCCACATCGGTCAGGTCCAGGTCGACCATCCAGCGGCCCAGCAGGTACCGCGGGAAGGTGAAGCCGCCGAACTGCGGGTGCGAGATCCGGCTGAACCGGTACACCAGCTCGGCCAGCGCGTCCCGGCGCGTCCAGCCCTGGCCGCGGCCGTCCACGTGCAACCGCACGTGCGGCAGCGGGTGCGGCTCCGCGCCCCGGCACGCCTCGGCGAGCTGGTCGAGCAGGGCCCGGTTGCGGGTGCGGCTGGGGCCGTACAGGGTGAGGATCGGCAGCGGCCCCTCGGGCGGCACCGGCAGCAGGTCACGGAACAGCCGGCCGGCCTCGACGGGACGGACGGCGCCCATGCGGACACTCCGGGACCCTTCGGTCATGTGAGTAGTACTACCCTAGCCGGCACGTCGGAACCAGCGGTACCGAACCGGCAGGCCAGGCGGACCGTGTATGCAAATATGCGAGTGAAGACCGCCTTGGCCATCGCGGCGCTCACCCTGGCCGCCGCATGTGGCAGTAGCAGCAGTTCGGGGAAGACCCCGGCGAAGACCCCGGCCCAGCCGCCGGTGCAGACCTCCGTGACCGTGTCGTCCCGCACCACGGGAGCCGGCATGGCGCTGGTCGACTCCTCCGGCCGCACCCTCTACGCGACCGACCAGGACGTCGCCGGCAAGGTGGCGTGCGTGGCCTCGTGCACGTCGGAGTGGCCACCGCTGACCGTCCCGGCCGGCACCACGCCGACAGGATCCGGCCTCAGCGGCCAGCTCGGCACGCTGACCCGACCCGACGGGATGACCCAGGTCTCCTACGACGGCCGGCCGCTGTACCGCTTCGCCGAGGACAGGCAGCCCGGTGACGCGCACGGCAACGGCGCCGAGGACGACTTCGAGGGCGTGCACTTCCACTGGCACGCGCTGACGATGTCCGGCGCTCCGGCGCCGGCGTCCTCACCGTCCCCCAAGCCGATCCGGACCAGCGGCGGCGGCGGGTACGGCAACTACTGACAGTGCCGGCCGGCCGCCGGCCGCCGGTTACACCGGGTTATGGCCGGGCCGCGGACGGCTTGGTGTTCTCCGGTTTGTCGGCCGCCTTGGTGGTGCGCGGCGTGCGGCGGCGCTTGACGCCGGTCCGGTCGCGTTCCCCCTGGCGATCCAGCTGGCGATCCAGGCTGCGACCCTCGAACGGGTCCCCCATCAGGTCCACGAGTTCGTCGTAAATCGTCGCGTAACGCGGTTCGTCGGTCATCGTTCCCCCCACCATCTCCCCCATCGTGACGACACCCTCACCGACAGGATCGGCGCGGGGCCTCCTGACGTAACCTACAATCCGTAAGCTCCATATTCGCGCCAACGGCGGGAATCGCCACACCCGGATACTGTCGGTTTCATGACGGCTCCTTCGACACCCGCAGACTGCGCCCGAGTGCTCGCCGAATCGGCGGTGGCGCTGGCCGAGACCCTCAACGAGCACCCGGACCACGACGTCCGGGAAATCCTCACCTCGCTCCGGGAAACGCTGAGCAGCCTCGGCAGGGTGGTCGGCACCCTGAGCGCCCCGGTCGCCGACTCGAACCCGGCCGCCGCCGAACGCCTCCAGTCCGCCGACAACCTCATCGCCCAGGCCTCCTGGGCCCTCGACGAGGCCACCCTCCCCCTCGAACCCGACCCCACCTGACCCGTTCTAGGCACGCAAGGGCCGCGACAACGCCGCTCCTCCTAGCCCGTGTCTCGAAGTGGCTGCCAGGTCCGAAATCCGCCAGCCCGCCGCCCGTCTCGCCACGATCAAGGAGTTGTGGCCGCGTTGTCACATGAAAACGCGGGCACAAGTCCTTGATCGTGGCCGCAGGGGTCCGAAATCCGCCAAGGGCACGCAGGCGGAAGCCGACTTTGAGACACGGCCTAGCTGGGCGGCTAGGAGGAGCCGATGGCGATGCGGGGGTGGGCGTTGGGGTTCAGCCAGCGCAGGATTGTCAGTACGTCGTCCTCGTGCAGGGTGATGCAGCCCGCGCTGGCCCATTCGCCGCCGACGTGCAGGAAGATGGCGCTGCCCCGGCCCGGGACGACCGGGTCCTGGTTGAAGTCGATGATCGCGCCGTACCGGTAGCCGAGATCGGTGTAGTCGGCCAGGTGCTCGCCGATGTTGGTGTCGAAGGGGCAGTTCGCGGCGCAGGTCTGCCAGGTGTTGTAGTCCGGTGAGTGCACGTCGGAGACCCAGTAGTCGTTCGGCCCGACCCGGCGGTAGGGCATCTTCACGCCGGGGTCGGGCTGGCCGCCGAACAGCTGGGTGATGGTGTACGTGCCGGTCGGGGTGGCCTGGAGCCACTCGGACGGCTGGTCGGTGACGCCCTCCTTGCCGACCCGCGCCGACATCGAGCCGAACGGCCGGTGCCAGGCGCCGTCCCGCAGCTCCCACGCCTGGACGGTGGCGTACGTGCCGGACGCGGCCACCGTGAGCACCTGGGTGGCGTCGCCGGTGGTGACCGCGACCGGGCCGGGGACCGCCGGTGCGGCCGGTGGCGACGGCGCCGCCAGCGGGGCCGCCGGCGGCGGGGCGGGCACCGCCGAGGCGGACGGCTCGGGACCGGTGGCGGTGGACTCGCGCGGCGCCGCGCCGGCCGGGTCGAGGTGGATGCGGCTGGCGACCCGCCGCGGTGCGGACGGGCGGGCCGGTCCGCGGGTCATCGCGACGGTGGCCACGGCGAACACCAGACCCAGGACGACCAGCCCAGCCGCCAGCACGCGCCGACCACTCACCGTGACGCCTCCCGGACGCAGCGATCAAGACGCTGTTCAAGGTATGACCGTTTCCCGGATCCGTCCGGCGTTCGGGCGCGATCCTTACCAGACTCCGAGGAAGCCGCTAGGGTGCAATGTGACATTGCACTGACCGGCGAGGAGTACCGGATGGGGACGACCGCGCCCTGGCGGGGCGTGCTGGTGGCCACCGCCCTGCCGTGGCGGGACGACGGCGGGATCGACCACGACCGGTACGCCGAGCACGTCCGGTGGCTGGCCGCGAACGGCTGCGACGGTGTCGTGCCCAACGGCTCGCTGGGCGAGTACCAGGTGCTCACCCCGGCCGAGCGCGCTGCCGTCGTGCGGACGGCGGTCGCGGCGGCGCCGGCCGGGTTCGCGGTCGTCCCGGGCGTGGCCGCGTACGGCGCCCAGGAGGCGCGCCGCTGGGCCGACGACGCCGCCGAGGCCGGCTGCCCGGCGGTCATGCTGCTGCCGCCCAACGCGTACCGGGCCGACGAGCGCGCCGTGCTCGGCCACTACGCCGAGGTGGCCGCCGCCGGGCTGCCGGTGGTGGCGTACAACAACCCCGTCGACACCAAGGTCGACCTGGTGCCGGAGCTGCTGGCCCGGTTGCACGGCGAGGGCCTGATCGTCGCGGTCAAGGAGTTCAGCGGCGACGTCCGCCGGGCGTACCGGATCGCCGAGCTCGCGCCCGGTCTCGACCTGATCGCCGGGGCCGACGACGTGGCGCTGGAGCTGGCCGTGGCCGGCGCGACCGGCTGGATCTCCGGATACACCAACGCGCTGCCCGCCTCCTGCGTCCAGCTCTGGCAGGCCGCCATCGGCGGCGACCCGGCCACCGCGCTGCCGCTGTACCGGCTGCTGCACCCGCTGCTGCGCTGGGACTCCCGCACCGAGTTCGTCCAGGCCATCAAGTACTCGATGGACCTGGCCGGCAGGTACGGCGGACCCTGCCGCCCGCCGCGCCTCCCGCTCACCGAGGCACACGCCGCCGCCGTCAAGGACGCCACCACCCGGGCCCTCGCGGCGGGCTGCCGCTGATGCGCACCCGGCACGTCTTCCACGCCGTCGACTCGCACACCGAGGGCATGCCGACCCGGGTCGTCACCGGCGGCGTCGGGGTGATCCCCGGCGCGAGCATGGCCGAGCGGCGCCGGTACTTCCTCGATCACCTCGACCACCTGCGCACGCTGCTGATGTACGAGCCGCGCGGGCACTCGGCCATGTCCGGGGCGATCCTGCAACCGCCGACCCGGCCGGACGCGGACACCGGCGTGCTGTTCATCGAGGTGTCCGGCTGCCTGCCGATGTGCGGGCACGGCGCGATGGGGGTGGCGACGGTCCTGGTCGAGACCGGGATGGTGGCGGTCACCGAGCCGGTCACCACGGTCCGGCTGGACACCCCGGCCGGCCTGGTCACCGCCGAGGTGGCGGTGCGGGACGGCGCGGCCACCGCGGTGACCCTGCGCAACGTGCCGTCGTTCAGCCACGCGCTCGACCTGACCGTGCCGGTGCCCGGGTACGGCGACGTCACCCTGGACCTGGCCTACGGCGGCAACTTCTACGCGATCCTGCCCGCCGACCGGCTCGGCCTGCCGTTCGAGCGGAAGGCCAGGCAGGAGCTGCTGGACGCCGGCCTGGCCGTGATGGCGGCGGTCAACGCGACCGCCGAGCCCGTCCACCCGGAGCGGGACGACGTGCGCGGCTGCCACCACGTGTACCTGGCCGCGCCCGGCTCGGACGCGCGCCGGTCCCGGCACGCGATGGTCATCCACCCCGGCTGGTTCGACCGCTCGCCCTGCGGCACCGGCACCAGCGCCCGGATGGCGCAGCTGCACGCGCGCGGCGCGCTGGCCCTGGACACTGAGTTCGTGAACGAGTCCTTCCTGGGCACCCGGTTCATCGGATGTCTCACCGGTGAGACGGAAGTGGGCGGCCGAGTGGCCGTACTGCCTACGATCACCGGGCGTGCCTGGATCACCGGGACCGCACAGTACTTCCTCGACCCGTCCGATCCCTTCCCTGCGGGGTTTCTGCTATGACAAGTGCTCAGACGATTCGCAGCGTGTCTCCCCAGTCCCCCTCCGACGTGGTGACCGAGGTCGCCAAGGTCTCCGCCGACGCCGCGGCCGAGGCCACCGCCGCCGCCCGCGGCGCGCAGCGGATCTGGTGGGCGGCGGGCGCGGCCGGCCGCAGCCAGGCACTGGCCGCCGCCGCCGAGCGGCTGGCCGGCCGGGCGGGCGAGGCCGCCGGGCTGGTGGTCCGCGAGGTCGGCAAGCCGGCCGGCGAGGCCGCCGGCGAGGTGGCGCGGGCCGTGGCGATCCTGCGGTACTACGCGCAGGCGTGCTTCGCCGCCACCGGCCAGGTGTACCCGCCCTCGATGCCCGGCCTGCTCTACACCGAACGCCGCCCGCACGGTGTGGCCGGCCTGGTCACGCCGTGGAACTTTCCGATGGCCATCCCGCTGTGGAAGGCGGCGCCCGCGCTCGCCGCCGGCAACGCGGTACTGCTCAAGCCGTCCTCGGAAGCGGTCGGCTGCGCCGAGTTGCTCGGCGAGGTGTTCGCCGACCTGGTGCCGCCGGGCCTGTTCCAGGTGGTGCCCGGCGGGGCGGAGACCGGCATGGCCGTGGTGCACAACGCCGACGTGGTGTCGTTCACCGGCTCGGACGCGGTCGGCCACCACATCGCGGTGGAGGCCACCAAGCGCGGCGTGCCGGTGCAGGCCGAGATGGGCGGGCAGAACGCGGCGATCGTGCTGCCGGACGCCGACCCGGCCGCGACCGCCGCGATGATCGCCGGCGCGGCGATGGGGTACGCCGGCCAGAAGTGCACCGCCACCCGCCGGGTGATCGTGGTCGGCGACCGGCCCGAGATGACCGAGGCGCTGGTGGAGGCGGTGCGCGCGCTGGAGCCGGGCGACCCGGCCGCCGACGGCGTCGCGGTCGGCCCGGTGATCACGGCGACCGCCCGGGACGAGGTGGTGGCGGCGGCACGGGAGGCCGCCGGCGCGAGCGGCCAGGTCCTCACCGGCGGCGACGCCGTGGACGGCGACGGCTGGTTCGTTCGGCCGGCCGTCGTGTCCGGGGTGCCCGCCGACCACCGGCTGGCACTGGAGGAGACGTTCGGCCCGCTGGTGCTGGTGCTGTCCGCGCCGACCGAGGCCGACGCGGTGGAGCTGGCCAACGCGGTGCCGTACGGCCTGGTCACCTCGATCCACGGCCGGGACGCCTCCGCGCTGCTGGCCGCGGCGTCCGGAGTGGACACCGGGATGGTGAAGATCAACGCCCCCACCACCGGCGTCGACTTCTACGCCCCGTTCGGCGGTGAGAAGGACTCCAGCGTCGGCCCGCGCGAGCAGGGCATGGCCGCGCTCGACTTCTACGCCTCCACCAGGACGATCACGTTCGGCGGATGATCACCGCGACCGACTACCACACGGCCGGCGAGCCGTTCCGGATCGTCACCTACGGCGCGCCGGAGATCCCGGGCGCCACCGTGGCCGAGCGGCGTGAGCTGGCGGCGGGCGGCGAGGCCGACACCGTGCGGCGGCTGCTCTGCCACGAGCCGCGCGGGCACGCCGACATGTACGGCTGCTTTCTGGTACCGCCCAACGGTCCTGGCGCGCACTTCGGGGTGCTGTTCTGGCACTCCGACGGCTTCTCGACCGCCTGCGGGCACGG
>JBJMIH010000126.1:0-17228 GCA_045806985.1 Mycobacteriales bacterium | reverse complement strand
TTGCGTGCCAAGAACGCACGCGGCGCCCCGCTCCGCCTTGGCAGCGGAAACCTGCGCTTCCCGCTGCCGGCGTTGTCGCGGCGCTTGCGTGCCAAGAACGCACGCGGCGCCCCGCTCCGCCTTGGCAGCGGAAACCTGGATCCGGCTATCGCTGGCGGGACCATAATGGCGGCGTGACCGCCACCCCGCTGGGCAGCCGGTACCAGCTCGACACCGAGCTGGGGCGCGGCGCCAGCGGGGTCGTCTGGCGGGCGGTGCGGATCGCGGACGGCACGCCGGTCGCGGTGAAGGTGCTGCACCCGGAGTACGCGCGGGACCGCGAGTTCGTGGAGCGCTTCGTGCGGGAGCGCCGCGTCCTGCTCGAGGTGGACGGGCCGCACGTGATGCGGCTGCTGGACATGGTGGTGGAGGGCGACACACTTGCCCTGGTGATGCCGCTGGCAGCCACCGACCTGCGCCGGCAGCTGGCCGAGCGGGGCGCCGCGCCGCCGGCCGAGGCGGCCAGGGTGACCGCCCGCGTGCTGGACGGGTTGGCCAGCCTGCACGCGGCCGGTGTCGTGCACCGCGACCTCAAACCCGACAACGTGCTGCTGGACGCGGACGGCCAGATCCGGCTGACCGACTTCTCGGTGTCCCGGCTGTCCGGCGGCGGCTCCCGGCTGACCACCGCCGGCGTGGTGGTGGGGACGTTCTCCTACCTGGCCCCGGAGCTGCTGGACGGCACCCCGCCGGCGGGCGCTTCCGACGTGTACGCGGCCGGCGTGCTGCTGTACGAGCTGGTGGCCGGCGAGCCGCCGTTCACCGGGGACGCGGTGGCGGTGATGGCGCAGGCGGCGGTGAAGCCGCCCCGGCGGCCGGCCGGCTGCCCGGAGCCGCTCTGGACGGTGCTGGAGCGGATGCTGGCCAAGGACCCGGCACGCCGGCCCCGGGTCGGAGAGGCGCGGGACGGGCTGGCCGGGTTCGCCGGCCTGCCTACCGCGCCGCCGGTGCCGCCGCCAGCGGTGCCGTTCACCGCGCCCGCCGCCGGGTCCACCACGATCTCGACCACCGGCCGGCCGAGGCGGCCCGGCGCCGGCCGGCGGCGCTGGGTGTGGGCGGCGGTGGCGGTCGCGGTGGTGGCGGCGGTCGGGGTGCCGGCGTACCTGCTCAACCGCCCGTCCGGCGGCGGGGGCGCGGCCGGCCACCCGCCGGCCCCGCCGACCAGCAAGGTCACGCCGACCGAGCACCTGAAGGGGATCAAGGTGGTGCCGCGCTGGGCGGGGCTGTGGCCGGGCGCGTCGGCCCGCTGGCACGTGTACGGCGTGCGCGGCGACAATTCGGTGACCTCCTACGAGCTGCCGGCCCAGTACGGAACCAACAACGGCAAGGTGCTCACCGTCGACGCGGGCGGGCTGATGACGGCGCACGCCAAGGGCGCCGCGCTGGTCTTCATCAGCTACGGGCCGTTCTCGTACGACGCGGCGGTGATCGTCGGGGACAAGAAGACGGCGTGCGGGGGTCTGAAGAACACGCAGGCGCAGACCGAGGAAGATCGTGACCTGCTGCGTCAGTGTGGGTACAACCCGCAGTAGACAGGGTCGTGAATGTCGTGTTCGCGAGCCTGGAAGGATACTGTCTCGATCAGGTGAGTTCCGGGGGCTCTAGACGGTGAACGGTCCTAGACAACTAGGCAGCAACTACCGGTTGGAATCGGTGATCGGCCGCGGCACCTACGGCGTGGTGTGGCGCGGCCTGCGCGCCACCGACCGGCGGCGCGTCGCGGTCAAGGTGCTGCGCCCGGAACTGGCCGAGGACCCCGGTGTGGTGTCCCGGTTCGTCAACGAGCGTCGGCTGCTGCTCGACGTCACCGGCGACAACGTCGTGGGCCTGATCGACATGGTCGTGGAGGGCGACACGCTCGCCCTGGTGATGGAGTACGTGGACGGCGGCGACCTGCGCGGGATGCTGCGCCGCCGCAAGCAGATCCCGCTCGCCGAGGCCGTGGACCTGGCCGAGCAGGTGCTGGACGGGCTCGCCTGCGTGCACGGCAAGGGCGTCGTGCACCGCGACGTGAAGCCGGAGAACGTGCTGCTCGGCCGGTCCCGCAACGGCATCCACGCGCTCGTCGGCGACTTCGGCGTCGCCCGCGTCGCCGGGCCGTCCAGCACGCTGAACGGGATGACCAACTCGATCGTCGGCACGCCGGTCTACTTGTCTCCGGAGGTCGCGTCCGGCCAGCCGCCCTCGCCAGCCTCCGACCTTTACGCGGTCGGGGTGCTGCTGTACGAGATGATCAGCGGCGGCCCGCCGTTCCTGTCCGACAACCCGCTGGTCCTGATGCGGATGCACGCCGAGCAGACGGCGAGCCGGCCGGAGGGCTGCCCAGGGCAGCTCTGGAAGGCCATCACGATGCTGCTGGAGAAGGACCCGAAGAACCGGCCGACCTCGGCGCAGGACGCCGGCAAGGCGCTGCACGCGCTGGCCGGCAACCTGCCGGCCACCCCGGTGGTGCGGGCGCCGGCGCTCACCCCGCGCGGCTCGTACCCGCCGCCGCCCGGCACCACGGCCGGCGGCGTGTCCCGGCCGCTGGACAGCATCCTGCCGTCGGTGCGGTCCTCGCCGTACGGCTCCCCGGTCGCCGCCGGGGCCGAGATCCGCCCCGTCGCCGGCGGCAGCGGCGGGGGCCGGCACGCCGCGACCGACAGCCGGGGCGGGCGGGCCAGCCGACGCCGGGCGCGCGGCCCGTCGAAGGCGCTGGTGATCGGCGGGGTGGTGGCGGCGTTCGCGATCGGCGCGGGGGTGGTCGCGCTCGCCTGGCCGTCCGGCTCGCACGGCAAGGGGCCTACCGGTACCCCCGGCAGCTCGGTCCCCGCCACCCCGCTGGCCGACCGGGTCGGGCTCACCGGCAAGAGCACAGCGCTGGAACAGGTCACGCTGTGGTCCAGCGGCGCGCCGGTGGTCACGCTGTCGATGGCGGTGAACGACCAGAGCCGTACCGTGATGGTGCGCGGGGTGGACCTCCAGGGCAACGACGTGAGCCCCATCACGGTCAGCTGCGCGGTGCCGGCCGGCGGCCCGGTCACCCTGCGCGCCGGCAGCGCCGCCGGGACGCTGGTCGTGCAGCCGGTACGCGCCGGTTCAACGGTGCTGAGCTGCCAGTCCGGCCAGGCGGTGGCCAGCGCCGCCATCGACGTGACCGCCAAGTAATCCGCCAGGGGTTGGTGGAGTCTGGTCTCGACCACTGGGTTAGCCTGCGATGTTGATGGCTGTAACTCAGCGGAGCAGCGTGGAAAGCGGAGGAAGTCCTTCATGGCGACCCATCGCGTAACACTGATCCCGGGAGACGGCACCGGTCCCGAACTGACCGAGGCCACCCGGCGGGTCCTGGAAGCGGCGGCCGCGACCGCCGGCTCGTCGTTCGACTGGGATGTCCAGCAGGCCGGAGTGGACGTGATGGAAACCGCCGGCTCGCCGCTGCCACCGGAGACGCTGGAGTCCGTCAAGCGCAACAAGGTGGCCATCAAGGGCCCCATCACCACCCCGATCGGCACCGGTTTCCGCTCGGTGAACGTTGCCCTGCGGCACGAGCTGGAGCTGTTCGCCTGCGTCCGGCCGTGCAAGACCTACTCCGGCGTGCGGTCCCGGTTCGACAAGGTCGACGTGGTGATCGTCCGTGAGAACACCGAGGACCTGTACGCCGGCATCGAGTACGAGCACGGCACCGACGAGGCCAACAAGGTCATCGAGCTGTGCAACTCCCTGCAGAAGAAGCAGATCCGCGCCGGCTCCGGCATCTCCATCAAGCCGATCAGCGAGTTCGGCGCCGAGCGCATCATCCGGTACGGCTTCGAGTACGCCAGGACGCACGGGCGGAAGCGCGTCCACGCCATCACCAAGGCCAACATCATGAAGCACACCGACGGGCTGTTCCTGGCGGTGGCGCGCGAGGTCGCCAAGGACTTCCCGGACATCGAGCTGTGGGAGAACCTGGTCGACGCGACCTGCATGGGCCTGGTGCAGCGGCCCGAGGAGTGGGACGTGCTGATCACGCCCAACCTGTACGGCGACATCCTGTCCGACCTGACCGCCGGCATGGTGGGCGGCCTGGGCGTCGCGCCGGGCGCCAACATCGGCACCGAGACCGCGGTGTTCGAGGCCACGCACGGCTCCGCCCCGAAGTACAAGGGCCAGAACAAGGTCAACCCGACCGCCATGATCCTGTCCGGCAAGCTGATGCTGGAGCACCTGGGCGAGAACGAGGCGGCGCGGAACCTGGAGAACGCGGTCGCCGCCGTCATCGCCGAGGGCAAGAGCGTGACGTACGACATGAAGCCGAACCGCAACGACCCGACCGCTGTCGGCACGTCGCAGTACGCCGACGCCATCATCGAGAAGTTGGGAGCCTGAGCACCGATGGCGAATCACGCGGCCTTCGAGGAGCGCAGGGGCAAGGTGACGGTCGTCGGCGCCGGCTTCTACGGCTCCACCACCGCCCAGCGCCTCGCCGAGTACGACATCTTCAACGAGGTCGTGCTCACCGACATCATCGAGGGCAAGCCCGAGGGGCTGGCGCTGGACATCAACCAGTCCCGGCCCATCGAGGACTTCGAGACGACCGTGACCGGGGTGACCACCGGCCAGGACGGTTCGGGGTACGAGAAGACCGCCGGCTCGGACATCGTGGTCGTGACCGCCGGCCTGCCGCGCAAGCCGGGCATGAGCCGGATGGACCTGCTGGAGGTCAACGGCAAGATCGTGCGCGGCGTCATCGAGCAGGTCGCCAGGCACTCGCCGGAGGCCGTCGTCATCGTCGTGTCCAACCCGCTGGACGAGATGACCGCGCTGGCCGCCAAGGCGTCGGGCTTCCCGGCCCAGCGGGTGATCGGCCAGGCCGGCATGCTCGACACGGCGCGGTTCTCCTACTTCGTGGCCGAGGCGCTCGGCGTGCCGGTCGGCGTGGTCCGCACGCTCACCCTCGGCTCGCACGGCGACACCATGGTGCCGGTGCCGTCGGCCTGCACGGTCGAGGGCAAGCCGCTCGCCGAGATGATGCCGGCCGACAAGATCGAGGAGCTGGTCCAGCGGACCCGCAACGGCGGCGGCGAGATCGTCGCCCTGCTGAAGACCGGCTCGGCGTACTACGCCCCGTCAGCGGCGGCCGCCCGGATGGCCCGCGCGGTGGTCGAGGACTCCGGCGAGGTCATGCCGGTCTGCACCTGGGTCGACGGCCAGTACGGCATCTCCGGCGTCTACCTCGGCGTCGAGGCCGAGATCGGCTCGGCCGGCGTTCGCCGCGTCGTCGAGCGCGACCTCACCGACACCGAACTCACCGCACTCCGCCAGGCCGCCGACGCCGTACGCGCCAAGCAGAACGACGTCGACAAGTTCTGACCCGCACTCACGCGAAGGCCCGGCCGCTCCACCGTGTCCGGGCCTTCGGCGCGTCCGGGGGAGATGAGGCGGTCGGCCCGCGTCGTCCGTGGCGGGGGGCCCGGATAGCCTGGTGATCGTGACGGAGCCTCCGAGTAGCGAGCCGCGGTGAACAGTACGCTGATCAATGTCGCGATCATCCTCGCGCTGATCATGCTGGAGGGGGTGTTCGTCGCGGCCGAGATCTCGCTGGTCTCGCTGCGCGAGGGGCAGCTCAGGGCGATGACGGACAGCGGCGACCGGCGGGCCAGGGCTGTCGCGAAGCTGGTGGCCGACCCGAACCGGTTCCTCGCCGCCGTGCAGCTCGGCGTCACGCTCACCGCGCTGCTGTCCAGCGCGTTCGGCGCGGTGACGGTGTCCCGCAACGCCGAGGACGCGCTGGTCAAGGCCGGGATGGCGGACTGGCTGGCGACGACGGTCGGCATCGTCGGGGTCACCCTGATGATCTCGTTCGTCACGCTGGTGCTGGGCGAGCTCGCGCCCAAGCGGATCGGGTTGCAGCGGGCCGAGGCCACCGCCCGCGCGGTCGGGCCGACCCTGGACCGGCTCGCCATCCTGGTCCGGCCGGTGATCTGGCTGCTGTCCCGTACCACCAACGGGGTGGTACGGCTGCTCGGCGGCGACCCGAAGGCGTCCAGGGAGGCGATCACCGAGGAGGAGCTGCGCGACCTGGTCGCCGCACACGAGTCGCTCGGCCGGGACGAGCGCCAGCTCATCGATGACGTGTTCGCGGCCGGCTCGCGGCAGCTGCGCGAGGTGATGCTGCCACGTACCGAGGTCACCTTCCTGGAGGGAAGGATGACCGTCAGCAGGGCGGCGCGGATCGCCTGGCCGACCGGGCTGTCCCGGTTCCCGGTGATCAGCGAGTCCTACGACGACGTGGTCGGCTTCGTGCACATCCGCGACCTGCTCAACCCGCGGGTACGCGGGAACCGGGCGCTCACCGTGGGTGAGGTGGCCCGCGAGGTGGAGCGGCTGCCGGGTTCGAAGCGGGTACTGGCCGCGCTGTCGGAGATGCGCCGCGGCGGCCACCACCTGGCGATCGTGGTGGACGAGTACGGCGGCACCGCCGGCATCGTCACGCTGGAGGACCTGGTGGAGGAGATCGTCGGGGACATCCGGGACGAGTACGACGTGGCCGACGAGCAGGCGGCCGGCACGGACGGCGTGGTCGAGGTGCCCGGCCTGCTGAACCTGGACGAGTTCGCCGAGCGCACCGGCTGCCGGCTGCCGGACGGGCCGTACGAGACGGCCGGCGGTTACGTGCTGGCCAGGCTGGGCCGGCTGGCCCAGGTGGGCGACCAGGTCCGGGCCGGCGAGGCGCTGATCACCGTGGTCGAGCTGGACGGCCGGCGGGTGTCCCGGCTGCGGGTGCTGGCGGCGCCGCCAGCGGTCGACCTCAGCAAACCCTGACCACCGCGGCCCGGCTCAGCGGGGCGCGAAGCCGTGCGGCGCGCCGTTCGCGTCGAACCAGACGAACCAGCCCAGCTGGTACCCGGGCGCGTACCACGCGTAGAGCTGGCCGTTCACCCGCTGGGTGCCGGTCAGCGACGGCATCTCGGCGCCGATCCGGCTGAACGTGTGGCCGCCGTCCGTGCTCCACCAGGTGCCGTCGGCCTGGTCCAGCACGAGCAGCCGGTCGCCGACCCAGCGGGCCTGCGCGATGTCCGGCGGCGGGCCGGCGATCCGCGCCTGCTGCCAGCTCAGCCCGCCGTCGGTGGAGGTCCACAGGGTGGTGGGCTGGTGTTCCAGCATGCTGCCGGGCTTGGCCGGCTGCCCGAGCACCGCGATCCTGGTGTCGGTGACGTCGGCGACCCGCACGGTGCCGTACGCCAGCGACCCCGGCAGCACGACGCCGCGCCAGCTGCCGTCGCCGCGCGGCACCGCGAGCAGCGCGTGGCCGTCGTCGTCGACGCCGCTCAGCCAGGTGTTGCCGTGGTCGTCGGTGTACACGGCGTCCGCGCGCAGCGACGGCGCGCCGGCCAGCGGCGCCACCGTGCCGTTTACTAGGTCGATGACCTGCGGGTCCTGGAAGTTGGCCGGTGCGTACAGCCGGCGCGTGCCGCCGGGCACCTCCGGAATCCGCGCCGGCCGGGACGTGATCGGCAACCAGTGCCGGCCCAGGTCGGTGGTGCGGTAGATCGGCCGCTGGTTCTGGTCGAACACGTCGAACGCGCCCAGCCCGCTGGCCGGGTCGGGTACCAGCGTGGTCACCCCGCCGCCGCGGACGCCCTCCAGCGGCACCCCGCGCGGCCGCCAGTGCCGGCCGCCGTCGGTGGTGACGAGGAGCCGCAGCGTGCAGTAGCCGGGCCGGGACATCGCGCAGTCGGCGCCGATCGTGTACCCGGTGTCCGGGGTCGTCATCGTGATTGCGCCGCTGACCAGCCAGTCCGCCAGCCGGAAGCCGCCGAGCGGCGGCCGGGCGGCGGTGCTCGGTGTCGCCGCCGGCGGGCCGGCGGCCGGGTCGTCGCGGCTCGCCCGCGCGTGGTTGATCAGCACCAGCGCGACGGCGAGCGCGACGGCGGCGCCGCCCGCCCCCCACCGGCCCCAGCGGCCCCACCGGCCCCAGCGGCTCAGCCACTGCCGGGCCGGCCACGGCGGCCGGTCCGGGTCGCCGCCCTGGAGCAGGACGTCCGGGTCCGCACCCACGCATTCATGGTCGTACATGGGCATGGCCATCCCAACCCTGATCGGCAGTGCGTCCGGGGTGCGTCAGGAGTGCCCGAAGCGCGGCAGCGGCGGGGCTGAGAGAATCACGGCATGTCCCGACCGCGCGTGCTCTCCGGCATCCAGCCCACCGGCTCCGGCTTCCATCTCGGCAACTACCTCGGCGCGGTACGCCGCTGGGTAGGCCTCCAGGACACGCACGACGCCTTCTACTGCGTGGTCGACCTGCACGCGATCACCATGCCGCACGACCCCGCCCAGCTGCGGCGGCGTACCCGCGAGTCGGTGGCCGAGCTGATCGCCTGCGGGCTGGACCCGGCCCGCTGCACGATCTTCGTCCAGTCGCACCTGCCGCAGCACGCCGAGCTGGGCTGGGTGATGGGTTGCCTGACCGGTTATGGCGAGGCCAGCCGGATGACCCAGTTCAAGGACAAGAGCGCCCGCGGCGAGCTGGGCGGCGCGACGGTCGGGCTGTTCACGTATCCGGTGCTCCAGGCCGCCGATATCCTGCTCTACCAGGCGGACCAGGTGCCGGTGGGCGAGGACCAGCGCCAGCACATCGAGCTGACCCGGGACCTGGCGCAGCGCTTCAACAGCCGGTACGGGAAGGTCTTCACGCTGCCGGAGCCGTACATCATGTCCTCGGCGGCCAAGATCGGCGACCTCCAGGACCCGACGAAGAAGAAGAGCAAGTCGCTGCCGCCGGCCGGCACGCTGGTGCTGCTCGAGGATCCGAAGGCACTCACCAAGAAGATCAGGAGCGCGGTCACCGACACCGGCAGGGAGATCGTCGCCAGGGACGACAAGCCGGGTGTCAGCAACCTGCTGTCGATCATGTCGGCGCTCACCGGACGGGAGGTCGCCGACCTGGAGAAGGAGTACGACGGCAGGGGCTACGGCGACTTCAAGAAGGACGTGGCCGAGGCGGTGGTGGCCGAGGTGGAGCCGATCCAGCGGCGGTTCCGCGAGCTGCTGGACGAGCCCGGCTACCTGGACGGCGTGCTCGCCGACGGCGCCGACCGCGCCGAGGCGGTCGCCGCGCCGACACTGGCGACCGTGTACGACAAGCTCGGCTTCCTCGCCCGCCCGCGGCGGGGCTGATGCACACGATCGGGGTGGCGTTCGGCGTCCCCGAGCCGTACGCCGGGGTGCTGCGCGCCTGGCGGGAGCGGGCCGGCGATCCGCAGGCCGCGACCGTGCCGCCGCACATCACGCTGCTGCCGCCGACCGAGGTGGACGGCACGCAGTTCGAGGCGGTACGCGCCCACCTGGCCAAGGTGGCGGCTAGGCACCTGCCGTTCACCGTGCACCTGCGCGGTACCGGCACGTTCCGGCCGGTGTCGCCGGTGGTGTTCGTGGCGGTCGCTGCCGGCATCGCCGAGTGCGAGCTGCTGGCCGAGGACGTCCGGTCCGGGCCGCTGGCGGTGCCGGTGCGGTTCCCGTACCACCCGCACGTCACGGTGGCCCAGAACCTGCCCGACGACCGGCTGGACGCGGTGTACGAGGGGCTGGGCTCCTTCGACGCCAGGTACCCGGTGGAGCACCTCACCCTGTACACGCACGTGAGCGGTGAGTGGCTGATTCACGAGGAGTACCGGCTCGATTCTGCCAAGTGAGCGATGCTGGGGGTGTGGTGGCCCTCGTGGACAAGGTCAGGCAGCCGGTCACAGCGGAGCTGACGGCGGCGAGGCGGCGCTGGACCTGGTTCGACCACGTGGCCAGGACCGTCCAGCGGCTCGGTGAGGTAAACGGGGGCCGGATGGCGGCCGCCGTCACGTATGCCGGTTTCCTCGCCCTGTTCCCGCTGTTCGCGCTGGCCTTCGCGGTGTTCGGGGTGCTGCTGGGCCGGTACCCGTCGCTGCTGGACAGCGCCGAGCGGGCGCTGAGCAACGACTTCCCCGGCCTGGTCGGCGGCAGGCACGGCCTGGACCTCAACTCGATCGCCCACCACGCCGGCACGGTCGGCGTCTTCGGCCTGGTCGGTCTGGTCCTCACCGGCCTGAACTGGGTGAACGCGCTGCGCTCCGCCGAGCGGGCGGTGCACAGGCGGCGCGAGGAGCCCAACAACTTCTTCATCCGCAAGCTCCTCGACCTCGGCGTGCTGGCCGGCCTGGGCGTCATCGCGGCCGTGTCGGTGGCGATCACCACGCTGTCGGCCGGCATGTCCGACCGGGTGGCCGGCTGGCTGGGCAGCTCGCATCCGGTGATCGGCTGGCTGGTGGCCACCTCCGGGCTGGTCGTCTCGCTGCTGCTGGACGTGCTGCTGTTCGGGTACCTGCTCGTCGGGCTGCCCCGGCTGGGGATGCCGTGGCGGGACACGCTCGGGGCGGCGGTGCTCGGCGCGGTCGGGTTCGAGCTGCTCAAGCAGGTCGGCACCTGGTACGTCGGGCGGACCACGCACAACGCGCTGTACGGGACGTTCGCGATCGCGATCGGCCTGCTGCTGTGGGTCAACCTGGTCACCAGGCTGCTGATGATCTGCTCGGCATGGCTGGCGACCGCGTGCGACGTGCTGGAGCGGGCGCCGGGTCAGTCCGTCCCGGACACGTGCCCGTCCCCGTCGTCCGGCTCCCGTGACGGGGCCGAGCCGGCGGCCGCCGGCAGGTAGGACGACGGCAGGTAGCGCTCGACGTCACGCCGGGACCGGCGCCGCCGCCAGCGCAGGTAACCGATGGTGACGACCATCAGCGCGGCGGCGCTGCCGGTGCCGGCCAGGCTGCCGCCCAGGCCACTGGCGACCGTGCCGTGCCCGTGGTGACCGCCCGCCGGCACCGCCACCACCGGCGGCTTCCGGGGCCGCTGCGGCGGGTCGCCCGGCGCGACCAGCTGGCCGACCGGGTCGGCCTTGGTCGGCACCGTGAACGCCCAGTCCATCAGCTGGCGGCCCTGCGCCCAGAACGAGTTGTCGGCCCGTACCAGGGTGACCATCATCGTCCGGCCGTCACGCTCCGCGAACAGCACCAGCGTGTGCTGGGCCGCGCTGGTCCAGCCGTCCTTGCCGCCGACCAGGCCGGCGACACCCGCCTCGCTGGCGTGCTGGCGCACCTTGTTGGTGAGCCAGTTCTGCGGGCCGCCGTCGACCGTGGGGCGGAACAGCCAGCGATCGGTGCCGATGATGTCGCGGAAGGCCGGCAGCTTGTACGCCTCGCGGTTGATCAGCGCCAGGTCGTAGGCGGAGATCGTCTGGCCGGGACCGTCCAGTCCGGACGGCGTGGCGGCGTGCGTGTCGTTCGCGTGCAGCCAGGCGGCCATCGCGTTCATGTCGTCGAGCGTCTTGTCGTACCCGCCGTTGGCCTTGGCCAGCAGGTTGGCCGCGTCGTTCGCCGACCAGATCAACAGCCCGTGGAACAGCATGTCCACGGTGTACGGACGGCCGGCCACCGCGCCCGCGCAGGTGCACTCCATCTGCAGGTCGCCGGGCTCGGCGGTGACGACCTGCTGGGGATCGAGCCGGGGCAGCAGGGTGAGCGCGGTCAACGTCTTCAGCGTGCTGGCCGGCAGGCTGCGGTAGTGCGGGTCCTTGGCGGCGTAGATCCGGCCGGTGCGGAGATCGGAAACCGTGTACGAGACGGCGCCCAGCGGCGGTGGCGGGACCACGTCCGGCGACGAGACCACGCCGGGATCCGCCATCCGCGCACCACCGACCACGGGCGCGGTCGGGTCGGCCGCGGCGGCCGGCACGGCACCCCCGTACGCCAGCAGCACAAGGAAAGCAGCAGTCAGCGGTTTCCGCATCGTGACAGCAGGCTAACAGCCGGCGGGCCGGCCACGGAGGCATGGAGGGATAGATCCGGTTCGTGCCGGCTCAGCCCGAACTGCTCCCGCCGGTCGGCACCGGGTAGTCGCCCGGGGGCAGCGGCCTGGCCTTTCCGCCGGGGGAGTCCTGCGAGATCCCGCCGTCGACCATCCTGGAGCCGAAGTACCGCACCAGGTCCGACTTGGCGCTGTCCAGAAGCTCCGGGAACAGTTGCTTCATGCACAGGTCGTGCAGGACCTCCTGCTGGAACTCGGCCAGCGAGTACACCTTCCCCGGACCGCCCTTCGGCGTCGGGATCACCACCCGCTGCGGCACGAACCCGAAGATCCGGTCGACCGTCCACTCGGTCGCGCCGGTCCGCATCAGGTCGTCGATCGCCTGCCGGGACTTGGACGCGGCCAGGCCGGCCACCATCGCGCCGAGCGGACCGGACTTACTGAGCATCGTGTCGTCGCCGCCGACCGCCATCCGGTCGCCGTTGTCGTTCTCCACCAGCAGGCCGTGCTTGTTGAAGTAGTCGTGCGCGGCGCCGGCCGCGAGCTGGAGGAACGAGCTGTTCAGGAAGGCGAGGTACGCCTGGTAGTTGGCCTCCCGCTCGGCGGGGTTGGCGCCGGTGACGCCGGAGCCGGCCATCCGGCCCTCGCGGGAGTAGCGCTCCTGCGCGGTCTGCGGGTCGATCGCGTCGGTGCCGGTCCAGCGGTCGTCGCCGCTGGTGCGGTCCGAGGTGGGCGGCTTGCCGTACCGGTCGGTGCCGGCGACCCCGGTCTGCTGCCTGCTGCCCATCCGCTTCATCACGTCGGCGCCCGGCACGCCGATCCACGGCCGGTCCAGCCAGTTCATGCCGTTCAGGTAGTCGACGAACCACTGCATGACCAGTGTCTTGTTCACCAGGTGGCCGGCGGCGAAGGAGTCCTGGAGGAAGTGGTCGGCGTACCCGTTCTTGAGCAGCGCCTGCCGCTCGTGCTCCTCGACGCTGGTGTCGACCACGCGCAGCGGGGTGACCGCGCCCATGGCGTCGTGGTGCAGCCTGGCCTCGGTGGCGGCCTCGGTGTGGTACAGCGACCAGCGTTCCCAGCTGAACGGCGCGAAGTGGCAGGCGTTGCGGGAGACCAGGCCGGCGTACCGGTTGGTGCCCAGTCCGGCGGTGGCGTTGTCGAGCGCCTTGACCTCGCCGGCCGCGCCGGGCAGCCAGCTGTCGGCGGCGCCCTTCATCGAGTCGTCGTGCAGGTTGAACTCGGCCCCGGCCGAGCCCATGATCACCCCGCGCATCTTCTGCAGCACGGGGATCAGCTGGTCGGCGGTGAGCGTGTCGTACGCGGACGGGTCCGGCAGGTAGTCGCCGAGCGCGTTCAGCTCGCCGTTGCTCACCCACAGGCCGCTGCCGCGCAGCTTGATCCAGCGGACGTCCGGGAACCGGCTGGTCGGGTCGGCACGCGGATTGTTCTGGAAGAACTTCATCCGCTCCCACTCCTCGGCCACCACGTGCTTGCGCGCCGCGTTCGACACGGCGGCCTGCCCGAGCGCCTTCGGTGGGGTGTCGCCCAGCAGCGCGTGCTCCCACGACGAGTGCCGCTGAACCCGCAGCATCCCGCTGACCGCACGGTTCCCCGCGGTCCGCTGCAACGTGGTGACCGCCGCACCCAGGCTCGGATGCCGTGCCCGGCCCCTGACCAGCGCGTCCACCGCCCGCTGCGCAACGAGGCCGTCCCCCTCGGCCACCCGCCCACTCCCGACCACCGGCGGTCGCCGGGGCCCCTTCTGCCACGAAGCACGCATCACGTACCCAGGCTAAACAGCCCCCGCCCCGCAACCCCTGCCCAAAAGTGCAGACCTACCCCGCGCCGAACAGATCCTCCAGCCGCAGCCGCACGCGATCCGGGATCTCCTCGTCCGGAAAGACCTGAGCGCACAACTCGAAGACCTGATCGACGGTGGCGAGGTCGAGTTCGCGCAGTAGCACCCGGATGTCCTCGTAGTCACGCCGCCGTCCCGCGAGCACCTTCATCGCCAGCAGATGTTCCGCCGACGCGGTCGAGACCCGCAGGCCGGGGTGATCGAAGATGTGCCTGCGCCTCTGGTCGTCCGCGCGCGAGACGTAGGCGCTCGCCTGCTCGTTGAGCCACCACGACGGAAGGCCCAGCTCGTCGGCGACCGCACGTGCCTCCTCGAGGACGACGCCGTGAGGCACGAAGACCGCGTCCACATCCCGGGTGGCGCGCCTGGAGTCGTACGCCAGCGCCATCGCCGCACCTCCGAAGACGTAGATGTCCGCCACCACGCCGCGCCGGTGCAGGCGGTCACCGAGACGGCGGAAGGCGTCCTCGATCTCCTTGCGGCCGAGGAGCGGGCTGGGCTCCTCGTTCACGCGGCTTCCAGATCGCGAGGGGAGAGGAAGATGCCGCGGGACCGGAAGGCGGCCGGGGCGTGGACCAGGGCCTCCACGCGAGCGGAGGGCAGGTCGTCGGGGAACCAGAAGCGGCGGAGCCGGCGCCCTTCGGCCCAGGCGGGGGCGGCGGTGTCCGCTCGGGCGGCGAGGTGTTCGGCGAGGGCGGCGAGGAGTACGTCCCAGCGCTCGTCTCCGGTGGGGGGTGGTTCGTCGTCGAGGAGGGCGAGGCGGGTGGTGGGGGGCTCCCAGCGGTACTCCTCGAGGAACTCCCAGACGAGTCGCCAGCGCGTTTCCTGGTCCCCGGTCGTGGTCAGGTGGTGGGCCAGGGCGGCGAGGGTCATCGGCTGGTAGCCGGTCATGGGGTCGAGTCTAGGGGCTGGGGGTGGGGTGCGGGGGTGGTCGGGAATGGGTCGTTATGCTGCTGTTTCTGGTGGCGGGGTGGGGTCGGGCGTGGCTGGGAAAGTCACGATGTGGTGTCACCGCCGCCGGTTGATTTGCTTGCCACCAAACGGGCGCTACGCTGCGCCGGTCCGCAGCGTTGCGGAACGTTCCGTGGGGAAGGGAGCACGTCTTGCGCCGGGTGCGTGGGATCAGATGGGCCGCTGCGCTCGCCGTCGGGGCGCTCGCGTTGTCGGCCTGCGGTAACAAGGGCAGCGACAACAACGACAACGGCGGCGGGAAGGGCTCCGTCAAGGTCGGTATGGCCTACGACGTGGGCGGGCGTGGCGACAAGTCGTTCAACGACTCCGCCGCGGCCGGCCTGGACAAGGCCAAGTCCCAGCTCAAGGTGCGGGCCCAGGAGGTCAGCCCGAACCAGCAGGCCACCGACCGGTCCGACCGGCTCAAGCAGCTCACCGAGGGCGGCTTCAACCCCGTGGTCGGCGTCGGCTTCGCCTGGTCGAACGACCTGGACACGATCGCCAAGGCCAACCCGAACACGCACTTCGCGATCGTGGACGACTCCTCCCACCTGGAGCCGAACGTCGCCAACCTGGTCTTCACCGAGGAGCAGGGCTCCTACCTGGTCGGCATGGCCGCCGCGCTGAAGACCAAGACCAAGCACGTCGGCTTCATCGGCGGCGTGAAGAGCGACCTGATCGCCAAGTTCGAGGCCGGGTACATCGCGGGCGTGCACTCGGTCGACCCGAACATCAAGGTCGACGTCACCTACCTGACCACCCCGCCGGACTTCGGCGGCTTCAACGCCCCCGACAAGGCCAAGGTCGCCGCGCAGGGCATGTACGACAACGGCGCCGACGTGATCTACCACGCCGCTGGCAAGTCCGGCCCCGGCCTGTTCGACGCCGCGGTCGACACCCGCAAGGCCGGCAAGCAGGTCTGGGCGATCGGCGTCGACTCCGACCAGTACCAGACCGCCACGCCCGACCAGCAGAAGGTCATCCTCACCTCGATGACGAAGCGGGTCGATGTGGCCGTGTACGACTACATCAAGAGCTACGTGGACAAGAAGCCGCTGACCGGTGAGCAGCGGTACAGCCTGAAGGACGGCGGCATCTCCTACGCCACCTCCGGCGGCTACGTCGACGACATCAAGGACAAGCTCGAGAAGGCCAAGCAGGACATCATCGACGGCAAGATCACGGTCCCGACGAAGCCCACCGGGTCCTGATCCCGCATCGGCGAAGCGCCCGGGTCCCTTCACGGGCCCGGGCGCTCCGGCACACCCTGTAGACCCTGTAGGAGGCAGCGAGTGACCGCCACTCCCGCCGTGGAGCTGCGTGGGATCACCAAGTCGTTCCCCGGCGTGGTCGCCAACCGCGACGTCGAGCTGGTGGTCCTGCCGAGCGAGGTGCACGCCATCTGCGGGGAGAACGGCGCCGGCAAGTCCACGTTGATGAAGATCCTCTACGGCATGATCCGGCCGGACTCCGGCACGATCAGCGTCAACGGCACCGAGCAGCACCTGCGCAGCCCCACCGACGCGATCAGGGCCGGCATCGGCATGGTGCACCAGCACTTCATGCTCGCCGACAACCTGACCGTGCTGGAGAACGTCGTCCTCGGCCTGCCCGGCCGGCTCGACCTGCGCGGCGCCCGCCGCAAGGTGCGCGACCTGTCGACCAGGTACGGCCTCGGCGTCGACCCGGACGTGCTGGTCGAGCAGCTCGGCGTCGGAGAGCGGCAGCGCGTCGAGATCCTCAAGGTGCTGTACCGCGGCGCGAAGATCATCATCCTCGACGAGCCGACCGCCGTCCTGGTGCCGCACGAAGTGGACGAGCTGTTCGCCAACCTCGCCGAGCTGCGGGCCGAGGGCCTGACGGTGCTGTTCATCAGCCACAAGCTGGACGAGGTGATCAAGGTCGCCGACCGGATCACCGTGCTGCGCGCCGGCACCACGGTGACGACCGTCGAGGCCGGCGCGGTCACCCCCCGCCAGCTCGCCGAGCTGATGGTGGGCGGCGAGCTGCCCAGCCCGGAGACCCGCGAGTCCACGGTCCGCGACGAGGTGCTGCTCCAGGTCGACGGCCTGGGCCTGCGCTCGGACGGCGGCCGCGCGCTGCTGGAAGGTGTCGACCTGACCGTGCACGCCGGCGAGGTCGTCGGCGTGGCGGGCGTCGAGGGCAACGGGCAGGCCGAGCTGGTCGACACCCTGCTCGGGCTCCGCCGCGCCAGCGCCTGCTCGGTGCGGCTGAACGGGACCGACGTCACCGGCTGGAGCACCCAGCGGCGTCGGGAGGGCGGCGTCGGGTTCATCCCCGAGGACCGGCAGCGGCAGGGCATGCTGCTCGCCGAGCCGCTGTGGGAGAACCGCATCCTCGGCCACCAGACCCGCCCGCCGGTGGCCCGCAGCTTCCTGAGGGGCCAGTTGCTCAACAAGCGCGGCGCGATCCGCGACACCGAGCGAATCATCCGCGAGTACGGCGTGAAGACCCCCGGCCCCGACGTGCCCGCCTTCGCGCTCTCCGGCGGCAACCAGCAGAAGTTCCTGGTCGGCAAGGAGATGAGCGGCCCGCCGAAGGTGCTGGTCGCCGCCCATCCCACCCGCGG
>JBJMIH010000125.1:0-14391 GCA_045806985.1 Mycobacteriales bacterium | reverse complement strand
GCGGTTCGGCTTCGTCGACGGCGAGCCGCACACTCTGGACGAGATCGGCGTCGTTTTCGGGCTGTCCCGGGAGCGGATCCGCCAGCTCGAGAAGAACGGGCTGGCCAAGCTCCGGCAGCGTCCGGACGCCGAGTCGATGAAGATGCTGGGCGCCGTCTCGTAGCGCCGGCGCCCGGCCACACGAGCTCTCGTGTGCCGGGGGAGAAGCACTTTCCCGCGCCGCTCCCCGCTCCGGGGAGTGGCGCGGGAAGGTGCGATCGTCAGCGCGACGCGAGCCGGAGCGCGGCCAGCTCGGAGAGCGCCTCGGCGGCGATCGCCGACCCGACCGGAACCGCTCCCAGTGGCGCCGACCGGGGCAGCGTTCCGAACAGGGCGAACGTCGCCACCAGCCCGGTGCCCTTGACGACGATGCAGGTGACGCAGCGGGCACCCCACCGGACGGCGTACGGCCGCAGCCGCGGCCAGCGGTCGTCGGCGATCAGGTCATCGGTGTCGACAGGACGCAGCGTGTGCAGGGCCTCCCAGGTCGGGCCGTAGCCGAGCGACTGCTCCACGGTGGCGAACCGGGCCAGCCCCGGCCGCGTCGAGGCGGAGACCAGCGGCAACTGGCCGTCCCACGCGGTGAAGGTGGCACCACCGCAGCCGGGGACGGCGGCGGGGCCAAGCTGGGCCGCCTGGCGTACCACCCGCTCGGCAGCGGACCGTAACCATCCGTCAGCTCGACCGTTCGCGTCCCCGTCGCGCACCACGTCCCCACCGTACGGGTGTGGAGGGCGGACGCAACACATCGCCCATCCGCCCTGATGTCCGAAGCGTGACAGCTCCCGCCCCGACCAACGCGATCTACCAGGGCAGCAACCGCGCGATCGGGGAGCGGGAATACCCGTCCGTACACGGTCCGTTACGGCGGCATGGGTATCCACCGGCTGAACCACGCGGTGCTGTACGTCCGGGACCTGGACCGCAGCGTCGCCTTCTACACCGGCCTCCTCGGCTTCCGCCGGGTCGACATGACCCCGGACGGCTTCGCCGGGGCGGCGTTCCTCCAGGCTCCGGGGTCCACCAACGACCACGACCTGGGCCTGTTCGAGATCGGCGCGGGCGCGGGGCCGTCGCTGGCGGGTCAGGCCACCGTGGGCCTGTACCACCTGGCCTGGGAGGTCGACACGCTGGACGAGCTGGAGCGGCTGGCCGGCCTGCTCGGCGAGGCCGGGTCGCTGGTCGGCTCCTCCGACCACGGCACCACCAAGAGCCTGTACGCCAAGGACCCGGACGGCCTGGAGTTCGAGGTGGCCTGGATCGTGCCAGCCGACCAGCTCGACGACGCCGCCCGCGACGCCCGCAGGCGCATCGGCCGGCTCGACCTGGCCAGGGAGAAGGAGCGGTACGGCGCCGCCACCCGCGGCGGCGTCGGCATCTCCACCACCTGACACCACCCCCGGCTCACGCGCTGAGCACCGCGGTCAGGTGGCGGGCGAGCGCGGCGTTGAAGGCGTCCGGGTGCTCCAGGTTGGGCAGGTGGGCGGCACCGTCGATGATCACCAGGGTGGCCGCCGGGATGCGGTCGGCCAGCAGTTCGGCGTCGGCGACCGGGGTGAAGTCGTCCTCGCGGCCCACCACGACCAGCGCCGGCACGGCGATGCGCGGCAGCATGGGCACGTAGTCCGGCCGGCTGGCGCGGGCCCGCAGCGCGGCCGCCGCGCCCGCCGGCGGCGCCGCGAGCATCATGGCGCGGACGTGCTCGGCGACGTCGGGCCGGGTGGCGAGGGTGGCCGGTGCGACCATCCGCGGCAGCACCTCCCCGGCGTATCCGGCCATGCCCTCGGCGAGCAGCCGCTCGGCGGTCGCGTGCCGGTGGGCGATCCCGTCCGCGGTGTCGGCCGGCGCAGACGTGCTGGCCAGCACCAGGCCACGGACCCGCTCGGGGTACAGCCGGTGAAACTCCATCACGATCTGGCCGCCCATCGAGAGGCCGGCGAGCACGGCGCCGTCGAGCCCGAGGTGGTCGAGCAGCGCGGCCAGGTCGCGGGCGTAGTCGGTCCAGCGGACCGGGCCGCGCGGCAGCGGGCTGCTGCCGTACCCGCGCAGGTCAGGGGTGATGACCCGGCAGCCGGCCGCCGCCAGCGGCGCCACCTGGGGCCGCCACATCGACCGGTCGAACGGGTGGCCGTGCACGAGCAGGACCGGGGCGCCGTCGCCGAGTTCGTCGTGGTCGAGAATGCTCACGCTTCGAGGCTATGAGCGCTACCATCTCGGGGCAATAGCTCGAAATGTACTCGGAGCAATGTCGTGGACTACCTGATCCTCGCCGACGCGGTCGCCGCCGACATCGCCGCCGGCCGGCTACGGCCCGGCGACCGGCTGCCGCCGCAACGCCGGTTCGCCCGCCAGCACGGCGTCGCGCCGTCGACCGTGGCCAGGGTGTACGGCGAGCTGGTCCGGCGCGGCCTGGTCGTCGGCGAGGTGGGTCGAGGCACGTACGTCCGGGCCGCCGCGCCGCCGCCCGAGCCGATGCTCGCCGAACCCGGCGCCGCCCGCGTCGACCTGGAGCTGAACTTCTCCGTACTGCCCGAGCAGCCGGCGCTGCTGGCCGCCGGGCTGGAGCGGCTGCTGCGCCCGGACGTGCTGGCCGCGGCCCTGCGCCCGGCCACCGTCGCCGGCACCGCCGCCGCCCGCGAGCTGGCCGCCGCGCTGCTCGCCAGGGCCGGCTGGACGCCGGAACCGGAGCGGATCCTGTTCGCCGGCAACGGCCGGCAGGCCCTTGCCGCCGCGATCGCCGCGCTGGTGCCGACCGGCGAGCGGCTCGGGGTGGAGGCGCTCACGTACCCGGTGGTCAAGGCCCTCGCCGCCCGGCTCGGGGTCACCGCGGTCCCGCTCGCCGTCGACGCGGACGGGCTGGTGCCGGACGCGCTGCGGGCCGCCCACCGGGCCGGGCCGCTGCGCGCCGTGTACGTGCAACCCACCCTGCACAACCCGCTCGGCATGACGATGCCGGCGGCGCGGCGGGCGGCGCTCGCCGACGTGCTGCGCGACCTGGACCTGTACGCGGTCGAGGACAGCGTGTACGCGTTCCTGCACGATCCGGTGGCGCTGCCGCCGGTGGCCGCGCTCGCGCCGGAACGGGTCGTGCTCGCCGACAGCCTGTCCAAGCGGCTCGCGCCCGGCCTGACCGTGGGGTTCGTGGTGCCGCCGGCCGCGCTCGCCGGCCCGGTCGCGGCGGCGGTCCGGTCCGGCGGGTGGGCGGCCGCGCGGTTCGCGCTGGACGCGGCCACCCGGTGGATGGCCGACGGCACGGCGGCCACGGTCGCGGCCGCCAAGCGGGACGACGCGGCGGCCCGGCAGCGGATCGCAGGCGAACGGCTCGCCGGCTTCGCCGTGCTGGCCGACCCGGCCGCGTACCACGCCTGGTGGGAGCTGCCGGAAGGGTGGCGGGCGGAGACGTTCGTGGCGGCCGCGGCCCGGCGGGGTATCGCGGTCACCCCGGCCGCCGCGTTCGCCGTCGGCACGGCACGCGCGCCGCACGCGGTACGGCTGGCGCTGGCCGCGCCGCCGCCCGACACCCTCGCCACCGCCCTCGACACGCTCGCGGCGCTGGCCCGGCAGGCCCCCGAGGACGCCAACGTGGAGTGACCCCGCCGGCCTAGACTGGCGGCCCGTCGTGACCTATTTGGGGAGGTCTGTACCTCATGCGCCGAAGCCGCGCTGTCGCCCTCGCTCTCACCACGCTCGCCGCCGGCCTGCTCGGGACCGTGCCCGCCAGCGCCGCGCCGTCCACGGTCCGGCCGCCCGCCGCCGAGCCCGCGGCTGCCGCCGTCCCGCCCGCGGCCGCTCCGGACTGCGGGTTCACCGCCGCCGTCCCGGCCGACCGCTTCAAGGGCATCCCGACCTTCGATCCGGCCAAGGTGGCCAGGCCGTTCCTCATCAGGCTGTACACCAGCCAGGGCGTCATCACCGTGCGGGCGCTCACCGCGCAGGCGCCGTGCACGACGTTCTCGTTCCGGTTCCTCGCCGAGCACCGGTACTACGACCGCACCCACTGCCACCGCCTGACCACCCAACGGATCTACGTGTTGCAGTGCGGCGACCCAACCGGAACCGGCAGCGGCGGCCCCGGCTACTCGTTCAACGACGAGAACCTGACCGGCGCCACCTACCCCGCCGGCACCGTGGCCATGGCCAACGCCGGCCCGAACACCAACGGCAGCCAGTTCTTCTTCACCTGGAAGGACACCACCCTCCGCCCCAACTACACGCCCTTCGGCACCGTCGTCGGCGGCATGGACGTCCTCAGGAAGATCGCCGCCGCCGGTGAGGACGACCAGAACAACCCCGGCGACGGCTACCCCAACCTCCCCGTCGACTTCCACCACGTCCAGATCCAGCCCACCCGCTGACCCGCCGCCGGGGCCCCGGGGCGTTCAGGCCTCGGGGTCCTGGGCGAGTACGGTGCGGCCGCCGTCGACCGGGACGGTGGCGCCGTTGACGAAGGACGTGTCGGGGGAGAGCAGGTAGGCGACCACGGTGGCGACCTCCTCGGGGCGGCCGACGCGGCCGGGCGGGTGGAGGCGGCGCATCTCGTCCTCGAGGCGGGCGGCGTCCTCGGGGGGACGACCCGGCGAGCAGGGCGGCCCGCCCCAGCGCGAGCGGAGGGACACCCGCGCTGGTCAGGTGGTACAGGACGAGCCGCCCTGGGTGTGCACGAAGCCGTCCGCCGCGTGCGCGGCCGACGCCCCGCCGATCGGCAGGGCGCCGGTGAGCACGGCCGCGAGCCCCGGACGCCAATCGCTACTCCAGCAGCCGCCGCGCCAGCACCCCCGGCTCCCGGCCGCCGAGCAGCCAGCCCGCCCCGGCGGCCAGCAGCGGCACGCCGACCAGCGCGGTCGCCAGCTCCAGGTAGGGCGGCCCGGCCAGCGCGTGCAGCCGGTGCGCGTACGCGCCGAGCAGCGCGAGGTACGCCCCGGCCGCGCCGAGCAGCACGCCGCCGAGCGCGAGCGCGCCGGCCGTGACGGCGGTCAGCCCGCGCCGCACCGCCCTGGTCGCCCCGGCGGCGGTGAGCGTGCGCAGCTCGCCGGCGGCCTCGCCGCGGATGGTGCCGACCGTCATCGCCAGCACCGCCAGCGCCAGCAGCGCGCCCGCCCCCGTTACCGCCGCACGGGCCGTTACCAGCGAACTCTCGTGGTGCCGGGCGGTGACGCTGAGCCCAGCGCCGGCCGCCATCTCCCGTGCGGACGCGACCTGGTCGCCGGTGAGCGGGTGCGCGCTCTCGATGAGCCAGCCGGCCGGTTCCACCGTCCAGCCGTGCTTCCCCGCGGCGTCGGCGGTGATGAACGCGGCCGGGGCGTCGGAGTAGTCCGGCAGGCGCACGGTCTTCACCTTCGGATCGAGCCGGCGCGCCGCCATGTTGATGTACTCCAGCTTGCCGGTCTTCGAGGTGAGCACCTCCACCCCGGCCGGGACCGGGCCGAGCCCGAAGTGGCTGGCCACCTCGGGGGTGTAGACGTACAGCGGCGTGCTCTGGAACATGTGCGCGTTGATCGGCACGCCGATCTCCGTGGCCGGCAGCCCGCCCGGGTCGTCGCCGGACGCCGGTACCGCCGGCGCCGTGGGGTCCACGACCCGTTCGAGCGGGACGACGTCGGCGTGGTCGAGCGTGGCCGCGTACCGGTCCACGGCCGTCCGCATGGCGTCGAGCTGGGCCGCGGAGGTGTCCGGCAGCAGCGGCCCCTCCACACCGATCCGGACCATCAGCTCATCGGCGGGCAGGTTGCCGGGGCCGGCGGTCCGGCGGGCGGCCGCCATCGTGCCGACCAGCGCGACCGCGATGCCCAGCGCCAGGCTGATCGCGGCCAGCGCCGCGCCGGACCGGGCCTGGTGGCGGCGCAGGTCGCGGAGGGCGAGCCGGACGGTGAACGGGCTGCGCCCGGCGAGCGCGGTGAGCGCGCGGATAGCGAGCGGGCTGACCAGCAGGATGCCGGCGACCAGCGCGACCGTCCCGACCATCGTCAGCGGCCCGCTGCGCTGGTTGCCCTTGACCAGGCAGCCGACCCCGAGGGCGAGGCAGGCCACGGCGGCCAGCGCCGACGTCCGGTACCGCCCGCTCGGGCGGGGCGGCCGGGCCGACAGCGCCGCCATGGTCGGCACCTTCGCCACCGCCCGGCCCGGCCACCAGGCCGCCGCCGTCGGCGTCACCAGCGCCACCACCAGCCCGACGAGCAGCAGCGCCCAGGGCAGGTGGTACCGGTCGACGCGGTGCCCGGCGGCGCCGGCCAGGTGCGGGGCGAGGACGAACCAGCCGGCCACGCCGGCCACCGCACCGGTGACCGTGGCGATCGCGCCGACCAGCGCGCCGTGCGCGAGCAGCGCCAGCCGCACGTGCCGGTCGGTCGCGCCGAGCGCGGACATCATGCCGACCTGGCGGAGCCGGCGTTGCGCGACCGCGGCGAACCCGGCCGCCGCGACCAGCGACACCAGCAGCAGCGCGGCGGTGGCCATCGCCAGGATCGCCGCGGCCGCCGCCCTGCCGGCGGTGCCGGTACGCGACTCCCACGGCACCGGGTCGGTGCGCGCGGCCTTGTACGCGTCGAACTTCGCGTCGCTCGCGGCCGCCAGCACGGACACCGACGTGGGGTGCTGGATCGCGCCGGGGGCGGTGAGGGCGAACCGGTCGTCCAGCTTCTGCGGGTTCTCCACCATGCCGACGACCGTGTACCGGTGGTCGCCCAGGGTGAGGTGGGAGCCGATCCGGACCTTGTAGAGCTGCGCGACCTGCGGGGTGAGGGCGACCTCGGCGGTGCCGTGCGGCCAGTGGCCGGAGCGTAGGCCCAGCGTGGAGGCGCCGTACCGGCCGTGCGGGTCCTGGCCGCGCACGTCGAGCCGGTCGGCGGAGCCGGGAATCGACACCACCTGGTGGTCGACCAGCTCGACGGCGCCGAGATGCTGCCTGGCCAGGGCGATGTCCGCCCGCAGGGCCGCCGGGTCGGAGCCGTCGATCATCAGCCGCTGGCGGGCGCTGCCCAGCGTCGCGGTGGTGGAGGGGGCCAGGTTGTCGGCGGCGACGATGCCGATGACGGCGGCGGCGACGGTGAACGCGAGCAGCGCCAGTACCAACGCCTGCTGCCGCCATTCGCGGCGGAACATCCGCCACGCCCACCGGGCCACCGCCCGCCGCCCCGCCAGCCCCTTCACGGGGCCGCCTCCAGCAGCGACTCGGGGCCGGCCGGCGGGCCGGACCGGTCCACGATCCGGCCGTCCCGGACGAACACCACCCGGTCCGCCCAGGAGGCGAGCTGCGCCTCGTGGGTGACCAGCACGGTCGCCGCGCCGCGCTTGCAGGCGGCCCTCATCAGGCGCATCACGGTCTCGCCGGTGGCCGTGTCGAGCGCGCCGGTGGGCTCGTCGGCGAGCAGCAGCCGACGCTCGCCGACCAGCGCGCGGGCGATCGCGACCCGCTGGGCCTGACCGCCGGACAGCTCGTCGGGGTACCGGTCGGCGCAGTCGCCGAGGCCGAGGTCGGAGAGGGTCTCCAGGCCGGTGGCCCTGGCGGTGCGGGCGCTCACGCCGTCCAGCTCCAGCGGCAGCGTGATGTTGTCCACGGCGGTGAGGCCGGGCAGCAGGTTGAAGTCCTGGAAGACGTACCCGATGTGGCGGCGGCGCAGCCGGGCCTTGTCGCGGCGGGACAGGCCGCCCAGCGTCCGGCCCTCCACGATCACCTCGCCGCCGGTCGGCTCCTCCAGGCTGCCGGCGATGGCCAGCAGCGTGCTCTTGCCGGAGCCGCTCGGCCCCATCACCGCGACCATCTCGCCGGCCCGGACCGCCAGGTCCGCGCCGATCAGCGCGTGCACCTCGGTGGCGCCCTCGCCGTACACCTTGGACACGTCGATCAACTGGAGCACCCGGTCGTCTCTCATCGGCCCGACCTCGCCTTCCCGCGTGCCGGCTCGGCGACCGGCTCCACCGGCTCCACCGGTTCGGGCGTGGCGGGCGTGGCGGGCAGCCGGCGCAGCCGGGACTCGACCGAGTCCAGCCAGCGGACCACCGACTCGAGCCGGAACAGCTCGGCGTCGGCGACCAGCAGCAGGCCGAGGTCGGTCTCGTCGGCCGCCTCCTTGAGGTGGGTGTAGCGGCGCATCACCTCGACCAGGTGGCGGCGGTGGGCCTGCAGCACCTCGGCCGTGTCCAGGCCCGGCATCCGCAGCGCCACCAGGATCTTGATGACCAGCTCGTCACGCGGCGGGGTGCCGACGTCCGGCGGTGTGTGCAGCCAGCCGTCCAGCTCCTTCCGCCCGTCGGCGGTGATCCGGAAGGTCTTCTGCGGGCCGGGCTCGTCCCCGTCGTCGGACGCCACCAAGCCGTCCCGCTCCAACCGCTGAACGGTCGTGTACACCTGCCCGACGTTCAGCGGCCAGACCTCACCGGTCCGCTCCTCGAACTCCTGCCGCAGTTGCAGCCCGTACTTCGGACCCTCGCTCAGCAGCGCAAGCAACGCGTGCCGCACGCTCATCAGACCAGCTCCCTCGCTCTTATACCGAGTATAATACCCGGTATACATGCTCTGTCCAGAGCTTGTATCTCTCCCGCGGTCGTCCCATACTGTCTGTATGACATCTGTACGACACACCGCTGCTGGAGAACGTGGAGGCAGGAAGGTCGCTGCCCGGAGAGGTAAGCCCGGCAGTGCCACAGGTCGTGGCTCGCGAGTCGCGCAGGTCCGTCTGCAAGCCGACGAGGTGGAGGCCCTGCAGAAAGTCATGCGGCAGCTCCACCTGCCGTCGACCTCCGAGGCGTTGCGAGAGGGTATCCGCCTGCTCGTCCGGGAGGCGGCGGAGATCGCCGCCGCGGAGGACATCCGGAACTTCTACGGTGAACGGTCGGCGCCGCTGCCAGGCGGAGTGGTCCCGGCGACCGAACAGGAGTTGGCTGCGGCGGACGCGGAGCAGTGGTAGGCGCTACCAGCGGGCTCACGCCGATGCGGGGTGAGGTGTGGGCGTGTGCCGTGCCGGGCGCCGGACCGCATCCGGTGGTGGTCCTCACCGTCAACCGGATCGCGGCGCCCTTGTCGGCGGTGACGGTGGCACTCGTGACCGGATCGGAAGGCCCGGCGGTGACCCATGTGGCGATCGGGCCCGAAGGTGGCGTGTCGAAGTATCCCGAGTCGTATGTGAATTGCACGGACCTGCACTCCGTGGACAAGCCGCGCCTGCGACGTCGGCTCGGGCGTCTTGCGCCGGCCGAGATGCGTAGCGTGGAAATCGCTGTACGCACGGTCCTCGGACTGTGACCGCACCGTGCCCTCCTCGCATGGTCTAGGGCAGGGGCGTCAGCAGGCGGTGGGGCTCGTGGAGGGCGACGCTCACCGGGTCGGTCAGTGAGGGGTCGGCGCCGGGGCCGGGGCGGACCTCGATCTCGGCGGGGGGCGTCCACCGGGCGCAGGTCGGGCAGGAGCCGGTGGGGTCGAGGCGGGCGCCGCAGGTGGCGTGGTGGAAGTACCGGTAGGGCTCGGCGAGCAGGTGCCGCTCGCCCCAGCGGGCGAGGGTGTAGATGGCCGGCCAGAGTTCCTCGCCGCGCGGGGTGAGCACATACTCGTGCCGGGCCGGCGCGTCCTGGTACCGCCTGCGCTCCAGCACTCCCGCTTCGACCAGCGCGGTGAGGCGCTGGGACAGCACGGCGCGGGGCGCGTCCAGGTGGGCGAGGAAGTCGCCGTACCGCCGGACGCCGTAGAACGCGTCCCGCACGATCAGCAGCGTCCACCGCTCGCCGAGCAGTTCGAGCGCGCGGGCGAACGCGCAGTCCTGCCGGTCGTACCCCTTGCCGAGTGCCATGCCCCACACCGTACTCCGCGTCGGTTCACTGAACGAACCGATGCTGCTAGCGTGCTGACCATGATTGGTTCAATCAATGAACTGAGGCAGGCGCTGGACGAGTTCTACCGCGCCTTCAACGGCCGCGACCTGGAGCTGATGGCGCGCAACTGGCACACCGCCGGCGAGATCTCGATGGACAACCCGCTCGGCGGCATCAGCAGGGGCTGGGCCGAGATCGAGGCGGTGTACCGGCGGCTGTTCGGCGGCGCCGGCCGGGTCACCGTCGAGTTCCACGACTACACGCTGCACACCGGCGGCGAGCTGGCGTACGCGGTCGGGCGCGAGCGCGGCACCCGGGTCGGCGCCGACGGCAGCGAGCTCGACCTGGCCATCCGCACCACCCGGGTGTTCCGGTGGGTGGACGGCCGGTGGCGGCAGGTCCACCACCACGGCTCCTTCGACGACCCGGCCCTGCTCGCCGCGTACCAGCAGGCGCTCCGGTGACCGCCGTCGCGACGCGGCCGGTCGCGGCCCGGCCAGCGCGGGGCGCGGTGCCGACGCTGGTCGTCGCCAACGCGGGCACGCTGCTCGTCCTGCTCGCCTTCACGATGCCGATCAGCTCGCTGCCGACCACCGCCGCCGGCCTGCACAGCGGGCCGGCCGGCCGGACCCGGGAGCTGAGCGGCATCGGGCTCGGCCTGGCCGCGCTGCTGCTGGTCGCCGGCGGGCTGGCCGACGACTACGGCCGGCGGCGGGTGTTCGCGCTCGGCGCTGTCGTCTTCGCCGCCGCCAGCGCCGCCGCGGCGGCCGCGCCGGACACCGGCGTGTTCATCGCCGCCCGGATCGCCGAGGGCGCCGGCGCGGCGGCGCTGCTGTCCACCGCGCTCGGCCTGGTGGGGCACGCCGTACCCGCCGGGCCGGCGCGGGCCAGGGCCACCGCGACCTGGGGCGCGATGGTCGGCGCCGGCATCACGATCGGCCCGCTGCTGGCCGGGCTGCTCACCCAGCTGGTCAGCTGGCGGGCCGGGTACGGGGTGGTCGCGGTCGCCGGCGCCGTACTGGCGGTCGCCGCCAGGCTGGCGCTGGCCGAGTCCCGTGCGGCCGTGCCGCGCCGGCCCGACGCGGTCGGCGCGCTGACCCTCGGCGCCGGCCTGTCCTGCCTGCTCGCGGCGCTGGTGGAGGGCCGTACCGGGTGGGCGCGCTGGCCGGTCGCCGCGCTGTTCGCGGTGGCGGCCGCGGCGCTGGTCGCGTTCATGGTCAGCCAGGTAGCCGGCCGCGAGCCGTTGTTGGACCTCGGCCTGTTCCGCCGGCCCGAGTTCGCGGTCGCGACCGGCGGCGCGCTGTTCACCGGCCTGTCGGTGATCGCGCTGATGAACGTGCTGCCGGCGGCGTGGGAGCGGCGGTACGGGCTCGGCCCGCTGGCCGCCTCCGGGGTGTACGCGATCTGGGCGGCGACCTCGTTCCTGGCCTCGCTCGCCGCCCGCCGGATCGCCGGCTCCGGCCGGGCGCCGCTGGCGGTCGGGTTCGCGCTGGCCGCCGCCGGGCAGCTCGCCATGGTCGACGTCGGCAGCTGGCCGTGGCTCGTCCCCGGGCTGCTGGTCTCCGGCACCGGCACCGGGCTGCTGAACGCCGCGCTCGGCCGGCTGGCGGTGGCCAGCGTGCCGGCCGGCCGGGCGGCGATGGGGTCCGGCGCCAACAACACCGCCCGCTACCTGGGTTCCTCGGTCGGCATCGCGCTCGTCGTCGCCGTCACCCCAGGTCAGGCCGCGATGGTGGCGGCCGGATTCGCCGCGGCGGGCGCGCTGTTCACCGCCGTACTGTCCGGATTGTCCACTCGCGAGTAGCCAGGTACCGGGAAAAGAGGTACCGAAAGAGACGTGAGGCACTTGCCCTGGTCGCCGGTACGGCGGCACGCGGACCGCCGCCTCGGCGTGCGGCTCGCGGTCGCCGCCGGCGCCGTCCTGGTGGCGGCGCTGCCGGTCACGCTGCTGGCGGTCCTGGTGGTCGCCGCCTGGGACCCGCTGCGTGACCTGGACGAGACGGCGGCACGGGGATTGCATCGCGCGGTGGTCGGCCACCCGGTGGCCGTCGACGCGCTCAAGGCGTGGACGGACGTGTTCTCGCCGTGGCCGTTCCGGCTGGTGGTCGTCGCCCTGGCCGGTTGGCTGGTGTACCGGGGCGCGCCCCGGCTGGCCGCGTGGGCGCTGGTCACCATCGTCACCGGCGGGGTGCTGGGCGTACTGGCGAAGGCGCTGGTGGGCCGTGCGCGCCCGCACCTGCCGAAGCCGGTGGCGCACGCGCCGGGCGCCTCGTTCCCGTCCGGGCACGCGCTCACCGCGACGCTCGGCTGCGGGATCGTGCTGCTCGCGCTGCTGCCGGCGCTGCACGGCCGGTGGCGCGCGGCGGCGTGGACGCTCGCCACCGTCATCCCGCTGTTCACCGGCATGACCCGGATCGCGCTCGGCGTCCACTGGGTCAGCGACGTGATCGGCGGCTGGCTGCTCGGGATCGCCGTCATCCTGGCCACCGCCAGCGGCTTCGAGGCCTGGCGGCGCGACGTGGGCAGGCCGCCGGGCCGGCCGGGGCGTACGGGAGTGGAACCGGAGGCCGCGTCCGAGCTGGAGTCGCCCGGCCCGCACGGCGGAGGCGCGCGCTGACGACCGTGCGGCGAACGCCGCGCCGGCCACCGGGAATCCCGGTGCGGCCCGACCGGCGTACCGTGCACCGCCATGGGGATTTTCCGGCGGTCCGGCGAGCTGTCCCGGCACGAGTACGCCAGGCGGGTGCTGGCCGAGGTGGAGCGGGCCGGCGCCGCCGAGGCGTGGTACGACAGCGACGCGTTCGCGGTGCGGTTCCGGCGCGAGGCGGGCGGCGAGGTCGTCACGATCAACCTGGCCACGCTGTACCAGGAGGCCACCGGCATGGACCAGGGCGAGCGGGACGCGCTGACCGCCCGGTTCGCGGCGGACATGGTGGCGCCGCCGGCGATCCCGGAGGACTGGGAGCGGGTCGCGCCGCTGCTGCGACCGGTGGTGCGGCCGGCCACGTTCGGCCTCGGCGCGGGCGGGCTGGTCCCGCTGTCCCGGCCGTTCCTGCCGTACCTGCGCGAGCTCGTGGTCATCGACCAGCCGACGGTGATGGCATACGTCAACCGCGACAAGCCGGCGGCGTGGGGCGTGCCGGCGGCGGAGGTGTTCGCCACCGCGCGGGCAAACGTGGCCCGGTTCGCGGCGCTGGCGGACGAGCCGCCCGCGGCTCCGGCGCTGCTGCGGTTCGTCGACGACGGCGACGGGTACTTCGCCGCCCGGCTGCTGCTCGACGGCTGGCTGGCCGGTCTGGCGGGACGGGTCGGCGGCCGGCCGGTGGCGTTCGTCCCTGACCAGAACACGCTGCTCGTCACCGGCGACCAGCCGGACACGCTCGGGTCGCTGTTCGAACTGGTGGAGGCGGAGTACCGGGAGGCGGCCCGGGCGGTCTCGCCCGCCGCGTACACCGTGGACGATGCCGGCCGGGTCGTGCCGTACGCCGCCCCGGTCGGGCACCCGGTCGGCGCGGCAGTGCACAGGGCCGAGGTGGTGCTCGCGGCCACCGAGTACGCCGCGCAGGGCGAGGAGCTGAACAAGCGGCACCAGAACGAGGGCGCCGACATCTTCGTCGCCAACCTGCTCGCCGCCGGCCGCGACGACGGCTCGCTGTTCACCGTGGCGAGCTGGGCGGACGGGGTGGAGACGCTGCTCCCGGAGGCCGACTTCGTCGCCTTCCCCGGCGAGGACACCTTCTACGCCGGTTGGGACGAGGTGGCACGAACCGCCGGGCTCGAGCCGGTCGACGGCCTGTACCCGCCGCGGTACCACGTCCGCGGCTGGCCGCCGGCGGCGGTGGTCGACCAGCTCAGGGCCCTGGCGACGGCTCCGTAGCGGCCAGGGCCGCCGCGCAGGCGTGCAGCAACTCCTCGTCGTCGCGGACCTGGCTGCTGCTCCAGCCGTGGGACCGCACGTTGTGGCGGCGCGGCTCGGCCAGCTCGGCGCGCAGCAGCGGGACGGCGGCCGCGGCGGCCGGCCCGATCGCGGCGAGGCAGCGGGCCACGGTGCGGCGGGCGTGCCGGTTCTCGGCCCACGCGCCGGTGAGGACCGGCAGCACGGTGTCGGTGTCGCCGGTGGCGTCCCACAGCGCGACCGCCGCGTGCAGCCGTATCCACAGCACCGGTGCCGCCAGCAGCGGGCGCAGCCGCGGAGCGAGCGTCGCGCCGGCCGGGCCGAGGTCGGTCAGCATGCCCGCCGCCTGGATGGTGGCGTGCTGGTGGCCGGTCCCGCTGCCCTGCTCGGGCAGGTACCGCGCCACGACAGGGAGCACCAGGTCCGGGTCGGCGGTGATCCGCCACACCGCCCGCGCGGCGGGGAACGCCGTTTCCCAGTCGGCGTGGTCGAGCAGCGGGCGGAGGGCGGGTACGGCGGGGGCCGCGGCGGGGCCGAGCTCGCCCACCGCACGCACCGCACTGGCCTCCGGGAGGAGCGCGAGCAGCTCGGGGAGGGCGGAGGCGGCGGCGGGCCCGATCCGGCCGAGTGCTGACGTGAGGCCGGACCGGCGGCCG